>CAYNQM010000192.1:0-5238 GCA_964399275.1 uncultured Haladaptatus sp.
GCCGAGGAGTCGGCACCCTACACCATCGACTCGCTTTTTCCCGACTTCCGCGAGGAGGCCGCAGAGCGTCCGATTACGAGCTACAACATCCACAACGTGGCCGACGAGAAGGTGAAATCCTTCGACATCACCCGACTCCACGATCACGACACGGAGTGGGCCGACGCGGTGCTCCGCAGAAAGATGGACTCGTGGCTGGCCGACCGAGTCCACGAGATGACCAGCGAGACGGGCGGCGGCCTGCTGACCGGCGTTCGAGTGAACGGCCTGCTCCGCGAGGGCGGGGAAATCGTCGGCGTCACCTGCGACGAACTCGATCCAATCACGGCGGACTTCATCGTCGCGGCGGACGGCGTGAACAGCGAACTCGCGCGCGACGCGGGACTGATGAACTGGGACGAACCGGACGAGTGGTTCCAAGGTGTTAAAGCCGTCATCGAGATGCCCGAAGATGTTATCGACGAGCGTTTCGACGTCGGCCCGAACACGGGCGCGGCACATCTCTTCTCGGGCAACCTGTTCGGCGACGTTCGAGGCGGTGGTTTCCTCTACACGAATCAGGATTCGCTCTCGATTGGCACCGTCTTCCACCTTGACAGTCTCGTGGCGGAGGAGGCAGAACCCCACGAACTGCTCGACAACCTGCTCACGCATCCACTGCTCGGCCAGTGGCTGAACGGCCACTACGACGAAGTCGAGTACAGCGCGAAACTCGTCCCCGATTCGAAAAAGGTTGCCCACCCTGCACCACACCGCGGGCGACTCGTCCTCGTCGGCGACGCTGGTGGCCAGATGCAGGCCCAAGGGCCGATTATCAAGGGAATGAACCACGCCGTGAGTGCGGGCGCGCTCGCCGCGGAGGCCTTCGCCGAGGCGCGGATGCGCGGTGCTCCTGAGCGAGCGGGCCGACTTTACGAGAAGAAACTGAAAGACGAGGGCGTGATGGACAAACTCCGTCCGAAACAGTACAGCACCCTCGGCAAACTCGGCGAGAACGAACAGGCAGCGAATCTCACTGACAAACTGCTCTCGTCGTCGATTGGCCGGTCGGTGATTCGCTCGGGCGTCATGGAGTCGCAACTGGAGCGACTGTACAGTTCGCCGTTCCTCTCCTCGATGATCCCGGACACGAAGACGCCCTACGTCACGCTTCCGACGGTCATCGCGGAAGAACTCGGGGAACCAATCCGGGGAGAAAACGAGGTCGAACCGAAGAGTCTCGCCGACCGAATCGGCGACCTGACCTACGACACCGACGTTGGCAACCCGCACATCCGTCTGCGAAACGACTCCTACGAAGCCAGCGGCCCGGCGGTCTCCGCGTGCCCCGTCAGCGCGAAGGACTTCGGCGGCGGTTGTTACCGCGAAGAGACGGTGCAGACGAACGGGAGCACGGAGAAAATCGTGAGCCTCGACACGCAACCCTGCGTCGAGTGTGGCACCTGCGCCGTCGTCGCGGAAACCGAGTGGGAGCACCCCCGCGGCAACAAGGGCGTCGAGTTCAAGGAAGGATAACCCGATGACCGAGCACCGCGACCGAATCGCCGATCTCGCAGAACGGGCGCGAGCGGAGCGAGAATCGTTCGACCCGCCCGCGAACCCGCCGGATGAGAAGCGCGCGGTGTCGTTCCTGCGCTCTGGAGTCGGCGAAGTCGTCTCGGTGTACGTCGAAGGTCGAACCGGGGAGTTCGCGCGATTCGACGAGTGGGAGATGACGAAATTGGAGCAAGCCCTGAACGACTGGCTGGCGCTGTACGCGCGGTGTTACGGCCGCGACATAGAAACGGAGTTCACGGTGCGGGAGGTCGCGGAACTGGTCATCAAGACCCACGACATTCACGACACCGTGCAGTTGCTAACGCACGTCCCGAGTCCCGAAGCGCGCCGGGCGCGACGTTAGTTGAACGCGTTTTCGTTTCCGACGAGCTCGAACAGCGGGTCGTACTCGTCCGGCAGTTGATTTCTGACCTGTTCGAACTCCCCCTCCGGAACGACTTCTGCGAGGAGCGATATCACACCTTTCGCGTGAAACAGCGCCTTCTGGTTGTCGATGCCTTCGCGTTCCGCAACGCGGTCTACGAACTCGTCGAAGTGGAATCGTTGGCCCGACTCGGCGCGTTCGAGATACCAGTCGATTTCCATCGGAAGCGGCCCGGCGAGGTCTTTCGCTTCGCCGGGTTGGAGTCGCTCGCCGAGTGTCGTCAGCGTGGCGCGAATCGCCCGAACCGTCTTTCCTTGCTTCCCCAACTGGAGTCGGTGCTGTGTCTGTCCGATAAATTCGCTGTAGTCCATGCTCTCCCCCAACCGGGGAACGATGGGAAGGTACAAGAGTTGAGTGGCAGACGAACAGAGAACTATATCGAACCACCACGAACCACTTCGGCGCGCTGGCACGGGGCTGAGGAGTGCACCTCCGGAGGCCCCTGCTGATAGCGTGCGAGGGATGACTAAGTGAGCGTCGGCGAACGAAGGAATCGGTTGAGAAGGGTGTGGCTGGTGCGGTTGCGGGGCTGTGGCGGTTTGTGGTCATTTGGAGTCGGCATCAGCTAGCACATGACCTAACCAGAGAAGCAGGAGTGACTGACGTAGTTGAGAGATCGCTAGCTACTGCCGACTCAAATACCGCAAACGCCCCTCGTCCTCCCCAGTCTCCTCCCGCAACCCGGACGAGCGAACCTCGTCCGGGTTGGTTACGAACCGTGACGAAAAATACTCATCATCTTACCTGTTACCGAACCTCTCACCCGGCTAGTCAATTCGTCGATAAAAATAAGTAGGGATACGTGGTAACAGTGTGCATGGAGTTCTCCGAGAAACTCGAGTTCGGCCATGAAGACCGGAAGCGCATTTACGAATACGTGGAACGTCACGGGACGGCCGACGCGGACGAGGTACAGCAATCGCTCCGCATCGACCCCGGTGGATTCCGGCATCACGTCGCTATCCTCCGTCGGGATGGCTACCTCTCGGAGGACGACGACGACGTTCTCACCGTTTCGCTGGAGACCGGGGCGGAAGAGGAGTTCATCGACGAGAACGTGTCCTTCTCCATCCGTCCCGCCCGGCAGGAAGACCTGACGGGTATCGTCGGCGCGATTCGACAGGTCGCGGAGGAGGGAACCTACATCGTCGCCGAAACCGTCGCCGACGAAATCGACCATCAGGAGGCCCTGCTCCGGCACAACGAACTCGAATCGCGGATGTTCTTCGTCGCCACAGTGAACGACGACGTGGTCGGGTGGGTGCACCTCCACGCGCCCGAACTGGACAAACTCAGCCACACCGCCGAGTTGACGGTCGGCGTCTTAGACGAGTACACCGGGCACGGAATCGGGAGTCACCTGCTCGAACGCGGGTTGGAGTGGGCCGGTTCGAACGGCTACGAGAAAGTCTACCAGAGCGCGCCCTCGACCAACCAGAACGCCATCGAGTTCCTGAAAGCCCACGGCTGGGAAACCGAGGCGGTGCGCAAAGACCACTACAAAATCGGCGGCGAGTACGTTGACGAAGTGATGATGGCCGTGAAGTTGTAGCCGGTCGTCGAACGATACTTTTCGACTGGGCGACTCACACGCCGAGCCACGCGGCCAACCCCACGGAGACCCCCGTCAAAACTGCCGAGAGGGCGATTGAGGCGGCGGTAATCTTCGCGGCGTAGAGTTCGTCCGCTTGCTGGTTCGTCGGGTCGGACACCCGCCCCTGCTCGCCGGACGGCGTGAAATCGTAGCGATTGCGCAGTGCGAGCCAGACGCAGAACCGAAGCCATCCCTGAATCAGCCACTCGATGCCGATAGCGAGCGGAATGAACAGACCGAACAGCGCCACCGCGGGCAGAGCCCAGAGATACCAGACGAGCAGGTAGCCAGCCGCGAGGACGAACGCGACTGCGGCGACTGTGTACCGCTGACGCTGTTGCTCCCGGCTGATGTTACAGACGCTCGGGCGGTACGAATTCGAACTCATTGTTAGCTATCGATTTATGAGGGGGCCGCATTGGTCGCTGTCGGCGTGGAATTCGAAGCAGTTCCGAATTCGAGACGCACGGAATTGAACCTAGCGACGAGTAACGGAACTGCCGGTTCAAATCGAGTTTACAAAAATCAGTTGTCAATTTCGCTGTGTCGTCCTCGCCCCGGATTTACTCTCCACCCCCTACTGGTCGTGGCGCACCGGGAACGCGACTTCGACCGTGGCTTTGTATCCCGTTATTTCACCGTTCTCAACGTCCGCCGTCCAGTCTTCGACTTCGATACCGCTGATTTCTTCGATCGTCTGACTGGCTTGTTCGACCGCTTCTCTGGCGGCGTCTTCCCACGATTCCTCGGACGTGCCGAGCACTTTGATGATTTTCACTGCCGTCATGGCACACGCTCTACGCTCGGATGGGGGTAGCGTTTTGTGGCCAACCACTCGACCCACTCGACTACCTCGGTGCGCGAGGAGGGTGGGGAGGCGCGTGGCCTCTGCGGGGCGGTGGCGGTTTTGATAGGAGTCGGCAATAGCTAGCGACACGGACGAACCAGAGGTGCAGGAGTGATTGACGTAATCGAGCAGTCGCTAGCTATTACCGACTCCAAATACCGCAAATCGCACCTCGTCCTCCCCACCCTCCTCGTTCACTCCGGCCGAGCGAACCTCGTCCGGGTTCTCGTTCGCTCCCGACGGTCGCTCACGAGAACATCGCTCACTCGTCCCTCGCGCGCCGTTCACTGCGTTCACTCCCGCGCGCCGGGATTGAATGAGTGAATTAGCTTGAACATATCCTCCCTCCCCGTACCCCGAAAACCGAAAGGTAGTTCCAAGACACCCTGATAGAAACACGCATGATGTCCATCGCGCTAGCGGGCAAACCCAACGCCGGAAAGTCTACCTTCTACAAGTCTGCGACGCTGGCGGAGGTGGACGTGGCCAACTACCCCTTCACGACCATCGACGCGAATCGCGGAGTGAGCTACGTCCGCACCGACTGCCCCTGCCTCGAACGCGACGAGCGATGCGGCAACGAACACTGCCACGACGGGAAACGCTACGTCTCCATCGAACTGTACGACGTAGCCGGACTCGTCCCCGGCGCACACGAGGGGCGCGGACTCGGCCAGCAGCGCCTCGACGCGCTGACGAACGCCGACGCGATCATCAACGTCGTGGACGCCTCGGGGGCGACCAACGAGGAGGGCGAACCCGTCGAGGTGGGGAGCCACGACCCCGTCGAGGACGTCGATTTCGTCGAGGAGGAGA
>CAYNQM010000193.1:0-5232 GCA_964399275.1 uncultured Haladaptatus sp.
ACGTTGCTGGGGACGATGCCGTCGCCGAACATGTACGCCATCGTGCGGCAGTGGTCGGCGATGGCGTAGATGTCCTCGAGCGGTTCGAGGAGTTCGACGAGTCGAGCGGTCGAAACGTCCAACTGCTCGGCGATGTTGTCGCGGGCGGCCTCCATGTCCTCAGCCTCGTCGATGTCCATGTGGCCAGCGAGTTTCGCGGCGCGGTGGACGAGTTCTTCTTCTTCCTCCGAGTGGTCGATTCCGACGTTCTCCTTGAGGAAGTCTATCATGTCGGGGTAGACGGCCTCGTAGACGGTCGGCGTCCCTTGACTCACCCACGTCCAGCGTTCGAGACCGTACCCGGTGTCCACGACGTAGGTGTCCATCTTCGAGTAGCGGTTGCCGTCTTTCATCTCGTACTCGCCTTCCGGGTCTTGCTCCATCGACATGAAGACGAGCGTGGCGAGTTCGACCCCTCGGTAGATGACCTCGATGGCGGGACCGGCGTTGCCGCCGCCGACCCACGGGTCTTCGATGTAGATTATCTCCTCGGGGTTCGCGCCCATCGACTCGAAGAACTCGTCGCAGTACGCGACGGTCTGGTCTTTCCAGTAGATTTCGCCCTCGTAGGCGTACTCCTTCTCGGCGTCCTCACGGACGTTGAAGGCGTGATGGGCCATCATCTCGAAGGCCATCGTGTGTCGCCCCGTCTTGCCCACGTTGTCGATATCCTGCATTCGAATGCAGGGCTGGCTGATGGTCAGTGGGTTGGCCGGAGGCGGCGTCTGGCCCGACGTGACCAGCGGTTGGAAGTCGGCGATGGAGGCGATGGTGAGCAGCATGTCGTCGCGCCATCGGTTCGCCGCCACCGGGTAGGGTTCGATTCGCTCGTGGTCGTGTTTCTCGAAGAACGAGAGAAATGCCTCCCGCATCTCCGAGAGGGAATACTCCTCGTCGAGACTCGGGTTGTCGATGAACCCGTACTCCTCGCATGGGGGTTCACCGCACGTTTTGCGGTCGTGGTCGCGCGTCCAGAAGTGTGCCCCACACTCGGGACACTCCTTTCGCACGAAGTCGTTTTCCTCGAAATAATCGAGGCGGTACTCCTCCTCAAGTTCGCTCATTCTTGGTAGTTCTACGCCCATCGGTGCGTAAAACAGTTCCGCAAGGCCGCTATCAGTCGAGAACGTAGCCGTCGAACGCCCGTGTCGCATAGCGATACGCGAGGGGTGGAGCGACCACGCCGAGGAAGACGGCGACCGCACCGCCGACGATTCGAAGGGCGGCGGTGTCGAGCAGTATTCGGAATCCAAAGAAGTCCGTCACGAACGCCACAAGCCCGGCGACCCTTCCGGGCACAACCGGAATGGTCGCCATCGCCACCCCGGCAAATCCGGCCACGAGCAGAATCGAGTAGAGCACGAACGCCGATTTGCTCGGGACGACCACGCGCCTGCTCCGCGTCACGCGAACCGAACTGAACCGCGGAAACACGGTGCCGATTGCGAGCGCGACCACGGTTCCGGCGACGCCGAGAAGGGCGCTTCCGACCGTCAATCCAACCCAGCGTTCGAGCGAAAGCGGACTCATGAAGCCCGCAATTGCGGTTCCGACGACGACGAAGGGAAGCCCAACTAACGTCACCGCGAGGATGTGGCCGCGAACGAACTCCCCGCCGCGAATGGTTGACGTGATGGTCACCGGAAGCATCGCGCCCTCGTCACCCAACGGATTGAGCGCCGTTGCTCCGATTGCCCACGCGCCGTAGAGCGCGATGGAAACCGCGAGAAAGTCCGAGACGATTCCCGTTTGAACCGCACTTTGGAGCGGCGCGGTGATGAAGAATATCGGGTAGACAACGTAGAGCAGTCGAAGCGGCGAGCGTTTCGTCCGCCGCCAGACGTTCGCCGTGACGGTTCGAGTCGGACGGGAAACGAATCCGGCAAGGAAGTCGGCGTTCGTCTCGTCGGCTTCGTATTTTTTGTTCTCCACTTGAACTTGGTCGCCGTACCAGAGCCACGTCGCGGTGCGCACGTCGAGCGACAGCAACACCGGAATCGAAACCGCGACGAACGCAACCGCACCGCCGACGCGGGGAAGTGAGGTGGAAATGCCCGGAATCCCGAGCATGAACACGTCGCCGAGCCACGCGGTTGGCACGTCCTGCAACAGGCCACCGAGAGACGCCATCACGCGACCGAGCGCGTTCGACAGGATAGCCGCCATGTAGACTGCGAATCCAGCAACCGCGATGACGGATTTGTACTGTGCGAGCAGTTCAGACCGCGCGAATGCGACTTTGAGGAGTAGCCCAACGATGTGGCCCGCGAGAATCGCAGTCGTGAGCAGCCCTAGCACTGCGAGGACGATGGTTACGAAGGCAGTTGGTGTCCCGAGCGCCACGCTCCACGCTGCGCTTATCGAGAGCAGTGGAAGCCCCACGATCGAACCGATTCGAGCGAACTCTGCGAGGACGAGACCACCTACCGCATCCCGGGCAGGAACCGTGGTCAGCATTCCCGCCTCGTGGTCGATGCGGCCGGTTTTTCCGACCGCCCTCGCCACCACCAGTACAGTAACGGAAAGCCACGCGATGGCGAGGCCGCCGCGTGCGAAATCGAGGAGCGGGAACGAAGCCGGAAGTTGGTCGATTTGGCCGCCGAACCGGTAGGCGACGTAGGACCCACCAAGCGTCGGTCCGCCGACGAAGATGAGCAGGAAAAAGGCGAATCCCAACAACTGCACGGGATTTTTCAACATGGCGCGGATGCTTCGCCGGAATTCTACTCGGGCGATGCTGGCACTGTTTCGGGGGTTCGGCCAGTTCATTGGGGCACCATCGGTTCTTCCTCGCTCGTCACGTCGAGGAACACGTCTTCGAGCGACTGCTCTTTCTCCGCGCGGTGGGTGAGTCGCTCGGGCGAGTCCTCGGCGACGAGATTACCGTCGTGAAGCACGCCGACGGTGTCGGCGAGCTCTTCGACCACGGGAAGGATGTGCGTCGAAAGGAAGACGGTCATGCCGTCGTCGGTGAGTTCCGAGATGAGTTCACGCACGGTTCGCGCGGCGCGGGGGTCTAACCCGGATGTCGGTTCGTCCAAGAAGACGAGTTCTGGTTCGTGGAGGATGGCCTGAATCAGCGCCGTCTTCTGTTTCATCCCTTTCGAGTAGGTGCTGACGCGCTCGTCCGCATCGTCGGTGAGGTCGAACCGGTCGAGTAGGGTGTTGATTCGATCCTCCGCATCCACGTCGCGCAGTCCGGCGACGTACCGCAACTGCTCGCGGGCGGTGAGTTCGTCGTACAGTGGCGGCTCTTCCGGCAAAAATCCGATGCGGGAAACGACCGCATCGCGGTCGTCTATCGACTGCCCGGCGACTCGCGCGGTGCCGCTCGTTGGCCGGGTGAGCGTCGTGAGCATCCGCATCGTCGTCGTTTTTCCCGCCCCGTTCGGGCCGAGAAATCCGTAGACGGATTTCTCGGGGACGGTGAGCTGGAGGTCGGAAACGACTGTCGTGTCGTCGAATCGTTTGGTCAACCCGTCGGTTTCGATGGCTGGCGTCATCGAATTTCCTCTGGGCATGGGCGTTCGATAATGTGAAGAATCGCAGTGTCGAGGACAATTCGAGCCATGCTCGTGTGAATAGAGCCAACAGTAAAAAACACGTTTGAAACTAACGTTCAGTTTACAACGATGATCGATTCGTGGTCAATTTCGTGCCGACCGTCAATTTCCACTAATCGGTGATTTGCCACAGCCCACACAGACGAAGGCGTTTTCCACGGTCTGGACGACCGGAGCGTTGCAATCGATACATTTGATACGTGCGTCTCTCACCGTTCTCGGGTACCTACCCATACGGCCTGCGTCGTCGTTTCGCCCCGTCAAACCAGCCAACCGTTTTTCGGCTAATCCATCGTTGTCGGCATGAACGGTTCGAAATCGGCGCGTTAGCGTGAGCCTGTCGCGGACTTATCTTCCCCTCCTACCGTCGCGGACTTGTCCTCCCCTCCTACCGTCGCGGATTCGTACTCCTCACGCGTGATGGTGTAGCGGTGCTGGTCAGTCACCTCACCGGACGGTCGGCCTTTGTACTGGCGAAGCAATCCCTCGTGGCGACCGCCGAACCGCTCGACGTAGGACTCAATCATCCGGCGCGAACGCTCGTTGCCGTCCGCGACGGTGGTGTAGAAGGCGTCCAAGTCGAGGCGTTCGAAGGTCAGTTCGACCATCGCTCGTGCGCGCTCGGTACCGTAGCCTCGACCCCAAAATCGCTTTGCGAGGACGATGCCCGACCCTGCCCGTCGTTCGTCCCACTCGGGGCCGAACGCAGTGAGGCCCGCGAGTTCGCCCGCCCCGCCTTCGCCGGATTTCGGGCGGATGGTGTACCGCGCTGTGTCACGCTCGCGCCACTGATTTTCGGCGTGTTCCACGAACTTCCCCACGTCCGAAAGCGTCTGAAACCGGAACCACGGCATGTGTTCGGTAACGTCGGTTTGCCACGAGTCGGTCGAGCAGAGTTCGTACAGTTCGAACAGGTCGGTGTTCTCGGAAGAAATTCGTTCGAGCACCAATCGTTCGGTTTCGATTCGTTCGGGGAAGAGTGACTTCGGCATGCAGTCGCCGGTGCGTGCGCCACCCGTCAAAACGTTCGCGTGGCGGACATACCGACCGCAAGACACAAATATACTTAAATCCTATTCGGGGACGAGACTCTATCTTCAGTCGAGCGCCAGCGAGGCTAGCATCGCTTCGAGTTGCACGCGCTCGTTCGCTCCTTCCGTGATTCGGTAGTCGGCCTCGCCGACTCGTTCGAGGACGCGCACTGCATCTTTGTCGTCCAGACCGAACTCCCAAACCGACCGATGGAGTTGGTCGATGATGTCGCCACCAGCCATGCCACGCTCCGTAATCAGTTCGTCCAGTTTGGTGCGCGCAGAGGAGAATTCCCCGTCAAGTGCGTCCTGTACCATCTCCTTGATATCTTCGGGGCGGGCCGTGCTGGTGATGACGAAGACGCCCTCTTCGTCCACCTGTTCGCCCATGACTGCGGCGGCTTGCAGGGCGTTGATGGCTTTTCGCATGTCGCCGTCCGCTGCGTAGACGAGGGCGTCGACGCCGTTATCGGTCGTCTCGATGCCCTCTTTCTCGGCGATGTGGCGGATTCGCTGGGCGACTGCATCGTCCGGAATCGGACCGAATCGGAAGACGGCACACCGGGACTGAATCGGGTCGATGATTTTCGAGGAGTAGT
>CAYNQM010000194.1:0-5231 GCA_964399275.1 uncultured Haladaptatus sp.
ACGTTGGTTCTGGCCGCGTATTGGTATTTAAAATCTCGTGAACTCGTCAGACTATTCCTCGAATCCGTCTTCGAAGCGGAACGTCCCATTCCGCTGGACGACTTCCCCATCGACTTCGATGAACGAGTCTTCGCTCATGTCGATAATGATGTCAACGTGAACCGCACTCTCGTTTACCTCTTGGCTCTCGGGCACGCAGATGTCGTAGGCCATGCCGACAGCGAGGTGGACGGTGTCGCCCATTTTCTCGTCGAACAGCATGTTGGAGGAGAACTGGTCGATGTCGCGGTTCATGCCGATGCCGAGTTCGCCGAGTCGGCGGGCACCCTCGTCCGTGTCGAGGACGCCAGCGAGAACGTCTTCGTTCTTCTCGGCGCTGAAGTCGATGATTTCTCCGTCTTCGAATTCGAGCCAAACGTTCTCCACGATGTGGCCCTGATGTACCAGCGGTTTGTCGAACAGCACTTCGCCCTCGACGGAGTCGGGGACGGGCGCGGTGAACACCTCGCCGCCGGGCAGGTTAGTCTTCCCTTGGTCGTTGATGGTTTTCATGTCCGTGATGGACATCGTGAGGTCGGTCGTCTCGCCGGACACGATGCGAACTTCGTTGCCAGCGTCGAGGATTTCGACCATCTGTTGTTGGAACTCGCGCTGTTCGTCCCAATCCTTGTTCACGGCGTCGTAGACGAACTCCTCGTAGGTCGGCGTGCTCATCTCGGCGAGTTGTGCGCTTCCGGGTGCCGGATACTGCGTGAGACACCACGTCTTCGATAGAATCTCGCTCTGAATCGGCTGATAGGTCTGTTTGTAGGCGGAGTGCGTTTCGGTATCGACGTCGCTCATCTCGGATGCGTTCTCGTGCGCTCGCACTTGGAGAATCGCGTCCGCTTCCTCGATGAGTGCCATTTCGTGGTCGAACGTCTCTAAGTCGTCCGGGTCGATTGCGTTGAGAAATGCCGCGCGTTTCTCGTCGCGCCGCCCAGCAGTAACGAGCGGAAACGCACCCCGTTCGCCGAGGAGTTCACAGAGCGCAATCGTGAGGTCGTCCGCGACGGTCGGCGCACGAATGACGACCATGTCACCCGCTTCGGCTTCGAGCGAATGATTGACGATTATCTCCGCATGTTTCCTAATGCGCGAATCCATGGTGGTGGATTCCACGGATGTCGGAAACCGCTTTCGATACGCACCCTGTTCGCCACCCACGATTATTTGGTCGCTGGCGCGGAACGGTCGCACATGATAGACCTGCGGAGCGACACGGTGACGAAACCGAGCGACGAGATGCGCGAATCCGCCGCTGACGCCGACGTTGGCGACGATGTGTACGGTGAAGACCCGACGGTGAACGAACTGGAAACCCGCGCCGCGGAACTAATGGGCATGGAAGCGGCGCTCTACGTTCCGACGGGGACGATGGGTAACCAAATCGCCGCGCGCGTTCACACCGACCGCGGACAGGAGGTGCTGGTCGAGCGCGAGAGCCACATCTACAAGTGGGAACTCGGCGGTCTCGCACAGCACGCGGGATTACAGGTGCGAACGCTCGACGGCGGCGAGCGAGGCGTTCCGACGCCCGAACAGGTACGAGACGGCTACGTCGAGGAGGACGCCCACCGACCCGGTACCGGGCTGTTGACGCTCGAAAACACGCACAACAGCAAGGGCGGCGTCGCCATCGATCCCGAAAAAATCGACGCGGCCGCGGAGGCGGCCCACGAAATCGGCATTCCGGCTCATTTGGATGGGGCACGAGTCTGTAACGCGGCCGTCGCACACGACGTGTCGCCAGCGCGGTTCACCGAGGAAGTGGACTCCGTGATGTTCTGTCTCTCGAAGGGGCTGGGTGCTCCGGTCGGGTCGATGCTCGTCGGAAGCGAGGAGTTCATCGCGCGCGCCAGACGAACGCGAAAACTGTTCGGCGGCGGAATGCGGCAGGTCGGCGTCGTGGCGGGGCCGGGCCTGCTCGCACTCGACAACGTGGAACGACTCGCGGACGACTACGAAAACGCCCGCATCCTCGCCGAAGGACTGGCCGACGTTGACGGACTCGCGGTGCAACCCCCCGAGACGAACATCGTCCTCGTCAACACCGAACGAACCGGACTGACGGCGGACGAATTTCTTACTGCCTGCGAGGAAACGGGTGTGCTGGGAACGCAGTTCGACACCCACGTCGCTCGATTCTGTACGCACTGGGACGTGAACCGCGAGGACGTGGAGCGCGCGGCGGAGCTGGTTCGGGACGCGCTATAAATAATTCTGTTGTCGGTTCGCTCCAGAAAACTTTTGCTTTGTCAACTAACCTGAGAGGTATGCAAACGACAGACACCCTCCTACTCGGTATCTTGCTGATGCTGTTCGGCGGAATATCGGTTCTCGGCGACATACTCGTCCCCTACGAATGGGCAGTCTTGACTCTGTGGCTCGGACTCTTCGTCGGTGTCAGCGGTGTGGTGGTCGAGCAGGTCTCGCCGAACGAGTCGTAGACGGATTATCGCTGGCCCTTGTTTACCCCTTCCTGAAATCCGGTCAGCGTGCGACGGATGAACAGGTAGATGAAGAAGACGAACGCGAGCAGAGCGACGAGGACACCGACGAACACGGGGTCGTTGAAGAGGTCGCCGATAATTCCGACTGGTTGCATACTCGTGCGTATCAGTTCACGAACCAAATTCGTTTCGCCGCGCTAGTGACAAAGTTGATTGACGAGTAGTCGCATACGGTCGAGTATGGCAGATCTCTTGCCCTCCAGCACCGACGTCGAACCCCCGTCGGGCGGCAATCCGAGGGTTCTCGGCGTCGATAGCGACGATGCCGACGATTTGCTCGGGGCCCTTTCCTCGGAAACGGCCCGGAGTCTCCTCTCCGCTCTTCACGACCAACCGGCGACGGCGTCCGAACTCAGCGAGGAGGTGGACACGTCGCTCCAGAACGCCCAGTATCACCTCCAAAAGCTCGAAGACGCGGAGCTGATTTCGCCGGTCGATACCATCTACTCCGAAAAGGGACGAGAGATGAAAGTGTACGCACCGACCGACGGCCCGCTCATCCTTTTCGCCGGGCGCGAAGAACAAACGACGGGACTCAAGGATGCACTCTCGCGCGTGCTCGGCATCGCCGTCTTGCTCGGTGTGGTCAGTGCCGCGATTCAGTACGCCGTGACGGACGGCTTGCTGGGCATCGGTGGCCAAGCCGCCGAGAAATCCACCGATTCCGGTGGCCAGATTGGCGCGCTTTCGGAACCTTCTGGAGGGGCCGCCAAAACTGCGGCGGACACCGTGGCCACCACAATTCCGCCGGGCGTGCTGTTCTTTGCGGGCGGCGCGCTCGTCCTCGCGTTGGGCGCTGTCTGGTGGTATTTCGTCCGAAATTGATGTGAACGTTTATGTAAAATCGGTAGCTAAAAGAGCTTTTTGACCTTACCAAGAGTACATTATATTGTAGCGCATACTCTGAAGTGGAACCGCCCTGCTTCGGCCCTCCGCCAACGCCATCAGCTTTCCACCCTCCATCGGGGGACTTCTTGCACGAGTTCCCCTGTCCGCGTGAAAATCGCACCAGAAAAGCCCTCCTCATGC
The DNA here is from genome assembly GCA_964399275.1 of uncultured Haladaptatus sp. Taxonomy (GTDB): domain Archaea; phylum Halobacteriota; class Halobacteria; order Halobacteriales; family Haladaptataceae; genus Haladaptatus. Next base: position 3,582 of record CAYNQM010000194.1, read on the forward strand.
GGTTCCAACTCGATGTGTGTCGGAATCCCGCCACGCGGTCGCGCGTGGCTTCCGGGATTCAGTAACAGTACCTCACCAGCGTTCTCTGCCAGATGTCGATGCGAGTGGCCGAAGATGACTACGTCTGCGTCTCGTTCGCGTCCGAGTAGTTCCAGTCCCGTGTTTCCCCCTCGCTGTCGATGGGTGAGCACGAACCGAACGCCGTTTTCCTCGAAGGTGCGCACCGCCGGAAGTCGGTCGAGTACCCCCGGCGTCGCGTTGTTGCCGTGCACTGCAATCAGCCGTTGGCTTGCGGATTCGAACGCGTCGAGCGCGGCCTCGGTCGTGAAATCCCCGGCGTGAACCACGAGGTCGGCTTCGCGGACTGCGGTTTCGGTTCGTCCGGAAAGCTCGTGCCCCGTCTGGCTGTGGGTGTCGGAGACGATAGTTATCATATTTCGGGCTTGGAATCGCGCCGCCTTCCGTGTTCCGTCGTAAGGACTTTGACACCTCCGGGTCGCTATTCGGGTAATGGCGAGTAGCAAGTCCGTCGTGATTGCCGCCCTCGTTGCGAACGGTGCGATTGCCGTCCTGAAGTTCGTCGGGTTCCTTCTCACTGGGAGCGCGGCGATGCTCTCCGAGACGTATCACTCCATCTCTGACACCGGGAATCAGATATTCCTCCTCATCGGCATTCGGTACGGCCAGCGCGAAGCAACGCGTGGACACCCGTTCGGCTACGGTAAGGCACAGTTCTTCTACAGCTTTCTCGTGAGCGTCCTCCTCTTCGGTATCGCCGGCTGGGAGAGCGCAAAACACGGGTACAACGCTCTGATGCATCACCACGAAGTCGGTGCTGTCGACCCGGTTCACCTGCTCGGATGGACGTTTGCTCCGGTCTTCGTGAACTACGCCGTCCTCGTCGGCGCAATACTCTTCGAGAGCTACGCCTTCAAAAAGGCGTACACTGCGATGAAGCTGGAAATCGACCGGCGCAACTGGAGCGGGTTCCGCGAAGCCTTCCGCAAGACCAGTGACGTGACGACGCTGACGGCGCTCACTGAGGATGCCATCGCCCTCAGCGGGGCAGGCATCGCACTGTTCGGCATCTGGCTGTCGCGCGTCACCGGAAATTCGATGTACGACGCTGGCTCCGCCCTGCTCATCGGTCTCATGCTGATGGGCTTCGCGGTCGCGCTGGCGTGGGAAAACAAGCGCCTCTTGCTCGGCGAAAGTCTGCCCGAAGAGGAGGAAAACGAACTCCGCGTCATGCTGGACGAGGCAGACGGCGTCACGGAAATCATCGACTTCCGAACCGTTTACTTCGGCCCCGCAAAGGCCATCGTCGCGGCTGACGTGGCCTTCGACCCGACGCTCGACACGGGCGAGATGGACGACCGAATCACCGACATCGAAGACGCGATGTTCGACATGAACGAGCACGTGAAGAAGGTGTACATCGAGCCGGAAGTGCAAGAAGAGACTGCCTCGAAGTCGGTAATGTAGCACCGATTTCGTTCGGTCGTCGCGCTTTCGATTGCTGTCGTCTCGCGGGCTTCGTTGTTGGACGTTCTTCCGAGCGCGCCCCCGCATCGCCCCAAAATCGTATTCCTTTTACGGAGCGGCCGATATCCTTCCCGTATGGCAAACTTTCAGGTCGTCGTCGCGGAC
>CAYNQM010000195.1:0-5222 GCA_964399275.1 uncultured Haladaptatus sp.
GCGAAACGCTGGGCGGACTGCCCACCTTTGCGCTGTTTACCCGGCACGAGCGACGAGGCGGATTTGACGGGTTCGACTCGCTTTCCTTTCAGCCAACCGACGTTGGCCTCGCGTCGATCGAGGACGATGAGACCGTACAGTCCCTTATCGCCCAGCATCTCCTCCAACGGTTCCGTGAGAAACGCCGAATCGCAGTGGTATCGGAACGACTGAATCGGCTCCGGCGGGTCTTCGAGAGCTTTCGTCACCATCTCGGTCTGGCCGCCCCCGGAGTTGATCGCACCGCTAAAGATGACGATGCCGTTGTCCGGTGGGAACGTGTCGTAGTAGCGAAGACGGTCTTTGATGGAGGTCAGCGCGTCCTGCACGTTGGTTCGCGTCTGCTTCGATTTGATGTTGCTCGCTTCGCTGTGCTCCTGTGTGACGTGCGCGACCACGTCGCTTATCTGTTTGTCCGGTGGAATATAGATAGTAACGAGTTGCGTCCCAGAGCCTTCGTACTGTTTCAGGTCTTCGATGACCTTCTGGAACTCGTACTTTTTCCTGTCGGACTGTCCTTCCTTCTGCTGGCTCATTACTCTCTTCTAGCCGCCCCAATCGGTAAGTAACCTTTGACCTTGCTTGCGAGTCGTTACCGATGGTTTAGCCTATTCTAACGTTTCTAACTCCGCTGGTAGTTCAGCCCACTAGATTCAATATTTCCTCGGTATCCGAAATCGTGGCGAATTCGCTTCGGAGGTGTGCAAGTGCGACCTGATGGTTCGTTTCGGCGTCTATTTCGGTACCGTCCGGCGCGGTGCGGTCGAACGTTGCAGTCGCGTCCGATACGACGACCGCCCGAAATCCGAGGTTTTCGGCCATCCGTGTACTGGTCGAAACGCAGTGGTCGGTAGTCAGCCCAACGACGACAACCGTCTCGTACCCTTGCTCGCGGAGCCACGCTTCGAGACCGGTACCGATGAATGCGCTGTTGACCTGTTTTTCGAACACGGGTTCGTCGTCGGGTTCCATCTCCGGCAGGAACGCGAACCCGTCGCTGTCGCCTCTGAGGGGTGAGTTTTCTTCTTGCGAATCGTGTCGGACGTGGACGACGGGCCACTCTGCCTCCCGCCATGCAGTCAGTAGGTCGTTCGCGCGCTGTTCGGCGTTTGGGTTGTTTCGCTCTCCCCACGAGGCGTCCTGAAGTCCTCGTTGGAAGTCGATGGAGAGTAGTACGGCGTCGGATGGAAGTTCGAGATTCATGCGTCGATGAGGATGGTACTCTTCGGATGCTCACGGGTGGTTCGGATTGGACACTCGTCGGGTGCCTGTTCGGGGTCTTCCGAGAACAGATACTGAACCCACTCGCGGTCGCCTTCGACGCCCCAATCGCCGAGGTCGGCGTGGGGACACATTTGGTCGTACTCTTCCAGTCGCTCCTGAATGACTTTCCGGGCGTTCTGTCCGGCCTCCGTATCCGCGGTCACGCCCTCGAACACGGCACGCGGTTGGAACGTGACTTCGAGACCGACCGGGCAGTATCGGCTCATTCGGTCGTCGTAGAACGGTGCTCGGCAGGTCGGAAACATCGGCTCGCCGCCGAAACAGAACTCCCAGTGCTCGTCGTCGGGATTCGTCGGAATCTGCTCGGGCCACGGTTCCGGGTCGTGTATGTGGAGGAACTGGAGGATGTGCCACAATGCCTCGTGATAGCCGGACTCGTCCAGCGGTTCCGCAGGCGGTTTGAAGAACACCGTCAGCGGTGCACGCTCGCTGTACTCTTCGTAGACTGAGAGATACTCCATGAGCGTCTCTCCGAGCGAGAGGAGCGCGTCTTTGTCGGTCATCGACGGACAAAACGAGTAGAGGCTGTCTCCGTTTCGCTCCGTCTCGATGCCGAAGTAGCACGGAAACGGTGCGTCGTTTCTCTCACCGAGGAGGCCCTCCCGAAAGCTCTCGTAGTGGGTGACTCCCCAGTCGGGTACCGCACCCGAGTCGATACGACGCTGAACCGTCGCCTGATTCAGCAACACGTCGATGCCCGATTCGTTCATACCTCGTCTTACGAGCGGTTCGTACTATGACTTTTGACGCTTGCCGGATGTCGTCTCGCCGACCCGCGTCTTCGCTGACCTCCATCGTCCCCGTTGACGTATTCACGAATCGGCCAATTCGATTTTATTCTCCGAGTCGATAGTTCTTCACGGTGGTACCGAAAATGAACGACGAAAATAATTCGACGCCGCTTGTCGCCTCCCGTCGGTCGTTTCTCCAAGCGACGGGACTTACCGCCGGATTGGTCGGTATCAGCACAGCCACCGCTACCGCAGACGAGAACGACGAAACGACAACGACCATGACTTACGAACTCCCTCCGCTTCCGTACGACTACGACGCACTGGAACCGAGTATCGACGCGCGAATCATGGAACTGCACCACGACAAACACCATCAAGGCTACGTCGATGGTGCGAACGCCGCGCTCGAATCGCTGGCCGAGATGCGACAGTCGGGCAACTTCGAGGACGCGAAAGCAGTCAAGCGCGACCTTTCGTTCAACCTCTCGGGACACGTCAACCACTCCGTGTTCTGGCAGAACATGTCGCCGGACGGCGGCGGAAAACCCTCCGGTAAATTTGCCGACGCTATCGACGAGCATTTCGGCTCATTCGACGGCTTCAAGCAGGACTTCTCCGCGGCGGCGAAAAACGTCGAAGGCTCCGGGTGGGGAATGCTGGTTTACGACCACCTCGCGGAAAAACCGATGGTCATTCAGGCCGAGAATCACAACGACATCGCCGTTCAAGGCTCGACGCCACTCCTCGTCCTCGACGTGTGGGAACACGCGTACTACCTCCAGTACGAGAACAACCGCGGAAAGTACGTCGATAACTTCTGGGATGTGGTGAACTGGGACGATGTCGCTGAACGGTACGAGGCGGCACAGAAGGCGAACGTCTTCGACGGCTGTTAACTAAAGCCGTCTAAACATTCCGAGGTAAACCCCCCTGCTCCCCACGGACTAACTTTATATACGTGCTATTGTTCGGTTTGATGTAACAACCATGACTGGAACAGTGTTCGCGGTTGCCAGTGGTAAGGGAGGTGTGGGGAAGACGACGACCGCAATCAACCTCGGGGCGATGCTCGCGTCGGCAGGGCACGAGGTCATCGTCGTAGATACCGACCTCGGGATGGCGAACGTCGAGGGCTATCTCGACTTCGACCTCGACGGTTCGACGCTTCACGAAGTGCTCGCGGGTGACGCGAACGTCGAAGACGCGATTTACAGTGCCCCGGGCGACATCGATGTGCTTCCGAGCAGTACCGACATTCACGCTTTCGCCCAGTCGGAAACGGCGAAGTTACAGCAAGTTGCCACCCAACTGCGCGAGGAGTACGAGTACGTCCTGCTCGATACCGGCGCGGGCATCAGCTACGACACTCTCCTCCCACTCTCGCTCGCAGATGGCGTTTTACTCGTCACGACGCCGGACGTCGCCGCAGTGCGCGATACGGCGAAAACCGCCCAACTCACGGCTCAAGTGGACGGAACCGTTCGGGGCGCAGTCATCACCCACCGAAGTAACGACATTCTTAGCGCGGACGACGTGGAGGGAACGCTGGATACGGACGTTCTCACGGTCGTCCCGGACGACGAGACGGTTCCCATGGGAATCGACGCGGGCCGCCCGTTGGCCGTGTTCGCACCGAACACCGTCGCCGCGAACGCCTACCGCGAACTCGCCGACATCCTCACCGGCGAAACGGACACGCCGAAACTCTCCGGCGAACCCAGTCCGACCGACGACGACGCACCGACGTTTGCCGACCCCGAGGCGGACGCAGACGCCAAACATTCTGACTCCGAGATTTCTGATTCCGAAACCCCGGAATCCGATGTGTCGAATTCCGAGCAGTCCGACTCCGACGCGACTGTCGATACGGCACCCGATACCGCGCCAGAACCCGACGCCGTGCACGAACTCATCGACAGGCGCGTCATCAAAACCGGCGACCCCGACGACGAACCGACCGTCGAAGCAGTGCCCGACGACTCCGGATCTACCGAGACGGAACCGGACGACGTCGCGACGACCGAGGTGTTCGACGACTCCGATGACGAACCGGAGTTCGAGAAGAGTTTCGACGAACTGGACGAGGTACCCGAAGGATCCCCCGAGTCACCCGTCGAATCCGACGCGGACGACGCGACTTCGCCCGACGCCGCAAACGACCCCGATACCACGTCCGACGCGACACCTGATGCGGAGGCGGAACAGCTGGACGAGTTCGACACCGTCCTGACGGAATCTTCCGAGGGACCCGAAGAATCGACGGACGATTCGACCGCGGACGAGTCCGGCGACATCCCCGACGAAATCGTGGAAGCCGAATCGGACGACGACTTCGACGCCGTCCCGTTTCAGGACGAACCCGTCCGTCCGGAGCCACAGAACGGCGAAAGCGCCGACCTCGACGAAACTGTATCACCGGACGAAAACGAGGAGAAGAGCGGACTGTTCGGTCGGATTGGCTCCCTGTTCCGGTAGCATCGATATGGCGTTTCGGTAGCGCCGACAACAACCAAGTATCTTGCTGTCGTCTATTGCCGTGAAATGGCGGACGAGGATTCGGTTCCGTTCTGGTGGGTCGTCGTTTTCATCCTGCTCGCGCTCGGCTTCGGAGCGGGCGCAATACTGTTCGTGGGTGGTGATTTGCTCTTCGCTTCCCCCGTCGCCTACATCGATTCGGGCGCTTCCACGCCGATGACGTTCAGCGCGTTCGCGATGGTGTGTTTGGACGCGGCCACGAGCGCGAGACGGGCGTCGCGCAGGTCGTCGTCGTCCGCGGCGAGGACGGGGCACTCGCGGTAGAACGCGTTGAACGCCTCCGCGAACTCACGAGTGTAGGTGGCGACGGCGTGCGGTTCGAGGTCGTCCGCGGCCTCCTCGATGACGTGGGGGAAGCGGGCGATGACCTCGACCAGTTCTTGTTCTTCCTCCGTATCGAGAAGCGATGGGTCGATGTCAGTCGGCACGTTGCCTCCGGCTCGCGGTTCGTCTCCGCTCGCTGTTTCCGAGGTGTCAAGCACCTCGCTTGCTTCCTCGATAATCCCGCAACAGCGCGCGTGGACGTACTGGACGTACGGCGCGCTCTGGGCTTCGAAATCCAGTGCGCGCTCCCACTCGTACGTATTCGTCTTGGTGGGGTGTTTCTAGTTGTTGTCGTAGCGCACTGCG
>CAYNQM010000196.1:0-5055 GCA_964399275.1 uncultured Haladaptatus sp.
GACGACCAACTGCGGGAGACGCTGTACTGCATCCGGTGTTCGGCGTGCGCCAACTCCTGTGCGAACTTCCAGCACGTCGGCGGTCACGCCTTCGGCGGCGAGACGTACACCGGCGGTATCGCAACCGGTTGGGAGGCGGGCGTCGAGGGCCTCGACACCGCGAGCGAGTTCAACGACCTCTGTACTGGATGTTCGCGCTGTGTGAACGCCTGCCCGGTGAAAATCGACATCCCGTGGATAAACACGGTCGTCCGCGACCGCATCAATCGCGGGCAAGATGGCGAACTCGACTGGCTCGTAGAGGGACTGACCCCCGACGCAGAACCGGGCGGTATGGATCTTCAGAAGCGATTCTTCGGCAACTTCTCGACGATAGCGAAGGCGGGAAGCGCGCTCGCACCCCTCTCGAACTGGGTGGCGAGACGGGACGCAAGCCGGGCACTCATGGAGCGATTCCTCGGCATCGACCGACAGCGCGACCTGCCGCAGTTCCACCGGGAGACGCTCATCGATTGGTTCGAGAAGCGCGGCTCGCACGTTTCCAATCCGAGGCGAGAGGCGGTGCTGTATCCCGACCTCTACACGAACCACGTCCACGTCGAACGCGGAAAGGCCGCCGTCAAGACGTTGGAAGCACTCGGCGTGCGCGTTCGGATTCCGGAGGTTCCCGCCAGCGGTCGCGCCCCGCTCTCGCAGGGGATGCTAGCGACTGCCGAGACCCACGCGCACGACGTGTACGCTTCCCTCGCCGAGCACATCGACGCCGACCGCGACGTCGTCGTGGTCGAACCGAGTGATTTGGCGATGTTCGACCGTGAGTACGCCAAATTCCTCCCCGAGAAGTCCCACGACCGACTCGCCGGAAACAGCTACGAGGTGATGGAGTACGTCTACGGTCTGCTGGAAAACGGTGCGGAGGCCGACGCGCTCCGGCGCAGCGAGGGCGAGGAAGTCGCCTACCACAGCCACTGTCAGCAACGGACGATGGGGCTGGCTGTTCACACCGTGGCGGCGTTGGAAGCGTTGGGGTACGACGTACTCCTCTCGGACGTGGAGTGCTGTGGCATGGCCGGGAGCTTCGGCTACAAACAGGAGTATTACGAATTGAGCATGGACGTTGGAAGCGAACTGCAAAAGCAGTTCCAGCGCCCCGAAGCACGTTCTCGAACCGTCGTCGCCAGCGGAACCTCCTGCCTCGAACAACTCGACTCACTGCTTCGGCGGCCGTCGCGTCATCCAGTCCAACTTGTCGCACCCGAGTGAGCTGTCTCCCTCCAAAAACATCCGTTTGATTTCTCAACTTATTCACAATGGTAATTATAAACGTTACCGTCTATACTCTGAATTCATGTTAGACGATGCCAACCACGCGCGGAGCGTGCGAGCGAACGGCTCCTGCATGGCCCCCACCCAAGGCGAAATCACGGTGGTGTCTTCGAATGGCTAATACGACCGAAATCGTCCTCGCGGTACTCCCGCTGGCCGCCATCGCGTACCTGATGGTCGTTCGGTACTGGCCAGCGACGCGCGCCATGCCGGTGGCTTGGGCGACGGCCGTCACCGTCGCATTCCTCGGATGGGAGATGACGCCGCAGTGGGTCGTCGCCGCGACCATCAACGGTTTCATAACCGCGACGAACATCCTCTGGATAGTTTTCGGAGCCATCTTACTGTTGTACACGCTGAAACAGACCGGCGCGTTCGATACCATCAACGCGGGTTTTGCATCCATCAGCGAAGACCGCCGCGTTCAGGTCGTCCTGCTCGTCTTCCTGTTGGGTTCGTTCATCGAGGCCGCGGCCGGATTCGGCACGCCCGCGGCAGTCGTCGGGCCGCTGCTCGTCGGTCTCGGATTTCCGCCCCTCGCGGCCGTCGTCGTTGCCCTCACCGGCAATCTGATGGCCATCACCTTCGGCGCGGTCGGAACGCCCCTCATCATCGGTCTGCAGGACGTGTTCGCTACTTCCGACGTTGCGACCCCCGTCGGGGCGACAGTTCCCGAGTGGGTCGCCCAAATCGGCGTCTGGGCGGCGACGTTCCACGTCACCGTCGGTATCCTGCTCCCGTTCATCGGCGTCGCCATGATGACTCGATTCTTCGGCGAGGAACGCTCCATCAAGCCCGCGCTCGAAGTGCTCCCGCTCACGCTGTTCGCGTGGTTCACGTTCGCCGTTCCGTACTGGCTCACCGCCTACTTCATCGGGCCGGTGTTCCCCGGTCTCATCGGCGCGATGTCGGGAATGGTGTTCACCGTCGGCGCGCTCAAAGCCGGATTCTTCCACCCCGACGAGGAGTGGGATTTCGCCCCGCAGGAGACGTGGCCGAACCACTGGGTTGGCAACATCGAACCGGGCGAAACCACCACGCAGGACGGAACTATCGCCGCAGACGGTGGCGTCGTCACGAAACAGATGCCCCTTTGGAAGGCGTGGACTCCCTACGCGCTGTTGGCGGTGCTGCTCGTTTTGACGCGCGTCTGGACGCCCCTGACCGATTTCCTCACCTCCACGCTCGTCCTCGCGTGGTCTGATATCCTCGGGACGGGTTTGGAAAACGACTTTCCCCTGTTGTACCTTCCCGGAGCCGTGTTCGTCTTCGTTCACCTCCTGACGATTCCGCTTCAGGATATGAGTGGTAACGAAATCAAGGACGCATGGATAGAAACGACGGAGAAGGTCATGCCTGCCGTCGTCGCGCTCCTGTTCGCCGTCGCTACCGTCCAGATAATGATTCAGTCGGGGAAGGCGGCGGGCATCGATAGCATGCTCGTCGTCCTCTCGGACGCCACGGCTAACTTCGCCGGGGGCGTCTACCCGTTCTTCGCGGCGCTCGTGGGCGCGTTCGGTGCCTTCCTCGCCGGGTCGAACACGGTCAGCGACATCCTCTTCGGCACGTTCCAGTACAACGTCGCGGAAAACCTCGACGTGTCGCGAACGATCCTCGTCGGCGCACAGGCCGTCGGCGGAGCCATTGGAAACCTCATTGCGGTTCACAACGTCGTCGCGGCGCTCGCGGTCGTCGGCCTCGTCGGTGAGGAGGGGCGGGTTATCCGACTCGAACTCATTCCGCTCACCTACTACGCCGTCGCGACTGGGACGTTAACGATGCTGTTCGTCTACGTAATATTCCCGAGCGTCTTCTAATCCTCCGAACCCTTTTATGCGATAACGAGCCCACTCCGGGCTACCCGTGGGACACCGAGCACTCGTCGCCTACGAACGACCGGACGGACGATACGACCGCCACTACGCACACTGGGGGGCGACGTCGCTCGCGCTCCGCCACGAAATCGCGCCGGAAACACCCTTCGCTGGTGGTACCTTCTCCGGGGACACTGACCGATGGACGCCCGCCGTCGAACCTACTCCCGAAGCCACCCGTCTCTCGTTCGAGCAGGCGACGAACGTGGATTACCAGCAGTTCGAGGCGTTCTACGTCGTCTCGTTGGCGTGGATCGTCACCGCCTATCTCCCGCTCTGGTTCGGTGCCACGGTGGACGCCGACCCGACAGTCGGTGCGCTCGTGACCGTCTCCGACGACCACGACGCCACATACGTCCGCCAGTGGTTTCGGGCGACGCGGGCGGTCGTCAGGGATATGGTTCGTCGCGGAGCGCTCTCCGAGTGCGAGGCGACGAACTACCTCGACTCCCGGCTGACCGAGTGGGCGAGCGACCGCCGGGAGGTGGTTCCGGTGTCCCGATGAGTTCGGTACGTCGATGGCGGTCGGTTTTTATCCGACCGCCGTCTACCGTTCGGCAGTGACAACCGAGGGCAGAGGCGAACCCACGACGATACTGACGCCGACCCACCGCGAGGCGCTGGCACAGGTCGAAGCGGCAATTCAGCGCGGCGACCTCGTCACCCTGTTCGGACGCTGTACCGTCGAGTACGACGGGCGTGCCGAGAGCTATCTGGGCCCCGGCGATCGACTCGTCGTGCTCAAACCCGACGGCACCGCGCTCGTCCACACCGAGGAGGGACAGAAACCAGTCAACTGGCAACCGCCGGGCGGGTCGTTCGACCCCGAACTGAACGACGACCGACTACTCGTGCGAAGCAGGCGACCGAACCCGGACGAATCGCTCGAAGTTCACTTCGAATCCGTCAGCCAACTCTCGGCGTTCGACGTGACCGACGCGAAGGAAATCACGCTCGCCGGGAGCGAAGAAGACCTCCGTCAGCAAATCTTGGACAACCCCGACCTCGTGGAGGCGGGCTTTACGCCGCTGGCAACTGAGCGCCAGACCGCCGCCGGAGCCATCGACATCTACGGGAAGGACGCTACGGGAACCACGATGGTCGTCGAACTCAAGCGTCGGCGCGTCGGCCCGGACGCGGTCGGCCAACTCCGGAGATACATCGACGCGCTTCGCCGCGACCTCCACGCCGGGGCGGAGGTGCGGGGTGTGCTGGTCGCCCCCTCGGTCACGGAGCGCGCTCGCAACATGCTCGCGGAAAGCGGGTTGGAGTTCGTCTCGCTCGAACCGTAACGCCGATCGAATCGGTGCACGCGGTTCCTGCCAGTGGCAACGCTGGAATATACAATCAGTGAACTGCTCTGTGAACCACTCTAACTGCGACTCAGCAGCGATTTACCACGGCAGAAAGGAGGCGGCTTGGAAGGATGGCGCAGGTTCGAACCAGCCAGCGGGAGGCTGACAGAGAGGATTAGCCTTCGGACATGTCCGTTACTGCCATTCCGATCCCGTATGTCAGTGAGACTAACGCGACACCGAACATGAGAAGCCACAAGATAAGGATGAGGTTAAACGGAACGGTTCTCACTCCCTCGGGGAGGACGCGCTTTACTGCGATCTTATCTGGAACGATCGGGCGGTAGACCAGCTGTACAACCATCAGAACGAGTCCGGTGGTGGCACCGAAGGCAATCGTCCACCAACTCCCGCCATCGGAGGGGGTCTGTCGGAGGATACTGACATAGTCGATCATGAGCGTAACCCCGACGGCGTACAGGAGACAGATGGTGAGAGAAACAATCAAATAATCCAGTAGAACGAGGTGCGAACTCAGGCCAATGCAGAATCCGACAACG
>CAYNQM010000197.1:0-4947 GCA_964399275.1 uncultured Haladaptatus sp.
TCGATGTCGTCTCCCTCGGCTCGGATGCAGATTCGCGCGTGCTCCGGAAGGTCGTCGCCCGGTTCGACGGTCGTGAACCGGACGCCCCTATCGCGCAGTTCGTTCACCACGTCGTGGTACAGTTCGAAATCGGCGGTCGCAACGACGACAGTCACTACCTGCAGTTCGCAGGGGTGGGACAAAATCGCCTCGGTCGGGCGCGAAAACCGGAACTTTTTGCGTGAGAAGGGCCAAGACCGGATGTGACCGACGCCGAGAAACTGACGACTGGGTGCCCGCCCGTGGACGACCTGCTCGGGGGCGGACTGGAGCGCGGTACCGTAACGCAGGTGTACGGACCGCCCGCCGCCGGGAAGACCAATCTGGCGCTTGGAACCGCAATCGAGACCGCACGCGACGGCGGAACCGTAGTCTACATCGACACCGAAGGCCTCTCCGTCGAGCGATTCGAGCAAGTCGCCGCGGCGCGAGTTGACGACGTAGACGAAGTCGCCTCCCGGATCATCATCAAGGAAGTCCTCGATTTTCAAGAACAGGAGGAAGCGGTCAAGGACGCAAGTGAGTTCGCGGAGCGCGCCGACCTCGTCGTCCTCGACAGCGCGACCGGATTCTACCGACTCCAACGAAGCGAAGACACCTCGGGTGGCGAAGCACTCCGGGCAGTCACCAGCCAAGTGACCCACCTGCTCTCGCTGGCGCGAAAGTACGACCTCGGCGTCCTCCTGACGAATCAGGTGTACACCGACCCGGATTCGGACGGCACCCGCCCCCTCGGCGGCCACACGCTGGAGCACTGGACCGGCGTCGTCCTTCGGGTTGACCGGTTCCGCGGCGGCAACCGCCGGGCCACGCTCGAAAAACATCGGTCGAAACCCACCGGGGGACGCGCCCAGTTCCAAATCACCGACAGCGGACTCGAAAGCTCCGAAAAATCGGTCTAAAACGGGGTTTTCGGGGAGTGAGGCGATTGACAGCACCTGATTTGGCGAAGTAGGCAGACGACAACTGCTAGGCGCAAGCCACATCTGCGGTTTGGCCGGGAACGGGCGAGCACCGGTAAGAGCGAGTGGCCTCGCCACGTGCGACTGGCGGTGCTCGGGCGTGACCTGTGCCTCGCAGCTGCAAACTGCTCAGTTCTACAAACATTCGGGTCACGAAAACGTCGCCTACGTTTAGCGATTGCAGAGAACACACCCTCGTGAAATCGACGCAGTGCTCAGAAATCCTGCATCACACTCACGCAAAAGTCGAAAGGGTTGTTCGACGTGGGTGGCGTCGTCAGAGTTCGTTGAGTTTTCGGAGCAGTTGCCCTTCGTACTCGCGGTCGCTCTGGAGTCCTTTCAGTTCGATGACGTTTCGCTCCAGCGTGTCACGAGCGACGTTGAACGCCTGCTCGGCACCGTAACCTTCGCCAGTCGCCGCGACCTGTCCGCGGTTGGTTCGGAGGCGAATTTTGGACTGGATGAGCGGCGTACCACGGAGTTTCTCCTTGTGTTCGTGGAATCTGACGTGCGCGTGTTGCACCTGCATGTCCTGATACTTGTCCGTGATTTCCTCGATGCTCTCTCGGATGGTCTGTCGGGAGATCGTGTCAAGCAGGTTGATGTTCGTGATTTGCACGTCCATGTGCTCCTCTTCGGTGTAGGTCAGCGCACGGAGCACGTCGGTCTTCGTGATGACGCCGCCGACGACGCGGTTGTCCTCCTTCGGAGTGACGACGAGACCGGCGTAGTTCTTCTCGAACATCGTTCTCACCGCCTCTTCGACCGTCGCGTCGAGCGAGATAGTCTCGACCGGACTGTTCATCACGTCGTACACCGGGAGGTCTAACATGCGGTCGCTGTCGCCTCCGCGGTCGCCCCTCGTCGGCTTGTCCATGTTCCGGGTGACGAAGTCCACGATGTCGTGGGTCGTCACCATCCCGGTGAGAAAGCCGTCGTCGTTCACGACGGGAAGGCGGGAGATGCTGTGTTCGCGCATGAGGTTGATGACGCGCCCGAGCGTCGCCCCTTCCGGAATCGTGACGGCGCTCTCCGTGTAAATCTGCTCGACGGTGAGGGCATCGAGATTGTCGAGGACGCCCTCGAGAATTATGTCCTCGTCGATGATGCCCCAGACCCGGCCATCCTCGAAGACAGGTGCGACCTTACTCCCGCCTTCGACGAGGGCGCGGGCAACTTCGCGCACGTCGTCGTTCCGGTCGATTTTCGGTGCCGGTTTCGTCAGCGTTGCGACCTTCGTTTGGTCTTCGATATGTGACTGTAAGAGCTGTTTCTGGGTGATAACGCCGTCGTACTCTCCCGCTTTGGTGACCACGATTCCTTTCGGGTTTTCCTCTTCGAATATCGAGCGAGCCTGCCCAAGTCGCTCTTCCGCTTCGATCTCGAAGTAGTCGGTGGTCGCAATGTTAGAGATATCCATCGGCAGTTTCCATGACGCGGGCATCGCTCTTGAACTTTGTCGCAGAACGCGCATTTCTGTAGGGTTTTTGGACGCGCACCACGTCGATGTTCAATGTGCTTCCTGACATTGGCGCGGTGTTCGGTTCGTACACGTACCTCGCTAGCGAGGTAGTGTTCGGGTCAGTCGCACTCTGGTTGCTCGTCCGGGCGAATGCACTCGCTCGTGCCGGGAAAACTGTCCTCGTGCTGTATCCGCTCGGCTACGTCTGGGACTGGTACACGCTCACCATCGGTGTGTTCGCGATTCCGCTTCGAACCGGCATCGAGATAGCCGGAATACCCCTTGAAGAACAGATTTTTATTTTCGTCGTTCCAGCGCTGGCTATCGGCGTTCACGAGAATTTACATCAAACGATAGAACGCAACGAAGTCGACCAGTAACCGGTGATTACCGCCAGATTGCGATAAGGTATGAACAGTCTGTGGTCACACGTAACCACTCGTTTACGGCTGGTAAATGGTGAATAACAAAGACCGAACCCGGTTATGTTTGAATCCATGCTGGGTTCCGAGCAAGGGGTGGCGAAGTAATGAGCACAATCGGTGACTCCTCTGGCACGGGGAGTAGCGATACCGATGATCAATCGAGCGAGTCAGACTCAATGGTAGCTGAACACGTATCAGACATTCTCGAAGCGAACGCGTCGCAGGAGCAACAGACGACTACGCTCTCCCGCGACCTAGTCTTCGATGTGCTGAAAAATCAGCGCCGTCGGTACGCCCTTCACTACCTGAAGCAGGCCGAAGACACTGTTCAGTTGAGCGACCTTGCGGAGCAGGTCGCCGCGTGGGAAAACGACATCACAGTTGACGCCATTTCGGCTGCCGAGCGAAAACGAGTCTACACCGCGCTTTACCAATCCCACCTCCCGAAACTCGATGATGCAGGAATCGTAAACTACAACCAAAACAGGGGAATCGTCGAACTCGCCACCGCCGCCGAACAACTAGACCCGTATCTCGAAACCAACACACGGGACGACATTTCGTGGTGTAAACGATACCTTGGTATCGCACTCGCTGGCTTTGCAATGCTAACTGGCGCGTGGCTGGAACTGCCACTTCTCGCCGGAATCACGGACATCGCCCTCGCCTTGCTCGTGGTCGTCGCATTCACGCTCGTCGCAGTTGCCCACACCTACGACGCGCGCCACGCCCCCACGACTGGTGAACAAGCACCGAATATTTCCGACAACTGACGCGCTGAAGCCAGCGCGCAAATTTTTTCGACGCAATGCTCTCTAGAGGCAAGCCTGTCGAACCGTTCTCAGCGCTGAAAACCGATAAACGAGAGCGAAATTGTCCGGTCTTTACTTCCAACTAGCTCACAAACAGACACCCTCCGGGAGAGAGAGAACTCTCCCATGTTTTCGTCGGCGTCATCCGTCCGCAGTTGTACTTAGACTACACCGAAGGGCCGGGACGCGCCGCGAACTGACGACCCGACTTCGAGAAAGCGACCAGTGTGAAAGAGTAGGTTTTCCAGACGAGGACGTAGACGGTGTAAACCACAGTCGTTTCACTCGTCTTCCGACTCAATCCGCAAGTGAAAGAACGGCTACCAGAGACGATTGCTTCGACTGAGTTCGGGTAGGGTTGGGCAGATTTGAACCACAGTCGTTCCGCTTCGCTCCACTCCCTGATTCAAATCTGCAAAGAAGATTTTCCGCGCTACTGCGACTCGCTTCGCTCGTCAATTAGTAGCGCGGAAAAGTATGGGTTTGGGCAGATTTGAACCACGCCAAGACGCTCCTGTTCACTCCGCTTCGCTTCGTTCCGCGGGCTTACGTCTCGTCTAGTTCAAACTGCCAAACGCTTATTCTGGCGACGTGGCACCTCGCTTCGCTCGTCACGTTACGTCGCCAGAAATAGTGGGTTTGGGCAGATTTGAACTGCCGGCCTCCTCCATGTCAAGGAGGTGTCATAACCAACTAGACCACAAACCCAGTCGGCTTCTTTCGAACGCATTTCTTCGTTTGCCGCACGGGTAATTGAAGGTTTCGAAACGGAGCGCCGTCACCGAGTTTCATTCTCCCACTTCGTGCGACAGCTTTAAGTGAGTGTACGAATTTGTGCATTATAACACGAATCAGTCCATTGGTGTTCCAATATGCAAGACTACATCGAGCACGTTACCGACGGACACGACCTCACGCTTACACAAGCCCGAGAGGCCGCGAACGCCGTCTTCGACGGGGCAACCGAGGCACAAATCGGCGCGCTGTTGACCGGACTGCGTGCGAAAGGCGAGACGGAAGCCGAAATCGCCGGATTCGCGCAGGGGATGCGCAACGCCGCACGGACGATTTCCCCCGACCGAACGCCGCTGGTGGACACCTGCGGCACCGGCGGCGACGACTACGACACCATCAACGTCTCCACCACCTCAGCTATCGTTGCCAGCGGCGCAGGAGTCCCGGTCGCCAAGCACGGCAACTACTCGGTCTCCTCCTCCTCGGGGAGCGCGGACGTGCTCGAAGAGGTC
>CAYNQM010000198.1:0-4898 GCA_964399275.1 uncultured Haladaptatus sp.
GGTCGAACGTTCGCGTAGAGGTCGAGTGTCTTCCGGAGAGCGACGTTCAGACTGCGGAATCCGGCACCGACGGGCGTCGTGAGTGGACCCTTGATGGCGATGTTGTACTCCTTGATAGCTTCGACAGTGTCGTCAGGAAGATTCTCGTCGTACTTATCGCGGGCGCTGGCTCCGGCGTAGACGCGCATCCAGTTGATTTCGCGGCCTGTCGCTTTTGCGGCGGCGTCGAGAACCTTCTGTGCCGCAGGACCGACGTCAGTTCCGATACCGTCTCCGTGAATGATCGGGATGATTGGATTGTCGGGAACTTCCAACTTGCCCGTCTCCTCGTCGTACGTGATTTTGGCCCCGTCCTCTGGGACTTCTACCTTGTCGAACTCGTAGCTCATGAACGTTCGAACAGTGTTTCGAGGAGGGTAAAAGGCCTGCCGTTTCCCCCTCGTATGAGCCTTATACCCCCTTAAAGAATTGAATCGGTTCGATTGGTGAAGGCGTTAGCAGTCGTCATCATCGACCGAATCGTTGTCGTCCCCATCACCGGAGCCGTCATCATCGACCGAATCGTCGTCCTCCTTCGCCGGTCGGTAGACAACGAGTTTCTCACCGTTGGAACTCCTGACCGTGGCATACACGGTGGACTCGGTGACGACAACCGAGGAGTAGTAGTGCTTCGAACGAACAGCTATCGTTTGTCTGCGAACGATTTCGAAGGACTCTAAGTCGCGCCAGACGAGTTGAAGTTGGCCGTCGGACGTGTTTTGGAGTTCACAGAGTTCGTTGCCGACGGCGGAGTTCGTATGATAGGAACCCTCTCCAAGTACCCGCTCGTCGCCAGTTTCGGCGTCGAATGCGCGGAATCCGTACTGGTCAAGGTAAATGGTGCCGTCAGCAACGACGGTCGGCAGTCCGATGCCTAACCAAGAAGAGGAGTCGTCTTTCGATTCAGGTTCTTCGAACGTTCGTTTCCATCGCGTTTCACCCGTTTCGGGTTCGAGCACGTACAGCGTATCGTACGCTGATGCGACGAGGTCGTGCTTCGTGGCGACAAGGTGAGCAAAAGTTCCGAAGTCGCGTTCCCACCTCGTCTCTCCGGTTTGGATGTCGATCGAATACAAGACGCCTTCGTACTCGTCGCTTACGTAGGCCGTCCCATGGCCAACCGCGTACACCCCAGTCACGGAGAAATCGCGATTCCACAGGACACTCCCGTCTTCGCGGGCTATCGCGGCGGCACCCGTGTCACCGGCGACGATAACAAACTCGTCGGTGACCTTCGGGGTATAGCCGCCAACGTCGGCAGACCACAACTTCGCACCGTCTTCGATATCAAGCGCGTGGGTCGTTCCTTCCGAGACTATATCGAGTTCGTTCTTGTCCGTGTCGTACGAACCTGCGATACCATTGATACTGACGTAGACCACTCCGCCCGCGACTGCAACGTCACTCCGGTAGTTTTCATCCTCCACACCGACCGACCATCGCTCCGCTCCATCGTCGGCATCTAGTGCATACAGTGACTTGTCGCCTGAATCATCGGTATGGAAGAAGAGAACCGTATCGTCACTGACGATGGGGTTCTGAGATGGTCGGTCGTCGGCCCATACTTCCGCCAGCGATCCTTCCGGGGCACTGGCGTGTGGGTTGTGGTTCGTATTACCGTTGTCGAACCGTGACTGCGGCCACGCACTCGCGTCTCTGTTTACACTGGTATCGGCGTCGTAGTCGGCGAGAACGGCATCGTCGCTTGTGGAGGCACGTTTGGCGATAGCGGTTGAACTCCCGACGAGACCGGCGGCGGTCAACGAGAGCATGGTTCGGCGGCTGAAATTTGTCTTCTCGGACATGATGCAGTTAGAGAAGATGAATGATGTAGTATAGTTATCGAGATCATAATCCTCAATATCACGGAAAAAAACCGGATAATAGTCATTTAATCCAACACTGTCCAAAATAGTTGTTGTATTATTTCATTAAATATAAGACCATAATTTTTCAATCCAACACTGCATCCGAATCTGTGTCACCCCATGGGAGAGCACCGCTCGCACCGAAAAGCGCGCCGTTCAGTGCTCCCGTTGCACCCTCGAAAATTTACCGACGAGGATTCGCTCCAGTTCGTAACCGGCAAACCCCGAGTGAGGTGAGTCGGTGGACGATGCTCAATGCGATTCACTTGTCGCCAACGGTTGAACACGGGGCCGTAGAGAGTACGTCGGGACTTTCAACTCGTCTGCTTCTTCGTCGTACGTGATAGTGAACCCGCCATCGGGTACTTCTCCCTTGTTGAACTCGTAGCTCATGAACGTTCAATGAAGATAAAAGGCCTGCCGTTTCCCCCTCGTATGAGCCTTAACCCCCCTAAAGAATTGAATCGAGTGGCGGAGTCGTGGGTCGCGTTAGCAGTCGTCTTCGCCGTCGTCGTTTCCATCATCCTCTTCACTCTCGTCACAACCACTGTCATCGTCGTCGGATTTCGCACAGAAGGCTACCAGCGCGTTGTCGGACACCGTGTACAGTTTTCCGTCAGCAGGCGCGAGATAGTTTGTTGCGTCCTTCACACCGTCACCCTGGTCAGCAGTCGTCGGTAGTTCGTGCGTTCCGAGGTGTTCGCCGGTCGTAGCATCATAGAGAGCTAGTTTGTCGGTAACTGCATCGTCTTCCGCAATCGAGCAATAAATCGTGTCCCCGGCGACGACTACATCCGTGCTTCCACGATGATTTGTTTCGACCTGCCACCGTTCGTCGCCCGTCGCAGCATCAACTGCGGCCAAAACGTTCCGGTTGGGGACGTACGCCATACAGTCCCCGACTGCGTTGACGGTGTATCCCGAATCGTCTCTCCACTTTTCATCACCAGTTTTTGGATCAAGGACGAGGAGTGAGTTACCGAAGGGCACGTACAGTTCTGGCGGTTGCAATTATCCCACTGTGTAGACTGCTATCCTCGCGTGACCACTCTACCTCACCGCTGTTGAGCGAGATGGAACGAAGCACGGGATCTTCCTCGGGATCGGCGGCATCATACAGGGCGTACACTGACCCATCGGCAACGACGATATCGAGCGTTGGGCCAATCGTGGTCGGACCTCTTCCTCGGAAATCATGCGTCCATTCGACGCTTCCATCTTCACGGGAGAGTGCGACAACCTGGTGTCCTTCCTCGTGGCTACCCTCGGAAAGGATAGGACTGTCCACGACCAGTAGTTCGTCCGTGACTACGATGTCACTCCCGCCTCGTTCCACGATCCACAGTCGATCACCAGTCTCTGCGTCGAACACCTCCGTTCTGTCGAGTCGGCTGGTGTACACCGTTCCGTCGGCGACGGCGGTGCTCCGCATATTGTACGTGTAGCGGGGGACATCGTCGTCCTTGGCGTTCTGCTCGTAGTCGCCTTCCAGTTCGGCGACCCATTGCTCCGTTCCGTCGTCAGCGGAGAGGGCGTACAACTTCTGCGTACCGTACAAGAGAGTGCCTTGAATGGTGTATGCGGTTCCATTCGCGACGATTGGAATTTGGGCCGAGAACGACTCCTCGCCGAACTTCCACGAGACGGAGAGTTCTCCTGTCGGGCCACTCGCGGCCGCATTGTAACTCGTTCTGCCGTTATCGTACCCGACTTGCGGCCATGCGTCCGTATCCCAGTTCACACTTGAATCGGTGTCGAACTCGGCGGCAACTGCGTCGTCGCTGGAGGACTGTGCGGCGATGGCGGTGGAGCTACCAGCGAGGCCGAGGGCGGTCAACGAGAGCATCGTTCGTCGGTCGAATGCGGGTTCGTCGGGCATAGTCCGAGTAGAAGGGACAATTGGTACACTATAGTTATATTACTTTTAGTACCAGTTGTCAAAATAGAGTATTCGTTTATCTATCAATTAAGTGTACGAATCGCCGCCTTCGTTCGGACTGCCGTTTGACGTGAACTTAAGCCGACTCACGTCAGACTCTCGTGCATGAAAGTCATCGTTCACGGCGGCGCTGGCGGCGAACCGGACGAGCCGACGCCCCGGCAAGCAGTGCTGGACGAAGCCGCAGAAATCGGTGGAAAGGCGAAAACGGTCGTCGATGCGGTCGAATCGGCGGTTCACGTCCTGGAATCGTCGCCGCGGTTCAACGCGGGCGTCGGCGGCGCGGTGCAGAGCGACGGCGAAGTCCGAACCGACGCCGGAATCATGACGAGCGACCGCGAGGCGGGTGCAGCCTGTTCGATGCCGGGCGTTGAACACGCCGTCAGCGCGGCCCGAGTCGTGATGGAACAGACGCCGCACGTCCTCGTCAGCGGCGAGCACGCAGTCGAACTCGCCGCGGACTTCGGCGTGGAAACCGGCATCGACCTCTGGACGGACAAGAACGAGGAGCGATGGAACGACTACGACGCACCCGACGGAGCCCCGAGCGACCATCTCGAATGGCTCCGAGAGAAGTTCGGTGGAGCGGATACGGTCGGTGCGGTTGCGTACGACGGCGACGAGTACGCCGCCGCGACTTCGACCGGTGGCCGCTGGCTCGCACTTGCGGGTCGAGTCGGCGACGTTCCGCAAATCGGCAGTGGCTTCTACGCCGCACCTGCAGGTGCGGCCAGTTCCACGGGTGCAGGCGAAGACATCGCTAAATCGACACTGACCCGGCGAGCAGTTCGCCACCTCGAATCCGGATTCGACGCACAGCAGGCCGCCGACCGCGCCATCGAGGAGTTCGCCGAACTCACGGGGTCGAGTGCTGGCGTCATCGTCCTCGACCGGGACGGAAACGCCGGGAGTGCGTTCAACAGCGACGCGATGCAAACGGCGGTGAACGACTAATTCGTCTGTCGTTTCACAGTCCCCCTGTAACGCAAACTCTTTCCGGCGTTCGGGCGAATCACGCTCCATGAGCGACCAGTCAATCGATCTCTCGGCAG
>CAYNQM010000199.1:0-4682 GCA_964399275.1 uncultured Haladaptatus sp.
GATGGCGTCACCGGAGTAGCGAATCCCGCCGTCAGCGATGACGGGCACGTCCTGTTTTCTCGCCACATCGGCCACCTGCGCGATGGCGGTGATTTGGGGCATCCCCGACCCGCTAACCACGCGAGTCGTACAGATGCTTCCCGGCCCGATCCCGACTTTCAGGCCGTCCGCAAAGTCAACCATCGCCTCGGCCGCCTCGCGCGTGCCGATGTTTCCGACGACTACGTCCGCCTCGACGGACTCTTTGATTTCTCGCGCGCCGTCGATAACGTTCAGGTTGTGCGCGTGCGCACAGTCGATGAATAGCACGTCCACACCCGCGTCGTCCGCGGCGACTGCGCGGTCGGTTTCGAACGGGCCGACGGCGACGCCGACGCGGAGGTGATCGTCCTCGTCGCGGACTGCTTCGCTGTACTCGCGGCGCTGGAGGACGCCCTGCATCGTGATGAGACCGGTGAGGTGGTTCTGTTCGTCCACGATGGGGACGCGCTCGATTTTGTGCTCGTACATGAGTTCGAGCGCTTCGCGCGCCGTCACGGATTCGTCGGCGGTGATGACCTCGTCGGTCATCGCCTGTCGAACCTCATCGCTGTCACCGACTTCGAGGTACGGGCGGATGTCGGTGCCGGAGATGATTCCCAGCACTTCCCCGTCGTCGTCGGTGACGGGCGCGCCGCTGACGCCCTGTCGCTCCATCATCGAGTCCACTTCGCGGACGGTCTGTTCCGGGTTCGCCGTCACTACGTCGCGAATGATAAGCTCGTCGGCGCGTTTCACGCGCTCGATTTCCGCGACCATCTCGTCAATGTCCATGTTTCGGTGGAGGACGCCGAGTCCGCCCTGCCGAGCCATCTCGATTGCCAACTCACTCTCGGTGACGGTGTCCATCGCCGCCGAAAGGACGGGAACGTTGAGTTCGACGTTCTTCGACACGCGGGATTTCACGTCGGCGTCGTCGGGTTCGACGCGACTCTCTTTCGGACGCAGAAGGACATCGTCGAAGGTGAGCGCCTCCGGTACGCGGAGTTTCTCGGTAAACGAACCGTCGTCGTGAGAATCGTTCGCCATGTAATGCGAACGTAGCGACCCCTGAAAAACGTTGCGTGATTGTGCGCCACTCCGGGGTGAATTTTCTATTTCTGTACATGCTCGTGTTCATCTACTCCTCATTCCCGTCCCGAACGTATTTCTCACTGAAAGACAGTCGCCAAACTACCGAATTTGACCAAAAAGCAAAGCCACGAAGGGCATTTTCACGTCTATTTCGCGTCCCGTGGGGGCATCTGTCACGCAACACTTAAGCAATAAACGACAATATTTGTAAGTATGGACTCTACCAGTTCCATCCTAGAGCGCATTGCTGGTCGGACGAGTAGCGACTCTTTCGCTCCGATTGCAATTTTTGCAAAAATGTGCTCCACATTTACACTGGTAGGGAAACGACCTGCGCGAAATCTCCGGCCGAACTCCCGGCATCGGTCGCATCGCAGGTATCAGTACCCCTCACCCACGGGTCAGGGTTATCGTGGCTAATCGATGAGTAGCTCACAACATCCAGTCGCCTATCGTCTGGAGCGACAGGTAGGCGGCGCGACGAAGTTGTTAGCGACCGTCATGGGACTGCCCCTCGTTGACGGCATCTTCCCAGCGATGGTGCTCGCCGGAGCGCTGAGTTCGCCGGTCGGCATCATCCAAGTCGGTCTTCTCGTCTTCGGTGGAAGCGCCACCGTCGCCGTCATCCTCGCGGAAATGGACGGTACGCCGCGCGAGCAGGCGACGATAGTTCTCGCCGTTGGTACCGGAATCATCGCCCTCGCCGGCGTCGAGGCCGCGTTCGCACCGACCATCGAGAGCGCACTGAACATGGACGTGTTCAAGCGATTCGCCGCGCTGGTCATGGCGGCCATCGCCGCAAAAACTGCGAGTGCCCGCGTCGGCGAGTATCTGCCCAGTCCGGGCATCATTATCGGACTCGGGATGCTCGCCAGCCTTCAACCCGCCGGATTCGAACTGATAACGACGCTGGACACGACCCGCGTCCTCCGCGCCGTCGCGGCGGCAGGAAGCGGCGTCGCCTTCGCACTCACGATTGCGCTCCTCGGACCGTGGCTCCGCGATGTCGTGGACATCGACCGCTTCCGATTCGGAAGCGCAGTCGCGCTGGGTGTCCTCCCGTTGTCCATCCTCGGACTCGCGCCCGGACGCGCACCGCTGGCCGTCCTCGCAGTCACCAGCCTGCTGGCACTTGACCCCGGCGAGCGAGTCGAGATGGAAGCAGTAGATACGGACACGGACGCACCCGCAGAGTCGCCGACGAGCGACGAATCGGACAACGGCGACCCGACGCCTGCCGTCACCGATGGTGGCAAGAATGCCGACGTCGAGGAGCCAGCCGAGTCCGACCCCGCCGAGGCCGCCTACGGCTATCCCGGCGAGGAAAAAGGCGACGAACGCCGACCGTGGCTGTAAACCGTCCGGCGTGATTTTCCGCACACTGTAACGCTTTTCCGTCTCCCCGTACCTGTTTCGACTATGGCAAACAATCGCGTCGTACAGGGGCGAATGGTGACGCCGAAGAAGTTGGCCGAGATTGTCGAAGGCGAATCGGTGATGGAAGCCGACCAGATCGAGGAAACAGACCGTGAATGCCCGGACTGTGGCGGTGAGGTATTGAAGGTCGGTTACATGCCGAGTGTGACGGCGTTCGTCACTGGCTACAAGTGCCAAGACTGTGATTGGCAGGAGCGCGAAGAGTAGAAATCGAAACCCCTTTAGGTAGTTTCGACCTATCAAAGCCCGCGGGGTCGTGGCCAAGCCAGGGATGGCGACTGACTCCAGAGGCTACGCGCCCGGGACGAAACTCCAGCTGATATACCGAGCGAGTGACTGATCATCGCTCGCGTTGACGACCCTCTGGAGTTCCGAGGCGCACCGGAGATATCAGTCGATCGGGGGTTCAAATCCCTCCGACCCCATGCTGTAAAAAAGTACTGCGGAAGGTTCTGCCGCTACTAACCAAAAGTAAATCCGACAGCGACAGGTCTGTCGGTTCCAGGGAGGTTACTAGCAACCGCCGGGATTCTCTCCCGGTATTTCGGACACTCCCACGTCAAGGAGGTGACTTGGCGTGAGTTCTACCAGCGCGAACTCGTCGTGATGGAAGTGAGATTACGTTGGATCTCTCGGATATGGCTCAAACCACCGAACAATCGGCCCGCGACGTTCTCAAATCGATGACCGACTACGGCATCCTTACCGAATCCCGTGATGGCCGAAAAGTGTTCTACACCGGCCATTGGGAGGACTTCGAGTAGTGAGTCGAACAGAGCGGGAATTCATTCTGATGAATGAGAATCAAATCACGTTCTTCGCTGAGATAGTCGTTCCACTTCGAGGTTGAACTGAGGCGGTTCCAGGCATCATCAGAACATTCGGTAATACAGCACTGTTCGGTACGCACCACATCTTGTACCAATCAGTACATATCCTTTCGGTTAGTTCATCCAATAGTTCTGGGTAGTTCTCCGCAAGAACCTCGACGTCCTTCGACCCCTCTTCGGTAATATTTCGTCCGCTATTGTTTCACGTCCTTATCGTCGTTCAACAGTATAGTCTAGTGAGCCAGATTCATTCACCGAAAGACGGAGTATAGAACCATCAGAACCAGCAGACGGATCTACAGTGATTCGAATTGGGTTTCCCGAATCAACTGTCGCTTTTACGTTGTAGTTCCCAGATTTTGTGAGAATATTTTTATAAATGTGTTTAGAATCGGGTTCTATTGAAGTGGTTCCATTTCCATTCGACTCTACTTCTGGGGCTGTTTGAGGTCCATTAAGAATCGAAAATGAGACTAGATGTGGGAGTAAATCATTATTTTCGACAATGATCGACCCCCACGGAGGGGAATTGGTTCCAGAAATAAGCGAACAGCCAGAGATAGTGGCAACGCCAGCAACACCACCAACTCGCATGAACGAACGGCGAGAAATTTTCATTGTCGTCAACTGCTTGTAGTATACTACAGGGAAGTATTTGAAAATATCTTCTAAATCCCGCTATTTATCTATTCGCCGTTAAGCATCTCCGGAACGAAGTGCTGATTGTACCACACCATCGCCAACCCCAGCACGACGAGATACCAACGCGAGGAACCCGGCAACGTTCCTCTTCCGTTCAGCCCCACCAGCCACGGGAGAACAATACCACAGTCCGCGAGAACGCCCCAGCCGAGCGCGAGTCGGGTCTCAGCCCCTTCGACGGGCAGTGCCGCACGGATGAGGGAAAATCCTGATATACGCGCGCTCGCGCTTTGCACGCTCGCGGGTGCGCTCGACGCCCGTTTGGTTGTGAGATCGATTTTTCATCCTTTACGGGCAATTTTAGTCGATTTCTTCGCCGGTCGCTGGCGACTTGTCGACGTCGAGCTCCTCGGCCAACCCGACGATGATGCCTTCGGGGCCGCGCACATAGCAGAGGCGGTACTCGTCTTCGTACTGGGCGACTTCGCCCACAAGTTCAGCTCCGTGGGGGCGGAGGCGGTCGAGAACTTCGTCGATGTCGTCGACATCGAACATGATACGGCGGATTCCTAGAGTGTTCACCGCCGGTTCCTCGGATCCATCGCGGGTGGCCTCGGGCGTGATAAATTTCGCGAGCTCGACGCGGCCGTGGCCGTCGGG
>CAYNQM010000200.1:0-4679 GCA_964399275.1 uncultured Haladaptatus sp.
ACCGCATCCTCGAAATCCACACCAAAGACATGAACCTCGCCGACGGTGTGGACTTCGACAGTCTCGCCGACGACACTGAGGGATTCAGCGGCGCGGAAATCGCAAGCTTGACCACCGAAGCCGGGATGTTCGCCATCCGCGACGGTCGCACCGAAGTCAAGATGACCGACTTCGAGGACGCGCTCGACAAAATCGAAACCGGCGATTCGTCGGTTCCGAACCTGCGGTACGCGTACTAGCAACGATCTTTTACGACGGTCGAGAAGCGAGGCCTGCGCGATTCGCGCAGAACCTGTCTGTCTCCCTGTAAAAGCTCGACCAAAAGCACCGGAAGACGTTCCTGCTCACTTCGTTGCGCGGGGACTTCCGAGCCTTCGCTCACAAAGACACTCCTCACCCCCTCAGAAGCGTCTTCGACGCTCCTTCGAGGGATTTGTCGCCCGGAAAATCTCCGATTTTCCGGTGAACAGCTAGTCCTCTGGCGGCTGTGTCACAGGCGACAGCGGGGCAGAAGCCGATCAGCCGAGTGGACGCGCGGTGAGTGGGCCTGAGCCAGCGGTCGGCGAAGGCCCACGAACGCCCGGGGAGGTACGGGGCCGCAGAGAGCGGGTGGCCCCGTGGTTCGGGCCACCCACCCGCATGCGGTTGCGGTTTTGGCTCTAGCGATTCCTGCTGTCGTTGATTTGAAGCTCCGGCCGTTTACTGGCGATTGTGTCGATTGCCGATTTCCGGCGGTCGTGTCACTTGCCGATTTTCGAGCGAAGTCGATTTTCCGCAGTGAGACGGGTTTCGACCAGTGATATCAGAGTCGGGGGACGGTATTCGGCCCCCCGAGTCGTCGTCAAGCGAGAGTACACGATTTCGTCCGTCGATGTCGAACTCGCATCGCAGAAAATACCGCGTTCTCCGAAACGTTCGAACCGAGAACTGTCGTCGCTGTTGACTCGTCTTCGACGCGCCAAAGGAGGTGGCTTTTTCACGTCCGACGATGCCGACTCACTTATGCGAGTAGACCTCGGTAACGCCCTCGATACCGTCGCATCGCCGGGCGTCTCCCGCGACGCACTCGACCGACTGGACGAGCGCGTCGCCGACGCTCACGAGCGAATCGAAATCGGACGCGAAAATCACGAACACGGCTATGAAGCGCTGAATCTTCCCGAAACGACCGATGCGGACGCGATTCGCTCGGCCGTCGAACCCTTCGCCGACGCCGAAACGGTGCTCACGGTCGGTATCGGCGGAAGTGCGCTCGGTGCGGCCACGCTGGCCTACGGACTCGATTCCGACGTTGACGCCTACTTCCTCGACAACGTTGACCCGGAACACGTCTCCGGACTGCTCGCCGACCTTTCGCTCTCGGACACCGCGGTCAACGTCGTCTCGCGCTCCGGGACGACCGCCGAGACGCTGGCGAATTTCCTCGTCGTCCGCGACGCGATGGAGTCGGCGGGCGTGGACTGGGCGAAACGAACCTTCGTCACGACCGGCGAGGAGGGCAACCTTCGCAATCTCGCCGACCGTCACGACCTGCCCGCGCTCGACGTTCCCGCCGGTGTGCCGGGTCGGTTCTCCGTCCTCTCGACGGTCGGACTGGCCTGCGCCGCGATTCAGGGTCACGACATCGACGCGGTGCTGGCGGGTGCGCAGGCCGAGGCTGACCGCCTCGCAGGGTCGCTGTTCGAATCGCCAGCCTACGCCTACGGTGCGGCCTCCTACGCGCTGGATGAGCGCGGTGCGGGCATCAACGCCATGATGCCCTACGCCGAGTCGCTGGAGACGTTCGCCGAGTGGTTCGCGCAGTTGTGGGCCGAGAGTCTCGGCAAAGACGGACTGGGCCAGACCCCGGGTCGCGCACTCGGCGCGACCGACCAGCACTCCCAGCTTCAGCTGTACCGGGCCGGGCCGAGCGACAAGATGGTGACGTTCGTTCGCCCGACCGAGCGCGACGACTGTCCGATTCCGGAAACCGACCTGCCCGGACTGGAGTACCTCGGCGGGCAGAGCCTCGGCACGCTGTTGGACGCCGAGTTCGAGGCGACCGAGGCGAGTCTCGCAGCATCCGGACAGCCGACGGTTCGCCTCGAAATCGACCGCGTGGACGAGTACGGCCTCGGCGAACTCTGTTACTGTTTGGAGGCGGCCTGCGTCCTCGCGGGCGAACTCTACAGCGTCGAGACCTTCGACCAACCCGCGGTCGAGTGGGGCAAACGCGCCGCTCGCGGCCTGCTCGGTGGCGGCGATTTCGAGGAGGCAGAAGCAGTCGCGGAGAAAACAACCCTATCGATCGAATAGTCGCTGTTCACAAAGCATTTACCGGACTACGGAAAGTAGTGTATGTCCTTCGCGTCCAGCCTGAGACGCACTTTCAGCATGATAAGGCAACAACACATTTCGGCGATTCTCGCGATACTCGTTGCAGTTTCACTCTTTACTGGAACGACGACCGCGTTTTCTACATCCACTACCGGGCAAACGGCCGACGCGCCGTTCGACCACGAACGAACCGAAGTGAACAACAGTTCGGCGTCGCTCGACTACGAAGGGGAGCAGTTCACGTTCGACACCACGGCGAACCAGACGGTTCGCGGACAGACGGAACTCGAACCGGGGACGGAACTCCAAATTCAGATTCACGCCACGAGTCAGTTCTTCAAATCGCAGACGGTCGCGGTTCAGCCCAACGGCTCGTTCAACGCGACGTTCAACTTCACCGATTACGAACCCGGTACCGAATTCGGTCTCATCGTCTCGCTTCCGGAGAACAACTCCACCGTCGGCGACCCGCTCGTCTCGATAGACGGCGTCCTCGGAAACGGTTCGGCGGCCGAGACGACGACTGCACTCTCGACGACGACAACGACCGGCACGACGACTAACGCGACGACGGAAACGACGACCGAAATGATGACCGAACAGGAGACGCAAACGACCATCACTACGTCCGTGGCCACGAGCGACAGCGGCGGGCAACCCGGCTTCGGCGTCGCCGTCGCGCTGGTCGCGCTGACCGGGCTTGGACTGCTTTCCCGGCGCTACTGACGCCGGTCGTAGCATCTTTACTATCGCAGTCCTTTCTTCCGACCATGGAAGACGGTACAGCAGGCGTCGGCGGGAACTCGCTGACTGGTGGTTCACTTCGCCAGATGGTTCGAGCGGTGGCTATCAGCGGTGTTCTCGGGTTCTCGGGACTGTTTGCCATCTCGCTCTGGGCGACTGCGCTTCTCCTCATCGTCGGCCCCAACTCGCTCGGTCCGATAGAACAACTCGGCCTCTCCGCGGTTGCGCTCGGTCTCGGCACCGGAACGGTGGCCGTGTTGTTCATGGCCGGTCGCGGATACGGATCTTCGTATCTCGATTTTAAGATACCAGACCTCAGCGACGTGGGCTACACCGCCGTCGGGATTATCGTCCTTTTTCTCCTCCAGATAGCAGTCGCCATCGTGCTCACACAAATCGGCGTCGGAACGGCAGACCACAACATCGAACAGCAGGCGAGACAGGGCAACCCGCAGATGCTTCTCATCCTCATCCCTGCCTCGTGGCTCCTCATCGGTCCCGGTGAGGAACTGCTCTACCGAAACATCATTCAAAAGTCGCTGTACGACACCTTCTCGGATTACGGCGCAGTCGTCGTGGCGAGCGCGATTTTCGCGCTGGCGCACATTCCAGCGTATGCGGCGGGTTCGACCCTCGTGGCGACGGCCGGTACCCTCGTCGTCATCTTCTTCCTTTCGCTCGTTCTCGGTGCCCTCTATCTCAAAACAGGAAATCTCACCGTCTCGGCGCTCGTCCACGGCTCGTTCGACGCGATTCTCTTCGCGGTGATGTACCTCCAGTACGCTAGTTGAGCGTTACGAGGGATTTTTCCGGGAGAGCGGACTGCCACAGATGGGGCATCTGTCCTTGTTCTCGTCGAACTCCCGACCACAGCCCGAACACTGGAACGACCAGTGTCGCTGTTCCTCGATACCGTCTTGGGCGATGACTTCGACCGACACGTCCAACCTGTCCGCGACGTTCTGCATCGCGTAGTCGTCAGTCACCAGCGTGCCGTCGAGTTCGAACGTGGCGGCGATGAGACGAACGTCGGTCGCCGAAAGAACGTCCAAGTCGCCGGTTTCGCCAGCGGCTCTGCGCACTTTCTCGACTGTATCCTCTCGGGGGAGGTGGATGTGCATCCCCGAGCCTTCCATGGCGTCGAACCGGAAGGCGTGTTCGCCTTCCAGTTCCTCTTGAACCATCGGAATGGACGCTGTCTGTTCGGTCGTATGATACTCGTTGATAAAAGCTGAGGCGTCTAGAACGTACATTTACCGCTGAACAACGATGTAATCTTTGACTGCTTGTACCCGGTTGACCGGTAGTTCGAAATGCCCGTCCTCGTCTACTTCGAGTTCGACGGTGTCCGGGTTGATCTGTTCGTCGGGTTCGACGACGAGGCTGGAAAGCTCGCCCGTCTTGATGTTCATGGTGATGTTGTAGAGCATCCCCAGTTCCGTACCGTCCGACCCCATGACGGCCTTCCCCGAGAGATTCTCCGCGAGTATGTCGGACATACGTGGGGAGTACCGACCGCTACTACATAAACTCCACGGGGTCGCCGAACCGCTGACGTTTACCGACCGGCGTGGCGATGGAGTTAAATGTCGTGCTGGGCTGTTCTGTGATAAGAACTT
>CAYNQM010000201.1:0-4663 GCA_964399275.1 uncultured Haladaptatus sp.
GGACTCCACTTCATGAACCCGGTCCCCGTCATGAAGGGCGTCGAACTCGTCGTCTGCGAGACGACCGACCGCGACGTGGTGAAACTCGCGCACGACCTCGCCGAGGAACTCGGCAAGGAGACGTGGGAGTCCGACGACAAACCCGGCTTCGTCACCAACCGCATCCTCATGCCGTGGATTAACGAAGGCATCCGGGCCTACGACGAGGGTGTGGCGAACAAGGAAGACATCGACAAGGGAATGACGCTCGGAACGAACGTCCCGATGGGACCGCTCACGCTCGCCGACCACATCGGACTCGACATCTGTCTGGACGCCAGCGAGACGCTGTTCGAGGAACTCGGCGACCGATACAAGCCAGCCTACCTGCTCAAGCGAAAAGTCGATGCGGGCGACTTGGGTAAGAAGACTGGCAAAGGCTTCTACGAGTACTGAACACGACCGCTTTTTTCAGCAGACGTAGACCTCGGTGCGGTAGCGTTCGTCGTCCAAGCAATCGTCGTCGGTGTCGGCGTCGCCCTCTCGACTGCGTGGCTGTTCGTGCTGTCGGGATGGCTCGCCGGTATCGCGGGGACGGCGACCGGCGCTTTGGAACCAGCGATGCGGTAGATTCAGGCGCGGTGGAACGGACGGTCGGAAATCGTGCGGCGCAGTTCGCCGAGCATGTCCCGGTCTACGCCGCTGGAAAGCGACGAGATGAGGGCGTGCACTTCTTCGCGCGACACTTTGATTCCTGCCCGTCGAAGCGCGTCTTCCGGTCGTTTCTTCACTTCGCGGAGGGTACCGACCGCGAGGAGGTAGGGTATCGCCCATGCGACGAGGCGGTTGCCTCGCTCGCGGGGCATGGTTTCCAAGTAGGCCTGGGCGTCGTCCGCGAAACCGTCGGCGTGTTCCGCAGTGCGCGCGACCACGTCCGCGACGTCGTCGTGGTGTTCCGGGTCGCAGAGGTCGTCCTGCGGGATGCCCTTCTCGCCGAGCCACGTCGCCGGAAGATAGACGTTGTTCTCGTCGTGATAGTCCACGTACACGTCTTTCGTCACGTTGACGAGTTGCAGGAGGAGAGCGAACGATTCGGACGTTTCCCGTAGTCGGTCGGCCTGCTCGGCGTCGGCGTCCCGACAGACGAGATTCGTGATGAGTTCGCCGACCGTCCCCGCCACGTAGTAACAGTACTCTTCGAGTTCGGGGAGCGTGTGAATTCGGAGACCGTCGGTGTCGCCGTGACGCTCGACGAACATTGCCATGCCGCCGACGAGTTCACGAACCGGTGGCCGAACGGCTTCCCGAACCGAGGACGGGCAGGCCGAAAACGTCTCGACGACGCGGGGCGTGTTGGTGACGACCGACCAGTCGTTGCTGTCGTCCTCGGGAATCCACCCTTCGACCTCGTCTTGAAACTCGTCAACCGTCGTCGGGTCGTCGGGGTCGAGAACGTCGTTGTACTGATTGAGAAGACAAGCCTGTTCCTCGGGAGGAATATGTCCCGCATCCTCAATCGTGTCAGCGACGCGGCAGAGGAGGTAGCCGACGCAGATGGCGTCCGACATCGGTGGGTCAAGCAAGTCGATAGTGATGGCGAACGTGCGGGAAACCCCCTGAACCGCGTGGTGACACCAATCGAGGTCAGCACGGGAGGGCTCGCCGGAAGTTGCTGAAGTCGGTAGATGACTGTCCATTCTGTTACCGAACCTGCTATCCTTTCGGGGCGAAACGGGAAAACCTCTTGGGCTTACGTATCGTGGTCAATTTAACTGACAGTTTCGGGAGAACCCTCGCGAACGAGTGGGGTCGCGAGGAACGAGTCGCAAGCGCCAAGTCTCGCGGTGTCCGACCAGCGAACGATGTACGAGAGCGTTCACGCCGTCCCGGACGGTGACAGCACCGTCGCACGCTTCGCACGCACGGCGACCGAGTACGGGTTCGACGGCGTCGTCGTCCGAAACCACGGCGATTCGCGCGCCGAGTTCGACGCCGAGCGAATCCGCGAGGCGTGTGACGTGGACGTGGTGAACGGTCTCGAAATCCGCGCCGACAACCCCTCGCAGGCCAGCGGGCACGTCGGCAACTTCCGACCGAAGACGACGATTCTCCTGTTTCACGGCGGGACGACGAAACTCAACCGATTCGCGGTCGAGGAGGAGCGAATCGACGTGCTCGCCCATCCCATGCAGGGACGCGGCGATTTTAACCACGTGCTGGCGAAGGCCGCCGAAGAGAACGGCGTTCGGGTGGAGTTCAACTTCTCCCGCGTCCTCCGGGCGGACGGCGGCCAGCGCGTACAGGCCATCAAAGACCTGCGGAAACTGCGCGAAATCGTCACGAAGTACGATGCACCGTTCGTCGTCAGCGCCGACCCGCGCTCGCACCTGCAACTGCGCGGCCCCCGCGAACTGATTGCCGTCGGCGAGACGATTGGCTTCACTGCCGAACAGGTCGAGACCGGTCTGCGCGAGTGGAAGGATTTGGCCGAGAGAAATCGCTACCGACGCTCCGACGATTTCATTTCCCCCGGCGTGAAACGTGGTCGGTATGAAGAAGACAATTGAGGAACACGCCGACCGCTTTTCGGACATCGCTGGCGACTACGACGATTCGCAGGACAGCGACGAGTACCGCGCCTGCGTCAGTCTCGTGGTCGAACACGCCGCCCCCAGTGAGGACGATGTCGTCCTCGACGTGGGAACCGGAACCGGCGCAATCGCGCTGGCGCTGGCACCCGACGCGGAGCGGGTCGTCGCCCGCGACATCAGCGAGGGGATGATGGACGAAGGCCGGAAGAAGGCCGAAAAGAAGGGATTGGACAACGTCGAGTTCGCGGAAGGAAGTTTCCGGGAACCGAACGTTGAGGGCGAAATTGACATCGTCGTCTCGAACTTCGCCATGCATCACCTCTCGGACGAGGAAAAACGCGAAGCAATCGAAGTGATTGCCGGACTCAATCCCCGGAAGTTCGTGCTCGGCGACGTGATGTTCTTCGGCCTGCCAGACCCCGACGAACCGTTTTACAGTCCGGAAGTTGACGATCCCTCGACGGTCGGGCACTTGGCTGACGTTTTGACCGAGAACGGATTTTCGTTGACTGCCGTGGAGCGCGTTCACGAGCAGGTTGGGGTTTTGGTTGCGGAACGGAGTGATTAGCTGGGATTTCGGTGAGAACGAGTAGTTGGTTTTGTTCGAGAGATTTAATTCCGATTTTTGCTCTGGTCTCGCTAGCTGTTATTTTGTTCCGGGGTTGCTAGCTGTCACCGACTCCAAACAGACCGCCACCGACGGAGATGATTGATGTGTTTTACTCGCGTCAGCAGTTGCCGACTCCTAACTGACCGCCACCGCACCCGCACCGCATCAGCCACAAGCCTCCCCAACCGATTGCGCACTTCGCTGACGCTCCAGTGCTCATCCCTCGCGCGACTCCGACCCGAGCCTCCGGGCGGTGTGCCCTCCGGCTCAGGCCAGCGCGCGCCGGGGTGGGATGTGAAAATTCGAATAATCCCAAATTCGGCCTCTGCTGTGGCGCGCGGGAGCGAAGCGACTCGCGCGAGGGACGACTGAGTGATGTTCTCGGGAACGAAGTTCTCGTGAGTGACGGAGGAGCGAACGAGAGCAGGAAAGAGCTTGCCTCTTTCCGTGTGACCGAGAACTCGGACGAGGTTCGCTCGTCCGAAGCGAACGAGGAGGCTGGGGAGGACGAGGGCGGTTGCGGTGTTTGGAGTCGGCAGTAGCTAGCGACTCAGAGGAAACAACTCAAAAGAAAAATCACAAATTCGACCTCACGACAAAAGACGCAGAGAACACACGATTCAAACCCTCTCAAACCAAATAGACGACCAACACCACCAAAATGAAACATCTACCCAAACACCTGCGCCCGCATTGGCGCTATCTCGCGGTCGGTCTCGAAGGGTGGCCCGACGCGGATATCGACCGCCGGGCGTTCCAACGAAGCCTCTGGTTTTCCGCGCAGAACCTCGTCGGCGATGCCGGAAGCGCGGATGCAGACCTCACGGTGTTCACCTTCGAGTTCGAAGACGGCGAGGGCGAAGCATTGGTCAGGGTTCGGCGTGGGCACACCGACCGCGCTCGGTCTGCGCTGGCCTGCATCGACGAGGTGCAAGGCGACCCGGTTGGCGTATTCGTCCGTGGTATAAGCGGGACGGTACGGGGTTGTGAAGAAAAGTATTTAGGTCGCCACAGGGAAGTTTCGGGAGAGAGAAGCGTCGTGTTTGCGGACGCAGAACGACCGGCCGTCGTTCGAGACGGTGTAATGGACGTACAGGTCAACAATGCGTTCGTCGGCGCGGCGGAACTCGATTTCGAGTGATACTATGCAGGGACAAGCCCAACAGCAGGCGTACGACCGCGGGATTACGATTTTCTCCCCGGACGGACGTCTCTACCAAGTCGAATATGCACGCGAGGCTGTCAAGCGCGGGAGTGCTAGCATCGGCGTCCGAACCGAGGGCGGCGTCGTCCTCGCCGTGGACAAGCAGACGCGCTCGCCGCTCATGGAGCGCACGAGCGTCGAGAAACTACACAAGTCCGACGACCACATCGGCATCGCCAGCGCGGGCCACGTCGCGGACGCCCGCCAGCTTATCGACTTCGCGCGCCGCCAGTCGCAAATCAACCGCCTGCGCTACGGCGAACCCATCGGCGTCGAGGC
>CAYNQM010000202.1:0-4586 GCA_964399275.1 uncultured Haladaptatus sp.
TCGACCTCCCCGAGGGCGAGGAGTTCGAGACCATCGCCGGGTTCATCTTCAACCGTGCGGGCAGGTTGGTGGAGGAAGGTGAGGACATCGACTACGACGGCGTGCGCCTCCACGTCGAACAGGTCGAAAACACTCGCATCATGAAAGCCCGCATCACGCGACTGGAAGACGACGAAATCGAGACAGGCGCGATAGAGGGAAGCGTCGAATCCGGTGCTGAGTAGTTTGTACTGACTACGAGGGTATCTGCTGAGATTTTCGTATTGATTCGTGATTGCGACTGGAGTTGCTAGTCCGTCTGAATTGCGATTACTGAGCGTGTTACCGCTGGAATCACGATTGCTGAAACCGCTACCGTACCGCAGGAGATGCTGGTTCTAACACTGCAACCGCGGTGCGGACGGGTGGCCAGAACCGCAGGGCCACCCGCCCTCGGTGGCCCCGTACCTCCCCGGGTGTTCGTGGGCCTTCGCCGACCGCTGGCTCAGGCCCACTCACTGCGCGTCCACTCGGCTAGTTGGCGTACTGTCACACTATTGCAGACGACACAGCTGCTAGGGGGCTCGTATACTCTCCGCGAGCGAAGGAGCAACGCGACTGAGCGAGCGGGCCAAGCGACGACCACCGGGAGGAGCGCCGTGCTTTTGGTCGAGCTTTTTCCAGGGAGGCAGGCCGAGACCCGTGTCGCGCGGCACGGGTCTCGGCTCCCGACCGCAGAAAAAGGTCGTTTAGAATGAAACGTTCGTCTCCATCCCCTCGGTCGCGTCGTCCAATCCGTCCTGCTGGATGTCTTGGGTCATCCGGTCGGACAGTTCGCGGTCTTGGAGGATGTTCTCGAACTCGTTAGTGTACTGCTGGTTGACCGACCGCGCCTCGTCTTTCGCCTCGATGATGCGTCGGTAGCGTCGAACGGTCGATTCGTCGGTGTCGAGTTCGTCGGCGCAGTCGGCGGTCGGCGTCTCGTCCGCGAGAAGTTTGCGGAGGGCGGCGACATCGAACGGTGCGTCGCTGTCGGACTGTCGGAAGAGATGGAGGTCGATTCGAGCGTTGTAAATAGTCTCTGGAGAAGTGTCGAGTTCGTCCGCGATGTCGTCGTCGCTGTCGCCTGCATAGAACTGTTGAACGACCATCATCAACTCTTCGTCTGCGAGCGACGTATCAAAATCATACCGTCCGCGCATCTCCTCGATGACAGCGCAGAGTCGCTCCTCCACTTTTTCTTCCGAACTGAGCGACCCGTGCGTCTCCTCCTGTTTCTCCGTGACCGTCTCCTCGTCTGTGACATCCATGAAGATGTCACGGAGTTCCTCGGTTTTCTTATCCATGGCGCGTACCTGATGCTGTGATAATATAAAAGCCTGTTGGGATATTGGTGGAATTTTTCTGCAATTTTTCGAACGAAACAGGAACGTCAACCGAAGATGCCTTACTGGTTGACGAGCGACGATTCGCTATGTCAACCGAAACTGGCTCGGTCGAACTGGTTGGCGAACAGACCGTCGGCAACGTCGCCCGGACGGCATTGTTCGCTGCGGTCATCGGCGCGTTCGCACAGGTATCGTTTCCCAACCCTCTCGCGCCTTCCATTCCAATCACGCTCCAAGTGCTCGGTGTCTTCCTCGCCGGAATCTTCCTCGGTTCCGTGTGGGGTTCCGCATCTATGGTTCTCTACCTCGTCGCGGGGGCGGTCGGCGCGCCGGTCTTCGCCGGTGGCTCCGCCGGATTCGTGGAACTCGTCGGACTGACCGGCGGCTATCTCCTCTCGTACCCGGTCGCCGCGTTCATCGTCGGCGCTATCGTCCACGGTGGTCTGACGCTCCGTGACCCCAAACGAGTCGGCGTCCTCCGACTCGTCGCGGCGATGGTGGTCGGAACTGTCATCATTTACGCCTTCGGGACGGTCGGCTTCTCGGTCGTCGGTAACTACGGTCTCGTGGAGGCGTTCATGCTCTCCGCAGTGGCGTTCGTTCCCTTCGAGGCGTTCAAAATCGCCGCCGCGGTCGGTATCGTCCGGAGTGACCGCGTCACCGCCGAATGATTTCGACGCGGAATCTCGTCCACCGATTCGGCGATGCGACTGCGCTCGATGGCGTCTCGCTATCGATTCCCGACGGGCAGTTCGTCGTCCTCGCCGGAGCGAATGGAAGCGGGAAGACGACGCTCGTTCGCCACTTCAACGGCCTGCTGACTCCGGACGAGGGGGACGTGTTGGTCGATGAGACGCCGGTCGAAGACGACCTCGTGGCCGCGCGAACCCGCGTCGGAATGGTGTTCCAGCACCCCCGCGACACGTTCGTCTCGGCAACCGTCGGCGCGGACGTGTCGTTTGGACCGGAGAACCTCGGTCTCTCGCACGAGGAAATCGACCGCCGGGTCGAGACGGCCCTGTCCGCGGTCGGGATGGCAGACCGCCGCGAGGAGCGAATTGACGCGCTCTCCGGTGGCGAGTGCCAGCGCGTCGCTATCGCTGGCGCGCTGGCGATGGAACCGAACCACCTCGTGCTGGATGAACCGTTCACTGGACTCGACGCGCCTGCTCGGGAGTCCGTGGTTGCACACCTCGCGGAGTGCTCCGCTGACGGAACTGGCTTCGTCGTCGTGACGCACGACCTTCGGGACGTGTGGTCGCTCGCGGACAGGGTCGTCGCCCTACGAGACGGTCGAATTGCAGTCGATGGAACCCCGGACGAAGTCGAATCCGACCTCGTAGACCTCGGAATTCGAGTGCCATGACGCTGGCGTACCGTCCAACCGATTCGCTCGCGGAGCGCGCCGACCCCCGCGTGAAACTGCTCTTTCAAGCCGGGTTCGCGGTCGTTGCGTTCGCGCAAACGACGCCTCGCGGCCTCGGAGTGCTGACCGTCGTCGTCGCGCTGGTGCTCGCAGGTGCGAGTACGTCGCCGCTCTGGGTGCTTCGCGAATTTCGCTACGTCTTTCCCTTCTTGCTCGGTGGTCCACTGTTCGCGTCCCTGACGTTCGGTTCGCCGTGGATAGTTCCGGCGGATGCCGTTGCGCCCGCGCTGGCGAGTTACCGCGTCTTCCTCGTGCTCTGCGTCAGCGCGGCCTACGTCCGAACGACGCCGATTCGGCAGTCGCGCGCGGCGATTCAGTGGCTCGTCCCCAGACGCCCCGGCCAGTTCTTGGGGATGGGCGTCGCGTTCGTCTTTCGGTTTCTCCCGGTCTTACAGGGCGATTTGCGCACGATTCGGGAGGCGATGCAGGCTCGACTTGGCGAAAAGCGCTCGCTCGCGGAACGAATGGAAATTCTCGGGGCGGCGGGCGTGGCGCGGTCGTTCGCGCGCGCGGACACGTTCTCGCTCGCGCTTCGCGCTCGCTGCTTCGCCTGGAATCCGACCCTCCCCCTGCTATCGATTTCGCGCTGGGACGCGCCTGTCATTTGTTTGCTCTGTGCGCTCGTCGGCTGGTCATTGGTATAAACTACAAACCAGTTTTCCATTCTCGCACGACGGCGGGCAGGTAGACGTGAAGCAAGATTTAAGCAAGTGGTCTCCTCCTGATAAAACATGGCAATCTTCGCGCTCTCGCAGACGACGGGCGTCACACGTCCGACGTTCTGGAAAATCGGACTCCTCGGTGAGGCAGTGTTCTACTACCTCGCCGTGGTCGCCATTCTCTTTTTCCTCTTCGGCGTCTACAATCGGTTTTCGCGGTACGCCGACGGGGAAGAGGACTGGTTCGAGCGACTGGACGACCTGCCGGGACGAATTGTTCGCGCCGGAAAGACCGTACTCTCGAACGAAAATCAGTTCAACCGCGACCTCTACGGCGGGTTGATGCACTCCTTTATCATGTGGGGCTTTCTGACCTTGCTCATCGGAACGGCCATCATCGCCATCGACATGGATGGATATCAGAAGTTCACCCACTACGTACTCGGCAACGAACAGTCGTTCTTCGTCGGGGACTTCTACCTCGCCTACTCGCTGGTGATGGACGCGATGGGTCTGCTGTTCGTCGTCGGCATCGGGATGGCAATCTACCGACGCTACTGGGTGCGCAACCACCGTCTCTGGGGCAAACACACCAGTTTGGAGGACGACCTGTTCATCTGGACGCTGTTCCTTCTCGGCGTCGGCGGCTACGTCACCGAAGGGTTCCGCATCCTCGGTACGAGCGCGACCCGAAACGTGTCCTTCGAAACGGTGAGCTTTGTCGGTTGGTTCGTCAAACTCGTGCTCGAATCGGCGGGAGTGACGCCCGCGATGGCGACCGCGTGGTATCCCGTGACGTGGTGGTCGCACGCGCTCCTCGCGCTCGTCTTCGTCGCGGCGGTTCCCTATGCCAAACCGCTCCACATGCTAACGTCGTTCGCCAACGTCGTCACGCGCGACGAGAAGGCGGGCAAGCGCCTGCCGGGCGTTCCCTCGGACGCCAGCCCCGACGAAATCGGCGCGACCAGCATCGAGGACTTCTCGTGGCGGCAACTGCTCGACCAAGACGCCTGTACGAAATGTGGCCGCTGTTCGTCGGTCTGCCCCGCGAAAGCCTCCGGACGACCGCTCGACCCTCGCGACGTGATTCTCGACTTGAAACAGTACCGTGAAAACCTCGATGCGGGTGCGACC
>CAYNQM010000203.1:0-4524 GCA_964399275.1 uncultured Haladaptatus sp.
CATTATCGCCGGAATGGGCGGCGGTTCGGGCAGTGGCGGCGCACCAGTCGTCGCGAAACACCTGAAACGCATCTACACCGAACCTGTCTACGGACTCGGTATTCTGCCCGGAAGCGACGAAGGTGGCATCTACACCCTGAACGCGGCGCGCTCGTTCCAGACGTTCGTCCGCGAAGTGGACAACCTGATGGTGTTCGACAACGATTCGTGGCGCCAGTCAGGCGAGAGCGTCCAGAGCGGCTACTCCGAAATCAACGAGGAAATCGTCACGCGGTTCGGCATCCTCTTCGGAGCAGGTGAAATCGGTGGCGGCGACGACGTTGCAGAGAGCGTTGTGGACTCCAGCGAAATCATCAACACGCTCGCTGGTGGCGGCGTCTCGACCATTGGCTACGCCGCGGAAGAAGTAGAAATGCAGAACTCCGGTGGTCTCCTCTCGCGCTTTACTGGCAACGGTGGTGGCACGGGCGAAGACACCGCCCACACGACGAACCGAATCACCAGCCTCGTCAGGAAGGCGGCACTCGGTCGCCTCACGCTCCCCTGCGAGATTCAGGGAACCGAGCGCGCACTACTCGTCATGAGCGGTCCGTCGGAGCACCTGAATCGGAAAGGAATCGAGCGCGGGCGGAAGTGGCTGGAGGAGCAAACCGGCAGTATGGAGGTTCGCGGGGGCGACTACCCCGTCGCCGAACCGAACGTGGCGAGCGTCGTCCTCCTCTCGGGTGTGACGAACGTGCCGCGAATCAAGGAACTCCAACAGGTCGCCATCGAGGCGCAGGATAACATCGACGACATTCAACAGGAGAGCGAGACGAATCTCGAAAATCTCGTCGAGGATGATGAGGATGAACTCGACCCGCTGTTCTAAACTGACAGCACTCCTCCTCGTCGTCACGCTCGCCCTCTCGGCAGTCGCGCCCGTTATGGCGATTTCGACGGATGAGTCCGGCGTTCCGGACGACGCGAAAGTGGGAGACAAGGTCAACGCGAAACTGACGCTGACCGACCTCTACAGCGATTACGAGGAGTGGACGCTCAACGGCGAAACCGAACTCACGGACGTGACGTGGACGGTGACGACCTTCGACCAAGCAGGCAACCAGAAGGCCAAGAAGTCCTACGACGGCCAGTCGTTCAACCACTCGCTCGCGCTCGACAGTGACGCGAGCAAAGCCGTGGTGAAGGTGTCCGGCACGGTTCCGGAAATCGAGAACTACACCTACGACCCCCAACAGGAGTTCACGCTCGCCACGCTGAGCCAGACCCGCGAGGGCGGCAACAGCGACGAAATCCAGACGTGGTCGGCGAATCACCACACCGAAGAGAGCAAAGAGGCTCGAACGGCAATCGCCACCGCACAGCAGGCCATCGACGACGCACCTGACGGTGCGGACACGAAGGACGCCGAGGGTCGCGTCGAGAACGCGATTTCCGCCTACGAGGCGGGCAACTTCGGCAACGCCCTCGACATCGCAGGAAAGGCCGAGGAGAGCGCGAAGTCGGCCACGAAGAAGGCCAACGAATCGGCCCAGACGAGCAAACTACTGCTGTACGGCGGTGTGGCCATCCTCGTCCTCGTCGTCATCGGCGGTGCTGGGTTCTGGTACCGTTCCCAGCAACAGAACACGAACCGACTGCGCTAACGCGGTAATCGATTTTCCTCGCGTATTTGTGACAAAAATAATTCACGATATTGATGCCAAATATGGTCAATGAATCGGAGAGCGGTCGTTTCGCTATTCGGTTGTGCGGCGTTCGCGGGATGTCTGAGTGATCCTCAACCGAGTGAGGGTTCTCGAACGAGCACGCGGGAAGCCGACCAAATCGTCGAGTTGAGAATCGACAACGGGTACGCCGAACCGCAAACCATCGAGATGGAAATCGACCCGCTCGATGAAACGACCCCCGACGGGCGAAGTTACCACGGTTCGTTTGATATCAAAGCGGGCTCGCGCGTTCGAAAGGAAACCACGCTTCCCGTCGGTGACTACACCATCACGGTTCGAATCTCGAATGGAGATACGGAGACGACGACGTGGCGATTGGAAAAAATGGAAAGTAACGCCGTCATGGTGAATATCGAAGCAGACGGCATCGCGATTCGATGGTACGAGTAACGTTTCGCAATTCCTTAACACGTCAACCGAGTAGGGCCGACCATGCAGGTGGTGGTGCCGTTCTCGGCGACCGACCCGAAGACGCGACTGGCCGACACCCTCGCGCCCGACGAGCGCCGGGCGTTCTCGCTGGCGATGCTGGACGACGTGCTCTCGGCGATTCGCGCGACCGGTCGAGAGCCGCAGGTGCTCGCTACCACCGAAATCGACGTGGACGCACCGCTCGCGGTCGATTCGCGCCCGCTGACGCCCGCCGTGAACGACGTGCTGAGTGAGAACGACGCCACCGCAATCGTGATGGCCGACCTCGCGCTGGCGACGCCACGCGCACTGGAACGACTCTTCTCGACCGCTGGCGACGTGCTACTCGCGCCGGGGCGCGGCGGCGGGACGAACGCTCTCGTCTCCCGCCATCCCGACTTTCGCGTGGATTACCACGGCACGTCGTATCTCGACCATCGCCGAATTGCTGGTGACGTTGGGGCCGAAATCGAAGTGGTCGATTCCCACCGACTGGCGACCGACGTGGACGAATCAGCAGACCTCGCCGAAGTATTGATGCACAGCGATGGGTCTGCTCGTGAGTGGCTGAAAGAGGCTGGCTTCTCGCTCTCGGTCACGGACGGGCGCGTCGAAGCGAGTCGAAAAGAATAGCACTTACGCAGGAACCGTTCGCGGTGCAGTAGTCGCTCTTGGATCAACAGTCGAGTTCGTTCTCGGAGTTTGCTCCAGCAGTTCCGGCGCGGTCGTCGCGAACTGGAGGCGAACGTGCCCGAGCCACGGGATTCGGAGTTTCGCCTTGCCGACCACCCACGACGGTTCGACGGGACTGCTGTTCGGGGCGAAGCCGACTTGGTCGTACCCACCGTTGTTGTCGCCCTTCGTGATGAATCCGGCATGCGGGGCGGGGCAGTTGGCCAACTGCTGGCAGTTGTCCGCGCTGCCGAGGTAGTCGGGATTAGCCCTGCCGTACCAGTTCTCGCCCTTCTCGACCCAGAACATCGCGCGATGGATAATGGGCGTCTCCCTGCTGTTTCCGTCGGGTTTGTAGATTATCACGTCGCCGGGGTTGTTGAACGACGAGTAGCCGGACTGTTTTCCGGCGCGGTAGGTCACAACTTCCGTGTCGGCGTGGGCACCGTCGCCCGCGAGTCGGCCTTCCTCCATCACGAAGATGAGGTCGCCGCGGTACATCTGCGGTTCCATGCTCCCGCTCTCGACGGCGACCATCGGCGGCCAGACGCCGCTCGCGGCGAACAGAAGGAGACCGATTCCGACCACCCACATCGCCGTCGAGAGAACGTCACGGAGGATGGAAATCGGTTCGTCGTCGGTCGTTCTGAGCCAGTGGAGGTACTCTTTGGGAGAGGCATCGTTTGGCGGGGACATTCGTTGTTTTGTTTTGAGAGGTGGAGTGCTTGAAGATTTGGATTCGGGGAACT
Source organism: uncultured Haladaptatus sp. (assembly GCA_964399275.1). Classification (GTDB taxonomy): domain Archaea; phylum Halobacteriota; class Halobacteria; order Halobacteriales; family Haladaptataceae; genus Haladaptatus. The sequence goes on from CAYNQM010000203.1 coordinate 3,563, forward strand.
CGCGGCGAAATAAGTGGGAAACGAAGTTGGTGGTCTGGATTCTGCTATCTATTGCTGACTCCTCGCATACCGCCACTGTGACCTTGGAGATGATTGAGTTGTTTAGTTCGGGCTAGCTGTTGCCGATTCCTATCGTACCGCACCCGCCACCGCCCCGCATCGGCCACACCCTCCCCAACCGACTCGCTTCGCTCGTCCCTCGCGCGCCGTTCACTCCCGCGCGCCGGAGTGGTTCGTGAAATTTCGAAATTTCTGCTGTGGCGCGCGGTAGCGAACCGGAGGTTCGTCGCGCGAGGGACAACTGAGTGGTGTTTTCGTGAACGAACGTGAACGAAAACTCGGACGAGGTTCGCTCGTCCGAAGCGAGGGCGGAGGCTGGGGAGGACGAGGGCGGTTGCTGTCTTTGGAGTTGGCGATAGCTAGCGAGTCAGAAGACACAAGAGCCAGTAGAGTCGGCGATAGCTAGCAACCCCCCTCAACTAACCGTCTCGCTCGAAGGCCTATCCACGAAACCGAAAAACCACCTTCAAATCCCGCTTTCCAAACGAACTTTTACCCACCCACCAAATACCCACCCAATGATTCCGGGGGCCGACGAGTACGACATCGACATCGCGTTCGACGACAGCGAAATCGACCGACTGCTCGCCGTCACTCCCGAGGATGTCGAACCAGCGGACTCGCTCTCCTACGCGAAAAACGTCTTCGTTCCCCTCACGACCGCCTGCCGGTACACCTGCACCTACTGCACCTACTTCGACCCGCCGGGGGAGGCCTCCCTGCTCTCGACCGAGGAAGTTCGGGAAATCCTCCGGATGGGTGCAGATGCGGGCTGTACCGAAGCGCTGTTTACCTTCGGAGACGACCCGGACGACCGCTACACGCAGGTTAACGACCAACTGGCGTAGTGGGGCCACGATTCGTTTCACTCCTATCTCCGCGAGGTGTGCTAAATCGCCTTG
>CAYNQM010000204.1:0-4512 GCA_964399275.1 uncultured Haladaptatus sp.
CCATCGGCGTCCCGACGGTCGGCGGCAGCGTAGAGTTCCACGACGACTACGAGGGCAACCCCCTGGTCAACGTCGCCTGCGTCGGCCTCCTCGACGCCGACCGCCTCGTCACCGCCGAGGCCCAGTCGGCGGGCAACAAACTCGTCCTCGTCGGCAACGCGACGGGACGGGACGGTCTCGGCGGCGCGTCTTTCGCCAGCGAGGACCTCGCGGAGGACGCCGAAACGGAAGACCGCCCGGCAGTGCAGGTCGGCGACCCCTACACCGAGAAACTGCTCATCGAGGCGAACGAGGAACTCGTGGACGGCGACCTCGTGGAGTCGGCCCGCGACCTCGGCGCGGCGGGACTCGGCGGCGCGTCCAGCGAACTGGTGGCCAAGGGTGGTCTCGGCGCGACCATCGAACTCGACTGCGTCCACCAGCGCGAACCGAACATGAACGCGCTCGAAATCCTGCTCGCGGAGTCCCAAGAGCGCATGTGCTACGAAGTTCGGCCCGAGAACGTCGATGCAGTGGCCGACATCGCCGAAAAGTACGACCTCGGCTGTTCGGCCATCGGCGACGTGACCGACGGCAACTACGTCTGTACCTTCGAGGGCGAGACGGTCGTGGACGTGCCCGCCGAATTCCTCGGCGACGGCGCACCGATGAACGACCTCCCCGCGGAGGAACCGACGCAACCCGAGCGCGACCTGCCCGATGCCGACCTCGAGGACGCGTTCGAGGCGGTCGTCGGGTCACCGAACTGCGCGAGCAAACGCTGGGTCTACCGGCAGTACGACCACGAAGTGCAGACGCGAACCGCGATCCCGCCGGGTGACGACTCGGCCGTGATGGCGATTCGACGCGCCGAACTCGGCCTCGCCTTCTCGTCCGGCGCGAACCCTCACTGGACGACCACTGCGCCCTACGACGGTGCCCGCGCGGTCGCGCTGGAGAACGCGACGAATCTGGCGGCGAAAGGCGCGAGTCCGCTCGCCGCGGTGGACTGCCTGAACGGCGGCAATCCCGAAAAGCCGGACGTGTACGGCGGTTTCAAAGGCATCGTGGACGGCCTCGCGGACATGTGCAGTGAACTCGGCGTTCCCGTCGTCGGCGGCAACGTCTCGCTGTACAACGACTCGCCGAGCGGCCCGATTCCACCGACGCCGACGCTGGCGATGACCGGCACGACCGCGGAGTACGAGGCCCCACCCGCGGAGCTTTCGGGCCAGGGCACCCTGCTCCTCGTCGGCGACTCGTCCGGTGCGCTCGGCGGGTCGGAGTACCTCGCCCAGGTCAGCGGAAGCGACCGATTCCCCGACCTTCCGGAAAACACCGCTGCCATCCTCGCGGCGCTCCGCGAGATTGCCACGCAGGACGGAACGCTCGCCGTGCACGACGTGAGCGACGGCGGCCTCGCGGTGACGCTGGCCGAGATGGTGTCGACGGACGCGGGCGCGTCGGTTTCGCTCCCGGATGGCATCTCCGCCGTCGAATCGCTGTTCTGCGAACTCCCGGGTCGAGCAGTGGTCGAGACGACCGCGCCGGAAACCGTCGCTCGCGCGTTCGACGGCGTTGCACCAGTCACCGAACTCGGCACCGCGGACGACTCCGGCGCGCTGGAAATCGAGGCCGACGACGAGACGCTCCGCTGGTCGGCGGACGAGATTGCGGAACTGCGAAACGTGCTCGTTCGAGAACTCGACTGAGCAGTCGCTCTCGTCGAATTTTGGAACGAGAAAATCGCGTTTTTACGGGCTGAACAGCAGGAGCGGAACGCCGAAGACGATAGCCACTCCGATGAGGGTGACGAGCAGTCCGGTCGTCACTTGGCTCATCGTGAACTCCTGCATGGGGGACGTTACTCGATCCATCTCGCCAGGTTCGTATTCGTGGCCGCTCATGCTTTTGCGTCGGTCTGCCCGCTACTTCGGTGTATCGGTGTTCGCTCTGGACATGGGTGGTTGGACGGTACGACTGTTTTGATGTTCGCCTCGAATGCCCATGCCCCTTCCAGTCCTATCTTGCACCGCGTCCTCCTCACCCGACTCCCTGCACTTGCTGGCGCACGCGCCGGGGAGGTTCGGTAGATTCACGCTCTCCGATTTTCCACGTAGCGCGTGCTGGCGCAGGGTTGAGGCGTTCACCGCCGACGCCCTGTGCCGAAGTCGCGCGAGGGATGAGCGAAGCGAATAGGTTGGGGAGGCATGTGGCTGTCACGGTGCGGTTGCGGTGTGAGGAGTCGGCATCAGTTAGCGACTCGTCGGCGAAGATGCGAGTCGAGACTTCGTTCAATATCAGCAGTAGCTAGCGACCACCTGTTTTCACCCACCTTCGACTGTCGCAAACGGACTTCTTTTGACGCCCGCCTGCCTACCACCACCCAAATGACCCTCACGAAGCGAATCATTCCCTGTATCGACGTGGATTTGGACGACGACGGGAATCCAGCGGTGTACACGGGCGTCAATTTCGAGGACTTGCAGTACACCGGCGACCCCGTGGAGATGGCCCGGCAGTACAACGAGGCGGGCGCGGACGAGTTCGTGTTTCTGGACATCACCGCCAGCGCAGAGGGTCGAGAGACGATGCTGGACGTGGTCTCGAACGTCGCCGACGAGGTGTTCATCCCGCTGACCGTCGGGGGCGGAATCCGAACGCGCGAGGACATCAAAGAGACCCTTCGTGCGGGGGCGGACAAGGTCTCCATCAACACTGCGGCGCTGGAGCGTCCGGAACTGGTGACGGAGGGCGCGACGGCGTTCGGCAGTCAGTGCATCGTCATCAGCGTAGACGCCCGCAGGCGGTTCGACGGGGAGGGGGAATACTACGAGCAGGTCGATGGCGAATCCTGCTGGTTCGAATGCACCGTGAAAGGTGGCCGAGAAGGAACCGACATCGACGTGGTCGAGTGGGCCGGGGAAGCCGAATCCCGCGGCGCGGGCGAACTGTTCGTCAACTCCATCGACGCCGACGGGACGAAAGACGGCTACGACGTACCGCTGACGAAAGCGGTCTGTGACTCCGTCTCCACGCCGGTCATCGCCTCGTCTGGCTGTGGCGGCCCCGAGGACGCCTACGAGGTGTTCACCGATGCGAACGCGGACGCGGCGCTCGCCGCGTCAATCTTCCACTTCGGCGAGTATTCGATTCGGGAGGTCAAGGAGTACCTCGCGGAGCGCGACGTGCCGGTTCGGTTGTAGCACAACGCTTACTCTCGGAAGACAGCAGGCGGGCGCATGAATCGACGTGCCCTCCTCGCGTCCTGTGAAACGCTCTTCGTTGCCGGTTGTCTCACAGGGAGTCCGTGTCGAGACGAGTAGACACCGACCTGATAACATCTGGAACCATCTCGACTCACTTGCTGGAGAGTACGACGACACGACGGGATTCGCATTCGCTGGTCGGACGTTTTCGATTCTCGTCAGGCAAGAGTGATGTCTCAAACCAACCGAGACGACCGAAACGACTGCGAAATAGCGTCGTAACGAATCAACCGAAAATCAGGCCGCGGCGGAGAACGCGTCGCGGAAGGCGTTCGCCTTGTCTTTGATGTTCTGTGCTCCGGCCTCCAGCGCGTCGAGGGGGTCGGTGCCGTCCTCGGTCTTCAGGGAGAGAATCGGGTCGGTCTGACCGCCGGACTGCTCGGGGTTCAGGTCGTAGGTGGCCGCCGAGACGCCCTCGGTTTCGAGGAGCGCACCCTTGAGCACGTTCATGAATGTGTGGTCTTCGCCCCCGATTTCTATCTGGAGTTCGGTGTCGCTCTTCTCGATAACCCGCAGTTCCATGTCCCTTGATTCATTTTTGGCGCGTTTCAATCTTGCGAAGCGTCGCGTTTTGCGTAGCGGTCGAGAATCACTGGCGCTCCCCGTTTCTAGCGTGGTTGCTGGTGTGACCGTTTTACAGTGACTGCAACTGCTGGGCTGGTGTGATTGCTTTCATCTGACTGGCATTGCTGGTTCTGATACCGCCACCGCATGCGGGCGGACGACCGGAACCGCACGGTCGCCCGCCCTTGGCGTCCCCTCTCCTCCCCGGGCGCTCAGGCGTCTTCGCCGACCGCTGGCTCAGACGCCTTCGCCGCGTCCTGTGGGATGTGAAGATTTCGAAGCGAGAAACCGGATTCCGAAATTCGAAGCCGGAAAACTCGTCAGTCGGGAGTCGGCAGAAAAAGCGAAAAAGCGGGCCGTTCAGATGCTCATTTCCGCGCCGGCGTACAGCACGACGACGAGGAAAATCCAGACCACGTCCACGAAGTGCCAGTACATCGACACCGTCGTCACCGAAACGTGGCGGTCTGCGGAGTACTGCCCGTACAGCGCACGGATGAAGACGATGCCGATGAGCACCGCACCCATGCTCACGTGCAGACCGTGCAGTCCCGTCAGGCCGTAGAATGCGCTGTTGAACACGCCGCCGGTGAAGGTGAAGTCGTTGTGAACGATGAACTCGTAGTATTCGAGCACCTGTCCGCCGATGAAGATGATGCCGAGCAGGAGCGTCGCACCGAGTCCCGCGAGGAACCGACTG
>CAYNQM010000205.1:0-4435 GCA_964399275.1 uncultured Haladaptatus sp.
CGCTCGATAACAGCGTTCCAGCACGTCGATGCTCACACTCTCGTCTTTCGTGTGTGCCTCGCCGGGTTCGGAAGCCCCGCAGACCACGCAGGTCGTTCCGGCCTGCGAGAGCCATCCGGCGTCGGTCGCGTGCGGTTTCGTGACGTGTTCCGGGTCGCCCTCCTGTACGTCGCTGGCGGACGCGAGCACCACGTCGGCGAACTCGGGGTCGTCGCACTCCATCGGGGGCAAGTCCTGTTCGACTGTCCACGTGACGCCCGCGATTTCCTCGACCGCTTCGAGGTCGGCGCGCTCGCCGGGAACGGTTCGCTCGTCTATCGTTATCTCGCAGTTTGCGGGGATGACGTTCCACGCGCTCCCGCCCTCGATTTCGGTGGCGACGACGCTTCCCGAAATGTCGTTGTCGAGGACGGAGACGGTCGGAACCTCGCAGTCCTGTACGATGTCCACGGCGTCACAGGCCCGGTAGATCGCGTTCTCGCCGGCCTCGGGTTCGCTGGCGTGGGCCGCCGTCCCCTTGGCGGTGACGGTGCTCGCGCGCCGCCCTCGATGCGCGATGACCACGTCGGTCACGCCGTCTTTCGAGTAGTTCGTGGAACCCTCGGCGACGACGGCGTAGTCCGGCGAAAAGCCGTTTTCGATGGCGTGGCGTGCCCCGTCGCCGCCCATCTCCTCACCGACGAAACTGGCGAAGACGAGTTCGCAGGACGGGTCTGCGTCCCGGAACGCGAGCATCGACGCGACGACGGAGCCTTTCATGTCCGCCGTGCCGCGCCCGTAGAGTCGTCCATCGCGCTCTTCGACCACGTAGTCGCCGTCCTCGACTTGCGACTCGTCCGGCGGGACGACGTCGTGGTGGCCGACGAGTGCCAGAGAATTGCCTGCCCCTTTGCGAGCGACGACGTTTCCGATTTCGTCTCGGGTCACGTCGGCGTCCGTTTCGGCACGAAGCCACGCTTCGATGAAGTCGCCCGCTGCCGTTTCGTCCTCGTGGCTCGGAATCGACACGAGGTCTCGGGTCGTCTCGACCAGTTCGTCCATGTCCGCTCTTTCGCTGGCAAGCAATTTAGTAGCCTTCGTCCTCGGCAACCAACTGGAGGTTCTGCTGAATCGTGTGAATGTTCTCGGCCAGTTCCCCGCTCGTTTGCTGTTCGACCTCTGAAAGCCTGTCTTCCGTCTCCCGGAACTGGGTCTGTCTGTCTTCCTCGGCTTCGGGAAGGTTCGTCAAGCCCGTTTCGAGTGCCCGAAGTTCGGAGGCGACGCTTTCCGGTGCGTCGTCCGCGACGGCACTGAGTTCGGCCCGAATTTCGTCGAGAGTTGCGCTCGGCATATCGGCAGAAACACGTCAGTCGCAAAATGGATGCTGGCCCGAATCGGGCGAGTCAACTCACGGCACAAGTCTGTTTTCACGACAACAGGTAAGCACGTCTTCAAGCAGTTGGCTCCCGCGGTATCGAACGGTTCGCGTTCGGTCGTCGTAATCGACGAGCCCTGCCGAGTCGAGATGCGGCAAGTGGACGTGTCGAAGTTGGGTCTTCACGCTTTTCGGGTCGTCTTCAATCACTGCGACAAGTTCTTCGATCGTTGCCGTATTGTCGGTCGTTTCGGAAAGGTGATGAACCAAGCGGCGACGGTCGTTGTCAGCCAAGGCAGTGAACACCGTATCGAGTTGCTTGGAGACAGATGTCGTCATCTACCCCGCCATTCCGTCGTTAGTCTTCTAACAGTGATGCTTGAAAGTGCAAGCCAGGTCAGATGGCGCAGTCGTCTACGAACTCGTACCCTTCGTGTCGGTCGAGTTTTCGCTCGATGGCGTCCAACAGCCATTCGTCTATCGACTCGTCAGTGCAGTCGGCTTCGATTCGATCGCGCGTTTGGGTATCGACAGTGAGGACGAGGTGTGCGTGTCGCATCGACTGTGGTACGTGATGGAATAGCAAAATCCTATCTCTCGACGCTGAAACCCTTATCAGTCCCCCACACGAACGTGTAATCATGAACGTAGTGCCGGATACGAGCGCCGTCGTCGATGGCCGCATCTCCGCGAAAGTCGATGACGGCGATTTTGCCGGGGCGACGGTACTCATCCCCGAGGCCGTCGTCAGCGAACTGGAATCGCAGGCGAACAACGGCGAAGAAAGCGGCTGGGACGGACTGTCGGAACTCCAGCGACTCGCCGACCTCGCGGATTCGGGCGACATCGAACTCGAATACGTCGGCGTGCGACCCGAACCCGAACAGCAGGGGTACGCCCATCGCGGCGAAATCGACGCCCTCATCCGCGAAATCGCGGACAACCACGAGGCTACCTTCGTCACCAGCGACCTCGTCCAGAGCGAGGTGGCGAAAGCGAAAGGACTGGACGTGGAGTACATCTCCCCAAAGACCCACGAGGTGGGTCGCCTTGGCATCGAGGACTACTTCGACGAGCAGACGATGAGCGTCCACCTTCGGGCCGACATGCCAGCGATGGCGAAACGCGGGGAAGTCGGCGACATGCATTACCAGCAGATTCGTGACGAAATCTCGACCGAGGGCGACCTGAAGGAGTACGCACAGGAAATCGTCGAGAGCGCGAAACAGAGTACGGAAGGATTCATCGAAATCGATGAACCCGGCATGACCATCGTCCAGTTCCGCGACTACCGAATCGCAATGGCGGAACCGCCGTTCGCCGACGCGTGGGAAATCACGGCCGTTCGGCCAATCGTCAAGACCTCGATGGAGGACTACGAGTACGCCGACGAACTCAGAACCCGACTGCTCGAACGCCAGCGCGGCGTCCTGATTTCCGGCGCGCCCGGTGCCGGGAAATCGACGTTCGCGCAGGCCGTCGCGGAGTTCCTCGCGGACAACGACTTCGCCGTGAAGACGATGGAGAAACCGCGAGACTTGCAGGTCGGGCCGAACGTCACGCAGTACACCGAACTGGCGGGCGAGATGGAGAAGACCGCCGACTCCCTGCTGATGGTGCGCCCGGACTACACCATCTACGACGAGGTACGCAAGACCAACGACTTCGAAGTGTTCGCGGACATGCGCCTCGCGGGCGTCGGCATGGTCGGCGTCGTTCACGCTACCCGACCAATCGACGCGCTCCAGCGACTCATCGGGCGGGTCGAACTCGGCATGATTCCGCAAATCGTGGACACAGTCGTCTACATCGAGGCCGGACAAATCGAGAAGGTGTACGACGTGACGACGCAGGTCAAGGTGCCCGAGGGCATGATGGAAGAAGACCTCGCTCGCCCCGTTATCATGGTCGAGGAATTCGAAACCGGCACGCCGGAGTACGAAATCTACACCTTCAACCGACAGGTCGTTACGGTTCCTTTGCAGGAGAACGACCGCGACGAGAGCGGCGTCTCGCGCCTCGCCAAACAGGAAGTCGAGCGCGAAATCCAGTCCGTCACGCGGGGCCGAGTGGACGTGGAAATCCAGGGCCAGAACAACGCCGTCGTCTACGTGGACGAGGACGACATCTCCTACGTCATCGGCAAAGGCGGCGGCCGAATCGACGACATCGAGAACCGACTCGGTATCAGCATCGACGTTCGCACCCACGAGGAGAAACCGTCCTCCGTCGGAGGCAGTGGAGCGCAGGCAGCGCCGCGCGGCGACGTCGTCGTCCCGGAAATCACCTCGCGCCACGTCATCATTCCGCTGGACGGCCACGCCGGAGAGACGGTCGAAGTGCAGGCCGACGGCGAGTATCTGTTCACCGCGACGGTCGGGAGAGGCGGCGACATCCAGGTCTCGCGGGGAAGTGCGATTGCAGAAGAACTGGAGCGCGCAATCGACCACGAGCAACAGATTACCGTCGTCACAGCATAGACTGAGAGCAGAAATCGAGAGAGATTACTCGGCGCACTGGGCGTCGGCACACTGGTCTGCGTCGGTCTCGGTTGGCAGGTCGATTTCGTAGAGATTCTGTCGAGCGTCCGCGAAGTAGATGTCTTCCGTCACCACGCCGATGTCTTCGAGTCGTTCCAACGCGTAGCGAACCGTCCGCGCGGACAGCATCGACTCGTCAACGATTTGCTTCTGGGTTAGCGACCCCTGATATTCGAGCACCTTGAACACGAGCTTGGCGCTCGGCGGCAGGTCGTCGATTTGCTCTGTCTGGCTCATTATCGTTACGAATCGAAACACCCCACCAGCATAAAACTATTGAGACACGATGCCATGGGAAGGTCGTGCACTATGCTTACTATCAATGTGGGTGAACTAACTGCGAATCGTTCGAATGGATTTGTATTGTGTAAATTATATTTTCATTCCACGCTGTGTTTCTCGGTGATTGCGCTGTATCTTTCGGTGACGCTAGCTGTTGCCGACACCAATCAGACCGCAAACCGCCATCGCAACGCATCAGCCACATCCTCCCCAACCGACTCCTTCGTTCGCTTCGCTCACTCAGTCGTCCCTCGCACGC
>CAYNQM010000206.1:0-4430 GCA_964399275.1 uncultured Haladaptatus sp.
GTCCATGTCGAGTGCGTTCACAACTGCGGCCCACTCGAAGTCGATTGCGTCCGCGAGCGCGACGCCGGTTGCGCCGAACGCGTCGTCGCCCGCCTGCACGCCAGTCAGGACGAGGTCCGGTTCCTCTTCCGCGACGACGGCAGCGAGAATTTGGGTCTTCGTCTCGACGTCGAGCAGGTCAACGTCTTCGAGCGACTCGTCCCAGACGCGAATCGAGCGATCCGCCCCTTTGGCGAGCGCCATCCGAATCGTCTCGTCGGCGCGCTCTGGTCCGATGGTGACGGTGACGACTTCGTCCGCGACGCCCTCCTCGTTTAACTGGACGCCCTCTTCGACGGCGTAGTCGTCCCACTCGTTCAGGTCATATTCGAGGTAGCGGTCGTCTACCTCGGTTCCCTCGACTTCGAAGTCATCCGCGAGTTCGGCGACTTCTTTGACGGTTACGAGAACCTTCATGGTCAATTCGTTTCCGGGTAAGGGGTAAACGTTTTCGAAACGGACGACAATGCAAGACCAGTACTAATCGGTTTTCTTACTCGTCGTCGAAGTCGGCGATGTTCTCGTCCGGAAGCGTGATGAGGTTCTCGCGCCCGATACGAAGTTTGTCGATGCGCCCCTCGTCGTCCATCGAGGAGAGCAGTTGGGATACCTTCGCGTTCGACCAGTTGGTCTCGGTGACGATTTTCGCCTGCTTCATCCGCCCGCCGTTCTGCCCTAGCAGGTGTTCGACGCGTTCCTCGTCGGACAGCAGTTCGACGTTGAGTTCGTCGTCCGGTTCGGGTTCAGGCTCCGAAGTCGGGGGCGGCGTCGGTCGCTCGTCCGGAGCAGGGTCGTCTTCCGTTTCGTCCTCGCGCCGCTGTATCAAGATGTAGAGACCGGCACCGCCGATGCCGAAGACGAACAATAGCAGTGCGATTTGCGTCATCGAAAATCGGTTACCGAAATCGCCGTCCTCTTTGACGTAGGTCACGTCGATTTTACCGGGATACAGCGACGTCGGTCCTTTGACGTTTATCGTCCCATTGCTGTGGCCAAAGTTCGGCGAGTTTTGAATCCGATACCCTTTCGGATCTTCGATGACGAGTTGCTGGTCGGTACTAAGCGACCCGAGCCACGTCGATTCGCCGCCTTGGAGCAAGAACGCATCCCGGAGAATGATTCTGTCGTTCTTGATTTTCGTGAAGTTCGTCCAGACGAACCTCAGCGTTAGTGTCCCGGTTTGGTTGTAGACTTCGTAGCTGGGTTCTACCTGCCGTATTTTCATCTGCCGTCCAGTTTTTGACTCCACCTTCCCAGCGATGTGACGAAACGTGTCTGCTGAGAAGCCAACGCTTGTATCCCCGTTTTTGAACCGCTCTCCGAGCTCTTTGAACGCCGCCGTCTCGTTCTCGTTCCGAAGCGCGAACTCCATCGAAACGTTCCACCGAGCGTCACCGTCCGGTTGCGGGATAATCCGAATCGTGGTTCCGTTCGCGACAGGTTCATTTACATCCGTCTGGCTCGTAACCGCAGTATCGACGTTAGCAGGGGCCGTCTGTGAGGGAGTACCAGAACCGACGGCAGACCCAACGACGAGGAGGGAGAGGAGAGCCACGAGTAGGGCGGGATGTAACCGCATACCCTTGTGTGGTAAACCGGGCAAGAAAATACTTTCCATCCATGCGATAAAACATCAGAAAGCATTTTAAATGATTTCCGCGCTTGTTCGGTATTCATACAACTACTTCGAAATCCCGTACGTATTTTAATGAGAAGGTGCGTACACCATCCACATGGCCCGGGTGCTTCCCGTCGTATTCGCAGTACTCCTCGCCCTCACCTCCCCTGCGGTCGTAGTCGAAACCCAATCAGCGGCACCGACACCAGCGGCGGAGACGGAAGAGATAGCGGAACCACCGGGATTCAACAACACGACATCACATCTGAGTCTCGGCCTTCCCGACCGCTCCGGCGTGGACACGCCCTCGATAAGTCTCAGTGCGACGTTGGAGATGGAGAGAAACGAGATACAGGCCGAAAAGCAACGGTACACGCTCAACGAGAAACTATCGAACGCGGAAAACAACCAAGAGAAAGAGCAGATACTCATTCGCTACCGGCCCGAGATAAAGTCGCAGTTGTCGGCACTCAAGAACCAAGAGCGGACGATTCGTCAGCAGTTCAACAACGGAGAGATATCCAGCAAACAGTACATCAGGCGACTCGCCGTGCTCCACGCGAGAGCGGGTGACATCGAAGATTCGATACGGCACATGGAAATTCGCGGGCAGTCGCTACCGCGATTCACGCCCGAAGTCTGGAGACTCAGAGCGGAACTCGTTCCACTGCAGGGAGAAGTGCGCCAGTACACCGTCAACCAGTATCGGGGAGCGTCCAGTGAGCAACGCGTGTTCGTTTCGACCACGAACACCGGCGTCGTCTTATCGACCATTTACCGAGACCAGTATGTCCGGGAGACGTATCTCCCAGAGAACATAAATCCGGACGGGACGAACCAACTCCTCCTTCAAGAAGCTCAAAATATCACCGCAAATCAGTACCCATGGGTTCAGAACAACAGCGGTGGAGAGTTGAGCACGGATTCGAGATTCGGAACAGGAATCTTCTCCACGACGATGCCACACAAACACGGCGTCATCACCGCATTTCTCGACGGAAAGACAGAGAAAATCTTCCGCGAATTCCAATACAAAAGTCTCAGTGGGAATAACCACATTCCGTACGGGGAATCAGTGCGAAACGAGAGTGGAAGCTACGTCTTGACCGTCAATCGCACGTATCCCGGCGGTCCACTCCGGATAAATACAACCAACACCCGTGGGGAAGCCGTCAGCGCACGCATCTCGATTGGCAACACCCACACCGGGAAGACTGGAACGGACGGCGTCCTCTGGACCGTTTCCTCCAGGCAGAAACTCACGGTCTCCGCGACGCGACAGGGCGAAACGTCGAACGTTACCGTCGCCCCGTATGGCGTCGGCGGGTCGAACTCGTCCACGGGGGTGCCACAATCTACCACTCTGCCGTCCGAAGGTTGAAATACGGAAACGGGGTCATTCCGGTTCGTGTCGAACCGTGCCCTCTCACCCGTCGTTGCAACCGTCCTTTTGGTCGTCGTGACGCTCGTTCTCGCGGGAACGATCGGAACAGTTGCACTGCAATCGACGTCGCTACGAGAGCCGAAACAGGTCGCTATCGACGTGTCGGCGAATGCGACTACCGACCGGCTGACGTTCGTTCATCAGGCTGGTGACTCGCTGACAGTCGAATCGCTCTCGATTCGGATTCAAGTGAACGGGACGCCACTCGATCACCAGCCGCCAGTGCCGTTCTTCTCGGCAGAAGGCTTCCAGTCGGGGCCGACAGGGCCGTTCAACAGCGCGACGAACGAGACGTGGAGCGTCGGCGAAACCGCGAGCATCGAACTCGCGGGGACGAACGCACCACTGGTGGAACCGGGAGACAGCGTCGTGGTTCGAATAGCGACAAACGGAATCCCCATCGCGGAGGTACGCGCAACTGCGAGTTAGTTGTCGGGTGCGCGCGCGACCGTCGTGATGGCGATGTCGCGGTCGTAATTCGGCCCCATCTCGCGGTGGCGGATGTCCTCGTATCCGGCCTCGCGGAACATTCGGTCTGCTTCGTCGCGGTCGTAAAAGAGCATAATCGCGTCCGCGACTTTTTGCATCACACCCGCTCGGGGATAGTTCGGGCCGACGACGAGCACCTCTCCGCCGGGTTTCGTCACGCGGCGCATGTCCTGCAACGTTTCGACTGGGTTGGGCCAGTACTCGATAGAGCCGGACGACCAAACCACATCGAAGGAGTTGTCTTTGAACGGTAAGCGTTCGGCGTCGCCCTGATAGAAGCTAACTGGGTCGTACTTGCCGATTTTCGCCCATGCCTTCTCCAACTGGTGAACACTCTGGTCGAGTCCGTGGACGTTGTCGGAGTGTTCGAGCAGTCCTTCGGTTCCAAAGCCGGTTCCACAGCCGACGTCGAGCACGCGGTCGTCTTCGTCGATATCGAGCATCGACAGTGCCTCGTCTCGCATCTCTTCGTTCCAGATGAAGGGGTTGACCGTATCGTACACCTTCGAGAGATACTTGTAGAAGATTCGTGCTCGCCGCTTGTCTTCGAGGATACCCATTATCCGGCGCTTAGAACTGGGTTGTCATGAATCCCCACCTTTCACAGCCACCTTTTACGACGGTCGCAGGCAGGCGCGACGACGATGGCCGTCGTCGCGCCTGCTGAACCCCTGTAAAAGCTGGATTAAAGCACCGAAAGACGTTCCTGCTCACTTCGTTGCGCGGGCGTGCGACTTCCGAGCCTTCGCTCGCTTCGCGTTTGACTCGTCGTTCGCGTGGGGGGGGGGGTATTTTTGCGGCAAACTAGTAAAACGCGAGGGGGCAAGCAAACAATACGCG
>CAYNQM010000207.1:0-4427 GCA_964399275.1 uncultured Haladaptatus sp.
GTCGGGCGAGTAGTAGGTGTTGTTGTCGTCGTCGACAAACACACCGTCACCGTCGGTATTTTCGTTCGAGTCCGGCATGGTGAGGTCAGCGCTCGGCGCGCCTTCGCCCGGCGTTCCCGATTCGGACTGATTCGGGTCGGCACAATACCGATTTGAACAACCATCAGGGATTTCGGACTCGTAGCTGTCGCTACTATTGTCGCTGCTGTCATCGCTCCCGCCGTCGTCGATGATGCCGCTGTACCCGCCGCCGCTACCGCCTGAATCAAGTCGTGGACCTGCTATCATGTGTACCTCCGGTCGTACATCTCGAACGCCAGCAGCAGCACCATCACCGCCGTCAGTACCAGTTGGACATCTTCTCGGGAATACGTCGAATCCGAAAAGAACACATCGAGCGGGGAGAGGTCTGACGACTCAACCGTAGTGTCCAACCCCGTCGCCGACTCCTGACTGGCACTGTCGCCCATGAGGTGCGGCCGCTGGGTATCGTAGTCGATGATACCCTTCATCACTCGTTACTCCATGTCGCTCTTGACCGCCGCTGGCAGGCCAGCAATCGCTTTCTGGGTCTGCCGCGCGGGGAACGAGAGCAGGGCATTGGTCGGTTCGGTTCCATCGCCGTCCGGGTCGCTAAAGCGAACCTGGTACGGCGCATCGACGTACAGTTCCACGCCCCAATCGGTCGGGACGACACCCTGCAACGACGAACGGGCGAGTCCGAGCGTTTCGGGCTGCTCACTCAGATTCGTCGCGTGCACCAGCGAGAGGTTCGTGTTGTAGAGCGGTTGCGTACTCGCGCCACCCGCGTTCGGCGTCGTCTTGATGAGTTCGATGGTCGCCGACGCGCCACTGACGTAGTAGACGTGCAGCGTCGTGTTGGTCGAGGCGCTGGTGTAATCGAACTCGTTGTTCTGGTAGTCCACATTGTCGAGCGCCGCCTCGCTGCCGATGTACGTGCTGTCCTCCCAGACGACGATGCTCTGGGTGTTAGGGGAGTCGAGGAGATCGTGCGAGAGACCAAACGTTTCGGTGTTGTCGGCAGTGCCGTCCGTGTCGAACGATTGGTATGCAGGCAGCGTCAAATCGACGCGCTCGCCGTTGAGAATGCCGGTGGGTGCGGGGGCTTCGAACCGGGCGAGAAGCGAGCGTTCGCCTGCCGTCGTCGCCTGCACCTTCCCTTCGTCGCGGAAGCGCGCGACGTTGAGGCGCTTTTTCGCCGATGGAACAGACCGAAGCTGCTGGATGACAGTTTGCTGTGCCATCACTGATTACCTCGACGAATGCTTGCTGACGCCCTCGCTCTCAACGAAGAACTGCGATTCGCTCCAGTCTACCTGCGCCTGACTCGTGAGATACAGATGCAGCTTCGCCGTACCGGGCACGTTGATGGCCTTCGGTGGTCCCTGATCCTGGCCGGCGAAGACAGCAGGCGTCTTGAACGGAACCTTGACCGCGTCCACGTTGTCGGTGTTGCGCTGGGTCTTGATGCTGTTGCTGTTCCAGTAGCTGATGTTGTCGGCTTCCTGGCTGATCACGATGGGCTGGTCGTCGGTGACGCGCTCGATACGCCACTCAAAGGTAGAGTTCGTCGGGAGGAACGCCCCGGTCGAGTCCTTGAGCTGCATGTAGAGCGGGAGGCCCATCTGCTCCCCCTTCGAGATACGATTCTGGAGTTTGATCTTCGTCCCGCGTTCGGGGTCAAGCGTGAGAATTGGCGTGGCGTGACCCGTCGCATTCTGGAGTGCCGAAAGAATATCAGGTTCCGAGACGGCGTACCCGCCCTGGCCGTCGTTGACGACGGAGAGGCCCAGCATCAGTTACTCCCCGCGTTCTGAATCTTCGACTTGATACCAGCACGGCGAGCGAGCGCGTCGAGGGAGTAGAGTCCGCCCCCGAGCATCCCGAATTTGGCTGTATCGCCGTCGGCAGCGTAGTTCGCACCCCCGGCCACGACGATGCCATAGGCTTCGTCAGGGACGTTGATGGACATACGCCCGTCAATAGTGTTCTTCAGCACGACTGCTGCCATGTAGGCTCCGCCGAGGGTGGCGATGTCCCGCATGGTGTCGGTGTCTGCGAGCGCTTCGAAGCTCGCGGTTAGGTCAGATGCCATTGCACTCCGTCCTACAAACACCGCCTTCAAAGGCCAGGGAGTACGAAAACAAGCATTCCTGTGCGATTAACTACGATTCTAATATGTCCTCAGGGGATACGTGCGCCATCATCATCCCGACTACCTCCGGTTTCGTCGGTTCGTATCCCAGGCGTTCCTCAACGGCTTCCTCGAACTCGCGGAATCGTCGGGCTTTGCCTCCGTACAGCGTGATTGGCTCTTTTGTACTCGGCATGTGTGTGGGTGTGCTGGGAATTATCCGTAAGTGGGCATTTCGAGGTCTTTACCTTGGGAACCGAAGTGCGTTGACTCCATCTCGATTCCCTGTGTGTTCACGCGCTGGCGCTCGCCCCGGTCATTGCTGTAGATCCATTCGCTACCGACCGTGCGCGGCTCGCCATCCTCGACGACGGTGTGCTTTTGGAGCGATGTGGGCGTACGCCGATCCGGCGGCAGGAGTTCGTCCGGGACAAGGGTCGCGTCAGGATCTTTCTGTGGGTTGTGCAGGTCTGGCGGGTACTCTATCGAACTCTTGAAGTGTTTGATATCTTTCTCGCCGAATCCACCCAGCATCCGCGCTTGACACTGTGAAACGACGGTTTTGTCAATTTCGGCGAGTCGCTGGGTAATCCATACACCCGAGACACCTTCGCCGCGTCCAGTCGTTGCCAGGCCCTTGATGGGTTTCGGGTACTTCTCGCCCTCCGGTGCGACCCAGTGCGCTTCGTCGATACCGACGAGCACCGACCCGTCCATCTGCCGGGCGGCGGCGATTACATACGCCGCGAGTTCCTTCCAGGCGTCGTCATCGAGCGCCCCGTGACGGGCTAAGACGACGTGCTGATTTCGGTCGAGCAGCGTCTGCCACTCGCTCGCGGTCCAGTTCCGTTCTCCAGGCCCCGCGATGCAGTACTTGCACAGACCGCTCTTCACCAGGCCCCGGTACTCGTCTTTGTAGTCGAGGATGATGCTGAAATCGTAGTTCGGAATGTTCTGTTCGAGCCACGCCTGGCTGTGAAACGACTTGCCCCAGCCGGATTGCGCGGCGAAGAGCAGGTTCATGCTGTCGCGCCAGCCGCCTCCTGGTCGGCCTCGAAAACGCGCACGATGGCGACGTAGGAACGCGGGGCGATGTTCTCCAGCGCCCGCTTCGCGCCTTCACTCGTTTCGGTCCGAACGGAGAAGTTCACACCGTCCGGTCGAATCACGACTTCGAACTCGTCTTCATCGAGATCGAGCACATCGAGCGCCTGGGCGACACCCACGCCCGTGGTTGCCTTCGCGGTGTAGGCCAGGTCGCGGAATTCGTTACTCATCGTCGCTTGCCTCCTGGTCATCGCTGATCTGTTCAGTGGGAACCGTCACCACTACGTCGCCGGACAGCAGCAAGTCGCCGCCGTGCCAGCGCGATATCTTGATTTGCTCGCCCGCTTCGAGGCGTTCGAGCGCCCGTTCGGTGAGAACCGAACCATACCCGTTGGTGGGCGTCGTCTCCGCTCGCGTGTTGGTCAGGTGCTCGATGGCGAACGCGAGCAGGAAGCCGAACAGGTAGCCCAGCAGCAGCCAGTCTTCGTCATTGAGGCGTGACGGAAGCCTCATGCGTCCACCTCGTCGTCTGCGTCGGCGTGTGCCGCCTCCCACTCGTCGAGCACGTCGAGCGCTGCCTGCGACGGCGAACCGTCATCACAGTATCGGCGGCGTCCGTCGCCCAGGAGTTCAAACGTGTGCTCGAACTCGGTTCCGGCGGCGTCGGCGACGGTTACCGTGCGATAGGTGCGCTGCTCGCCGGTATCGCGGTCGCGTTCGTGCGTCGTTGCTACGGTCGGGGGTGTCGTGTCTGTCGTCATTGATCTGCCTCGGTGAGTTCGGTGGTTGCTGCTTCGATGCCGGTGGTGACTGCTGTGAGGTTGCAGGCAAGCAGGCCTTCGAGCGCCTTACCCAGCGACCAGTCGATGATTTCGTGCTCGAACTCGTCGAGCGAGCAGTCGAATTTCGTGGCGACGTGCTGGCGGGCAAGGTCACGGTCGCTCATCTCCTCGGTTTGCTCCGGAGCGCGCTTACGGTAGTTCTCGGCCCAGATCTGTTGCTGGTCCTCCCATTCGTCTTCTGACAATCCCAGGTATGATTTCACCTCCTCGGGGTGCTCGATGTGCTCGCTCGCCACCTCATCCAGCCAAAAGCCTTTGAGACTGCCATCAGAAAGCGCATCAACCAGCGCCAAGAGTTGGTCTTCGCGCTCGTCCTGATCCTTGGTGCGCTCGATCCCGTCGATGTCAAGCGCGTCGTGCAGCGCCTCCACCTGCTGGAGTTG
>CAYNQM010000208.1:0-4411 GCA_964399275.1 uncultured Haladaptatus sp.
AGCACGTCCATGTTCGCCGTCTTGTTCTTCACGAGCGCCTTGTAGGAGTTCTCGTAGAACTCCTTGCCCAGAAGAATTTGGACGGGGGTAGCCAGCAGGAACTGGACGACCGCGATATCGACGCCGAACAACTGTTCGCCGAGCAGTTCCGGGAAGAAGAGATGTTCGAACATGAACGCGAGCAGTGGCACCGCGAGTACTGCACCGAACAGCGTCAGTCGAAACTGCTTGCGAATCTCGGCATCGCGGGCCTCCTGGCGGGCGGCTCCCGCCTCCTCGTCGCTTCCTTCCTCACGAACCGGTTCGTATCCTGCGTTCTCGATGGCGTCGTAGAACGTTCCGATACTCGCTTCGCTCGGGTTGTATTCGACGCTGGCCTCGTCGGTGGCGAAGTTGGCGTCGGAACTGATGACGCCGGGTACCGAGTCGAGCGCTTTTTCGACCGACTCCGAGCAGTTCGCACAGGACATGTCGGTGATTCCTATCGTCGTCGTCGCGCGAACTGGGTCGTATCCAGCGTCCTCGATGGCCGCGTAGATCTCCGCCAGCGAAACGCTCTCGGGGTCGTACTCGACGGTTCCCTCGTCGGTGGCGAAGTTGACGTTCGCCTCCCGGACGCCGTCGAGCGATTCGAGCGCCTCACTGACCGTCCCCGAACAGTTCGCACAACTCATACCGCGGATTTCGAGTTGCGTTTTTTCCGTCACGGTTGGTGTCTTGTCTTCTCATACGGGTTGCTTCTTCATTCACCTTCTCCTTTAGAAACGAGTGATTTCACCCTCGATATTCTTCGATAGTTAGATTCCAGATGATTTTGCATCATTCGCCTAATTCAGATCGGCAAAATTCCTTCTCCAGTCGCCGCTCATTCACTATTCCATACATTTTTAAGTCAAAGCGACAGCAACTTTCGGTGATGGATCGCGCTCGTCGTCCGCTCCTCGCAATCGCCCTCGTCCTCTGTCTCGTCACTGCTGGGTGCAGTTCGTTCTTCGGCATCGAGGAACCGAATCTCGAACCGAAGACGACGACCCTGTCCGGTGAACTCGCTCCCGGCCTGTCGGCGACGGGGTTCACCGACCGCGGAGAACTGACGAGGGCGCACGCGAGAATCCTTCAAGACGAGTCCTACACGTTCCACAAACGAATCGTCGAGCGAAACCGCAACGGGAGCGTTCGCGGGCGACTCGTCCAGACGACGCGACTGAAGGAAAACAGCAGTCGTGCCGTCCATCGGGCCGTCAGAAACGGTTCGCTCGTCCCAGGAGAGGGCGACGACCTCTTACTTCGG
Source organism: uncultured Haladaptatus sp. (assembly GCA_964399275.1). Lineage (GTDB taxonomy): Archaea > Halobacteriota > Halobacteria > Halobacteriales > Haladaptataceae > Haladaptatus. The sequence continues at coordinate 1,292 of CAYNQM010000208.1, forward strand.
ACGTGGTCGAACACGACGATGACCGTGTTCGCACAGACGAGGAGCGGGAACACCAGTTACAACCTGTCGCAGAACGAACGGGCCTTGGCGCGAGCGCAAGGGCCGACGAACCGCGACCGCCTCTACGCGCTTTTCACCGCGATGAACGTGACGCACGTCGAGCGAGTCGAAACGAAACCGTCGGGCACGCCGACCTACAGAGTCGTCGCCGACGACCTCGTCCATCCCGTCACGTTGACCGGCGTGAACGACTTCGATTCGGTCGAAAACGCGTCGCTCGTGGCGGTCATCGACACGTGGGGACTGATTCATCGCTACCGATTCGAAGCGACGGGAACCGTGGACGGAGAACGCGTTCACCGCACCGAATCGGTCGAAATTACCAACATCGGAGAGACGAGCGTCGAACGACCATCGTGGGTTTCGGGCGCACTCGAAGCGACGAGGCAGGACAATAGCACGCGAACGTAATTCTCGTGACTAACTCGTTCGCGCTCGATTCGAGGCTTTGGCGGTTCGGGCCTCCCGAATCGCGCGTCCGCCGAGCGCCGCCAGTAGGACGCCGACCACTGCATCGCTCCAGAGCGGAAGCGATCCAGCCATCGGAACCGAAAAAGGGTGGACTACCTGCCAGAGGCCGAGCAAGCCGAGCAGTCCGCCCGCCGCGACGCTCACTTGTCGGTCGCGCAACGAACAGACGACGCCGTAGACCGCGAGAAGAAGTACGGTAACGCCGACCGCCACGTCGTTCCAGAAGTTCGGTGCGAGCATCGACTCGTAGACGACGAACGGCGCACTCAGCAACCATACGCCGATCGGAGCGCCCACGACGATGACGTTGTTCTTTCTCATTGTCGTGTTCCGTAACGTCGGTCTGGAGAATAAGTCGAACGGTCACTTCGGCAATTGAACTTTCACTACTACAAGTTCAGATGATTTATCCGTTCCCGTCGCGTAGCCGTCTTCGATGCGCGAAACTGCGCCACTTTCGGACTCGCACACCGTGATGAGCGAAATTCTGATGCCCAACGACGCGAATAACCTCGGACGAGCGCTCGGGGGGTCGGTGCTCCACTGGATGGACATCTGTGCCGCCATCGCGTCCCGCCGATTCTCCCAGCGACAGGTCGTTACAGCGTCGATGGATCACGTCGATTTCCTCGGCCCCATCGACCTCGGGGACATCGTAACCGTAGAAGGATACGTTTTCGAAACCGGCCAAACGAGCATGGAAGTGTTGGTCAACGTCCGCGCGGAGCGCCCCAGCGAGAACGAAATGCAGGACACCGCGACGTCGTTTTTCACGATGGTCGCGCTGGACGACGACGAACGACCTGCGTCGGTTCCGACCGTCAGTTGTCCGACCGGCGAGCAGGAAACGCTCCGCGACGACGCGCTCCGGCGTCGTCGCAAACGCAGAGAAGCACTCGGTTCGTCCGAACAGTCCGCCTAAGACGGTCGATTTTTCGTTTCGGTGGTCGCGAACGCACTTCGTGACTTACCAGTCGAGCGACCCGCCGCTCTGATACTCCGTGACCTGCGTTTCGAAGAAGTTCTTCTCCTTGTTGAGGTCTACCTGTTCGGACATCCACGGGAACGGATTTGCGGTGCCGTACTGCTCGGGAAGGTCTAACTGGTCGAGTCGGCGGTCGGCGACGTGTTCGACGTACTCGGCGAACTGCTCGGCACTCATGCCGAGGATTTCGTCCGGACACGCCTCGCGTGCGTAAATTTTCTCCAATTCGACCGCCTCGGTGACGAGGTCGATGACTTCGTCGCCGAACGACGCCGTCCAGACGTCGGGATTCTCCGACCGAATTTCGCTGACGAGGTCGATACCGAAGCCGACGTGAAGCGACTCGTCACGCATGATGTACTCGAACTGCTGGCCGACGCCGACCATCTTGTTCTGGCGTTTCAGGCCGAGCATCATGGCGAATCCGGCGTAGAAGAAAATGCCTTCCATGATGACGTAAAAACCGATGAGGTCGCGCAGGAACTCGCGAACGTCCTCGTCGGTCTCGATGGTGAAATCGGGGCGGTCGATTGCCCGAGTCAAATCGACCACGAACTCGTCTTTCTCCTCGATGGACGGCACTCGGTCGTACATCCCGTACAGGTAGTCGGGGTCGAAGCCGAGCGAATCACAGCAGTAGATGAACGTGTCCGTGTGAATCGCCTCTTCATACGCTTGTCGGAGGAGGTACTGTCGACACTCGGGGGCCGTCACGTACTCGTACAGCGCGAGGACGATGTTGTTCGCGGTGAGCGACTCCGCCGTCGAGAAGAAGCCGAGGTTCCACTCGATGAGTTGGCGCTCGGCGTCGGAAAGTGCGTCGCCGTTCCACTGGGACACGTCGTCCTGCATCGGAATTTCTTGGGGTACCCAGTTGTTGTTGACGCCCGCTTCGTAGTATTCGCGGGCCCAGTCGTACTCTATCGGTAGTATCTTGTTCGGGTCGTGTTCGGTGTTGTCGTTGATGATTGGCATCGTGTGAACCTCCTGAGTTACTGGCAAGCGTCGCAGGTCGGGTCTTCGACGGAGCAGAGTTCGCTTTCACCGGTTCGCTGTTCGCCAGACACCCGTCCGTCGCGTTCCCGTCCTCCGTCAGTTTCGGTCATCTCCGTTCGGTGCTGGCTCTTCCCGTACTCGGCCATGTCGAGCGTCGATTTCTCAATCTGCGATGCGCCGAGCGTTCGGAGGTAGTAGGTCGTCTTCAGCCCCAATTGCCACGCGGTCTTGTACACGTCGTCCAGAAGCGAGCCGTCGGTCGATGGGAAAAAGACGTTGTGCGAAACCGACTGGTCGATCCACGTCTGTCGATGTGCAGTCAACCGGAGTTGGTGGCGGGGGTCGATTTCGAACGCGCCGCGGTACAACTCCTGCAACTCGTCCGGAACGGCCTCGATTTCCTGAATCGACCCGTCGTGGTATTTGATTCGATCGACTATCTCCTCGTCCCAGAGGCCTTCGTCCTGCAAGTCCGCAACGAGGTGGTCGTTGATGACGGTGAAATCCCCGGACATGTTCGATTTCACGTAGAGGTTCGAGTACAGCGGTTCGATGGAAGGCGTCGTTCCGTTGATGGTGGAGACGGTCGCGGTCGGCGCGATTGCCAT
>CAYNQM010000209.1:0-4382 GCA_964399275.1 uncultured Haladaptatus sp.
GCTCGGAAGACTCACGTCGCGGATGTCGGTGCCGTCGATGCGGATTGCACCCTCGTTCACGTCGTACATCCGGAGCAGGAGTTTGAGGACGGTGGATTTCCCCGCACCGGTCGGCCCGACGAGCGCGAGGGTGTTGCCGCCATCGACTTCGAACGAGATGTCTTCCACGATGGTTTCGCTTTCGTCGTAGCCGAAGGTGACGTCGTCGTAGACGACTTCGCCGTATTCGACCACGAGGTCGTCCGCGTCGGGGTCTTCTCGGATTCGGCTCGGCTCGTCCATCAGGCCGAAAATACGCGAACTGGACGCGTAGGCCCGCTGGTACATGTTGATGATGGAACCGAACTGGGCCATCGGCCAGATGAACCGCTGGGTGAGGAGCATGAAGGTGACGAACTGTCCGGCTTCGAGGTTGCCCGTGAAGAACCACGGCCCTTCACCGTTGAACACCCACAGACCCCCGACGACGAACGTCAGCGCGAATCCGAGTCCCGAGAGGATTTGCAGGGACGGGAAGAACTTTATCCGCGTGACGATAGCGTCCCAGTTCGACCCGAAGTACTCGTTCGACACGTCATCGACGCGGTCGGATTCGAAGGTTTCGGTATTGCTCGTCTTGATGACCTGAATTCCTCCGAGGTTGTTTTCGAGGCGGGAGTTCACCTTGCCGACCGCCGATCGCACGTCGGCGTACTTCGGCTGGATGATCTGGATGAACTTGTAGGTGAACAGCGCAATGAGCGGCACTGGAACCAATGCGACGAGCGCAAGTTGCCAGTTAATCGTGAGCAAGACGGCCGCGATAGCGACCACCATCACGCTGAGGCGGAACGCGGAGTTCATCCCGTCGTTGAGAAAGCGTTCGAGGCGGTTCACGTCGTTCGAAAGGATGGACATCATCTCGCCAGTCTGCTTGTCGGAGAAGAACTCCATGTCCAACCTCTGCATCTTGTCGTAGGTGTCGGTACGAATCGAGTGCTGAATGTTCTGGGCGAACGAGTTCCATCCCCAGTTTCGCGCCCAGTGGAAGGCCGCACCAGCACCGAACGCTACTGCGACGACGGTGACGGAGAACCAGAACTGCGCCTGCGGCGTCGTTGGCGTGATCCGGGTGGCGAGGTTCTCAGAGAGGAGGGGAACCGACTTCGAGAGCGCCGTCGAATACGCTATCTGCTTTTCCTCCTCGAACAGCGAGTCAAGAGCGACGCCAAGGATGATAGGCGGCAGAAGGTTGAGCACTCGCGCGAAGAGACTCGACACGACCCCGACCACGAAGGCGAGCCGATTCTCGCCCCCGTATTCGAGGAACAACCGTCGCATCGGATTCTCCGCCTGCTCCCGTTGTTCCTCGAACGGGTCGTCTTCGTCTGTATGTATGCTCATTATTCTCTCCCAAGGGACACTGGATTGATAAGAGTTTCCTACGAACCGAAACAGTCCGTGTTTGAAGAAATAATCTCGTCACCATGAGGTGAGAATGGCAGAAAAAATGACCGCTCAAATGGAACCTATACGGTACAGGTTTCCCAACAGCTCTTGGCACCGCACTCGGTCTCGCCAGTCTCGTAGCAATGACATCGATCGTACGACGCGTAACAGGACATGTAGTGCGTGACCCAGAGTTCCACGTCTCCGTATACGCAGTTCGCCGCTAACTCCTTGCACCGATCGCCGCAGAAGTGAGTGTCATCACACGTCATCGACGCTTCGAGTCTCGATTCATCCATCGATGGATCGATGGCGAACTCCTCCCCATCGGTCTTCGACCGGACGAGCGCGTAACTCTCATCCGTTTCGGGTTTGACGTAGAATCGGATTGTGTGAGTGGGCGTGTTCTTGACACTCATGAGAAGTGCCGTCTGCACGTCGTCCTTCGATGTGAGCACCGTCACGGATGTCCCATCTTCGCTCTCGTCTTCGAACAGACGCTCGTTGGCGACGTAGGTGTCCAGTGGCAGCTCGGAAACCGACGCCGATTCGAGTAGCGACCGACGCGAGAGTTCTTCGAGGAGATCCTGCCCGTGCTCGCGGAACGCACGTTCGCGCTCGTCTCGGTCGGCGAACCGGTTCCGTGCCACATCGATAGCGTTAGTGCTATTCGCGGCGGCAGTTCCGCTCATACCGGCCATGGCGACAGCAGTCGTCCCTAGCCCACGAAGGAGCGACCGGCGATTCAAATTTCCGTTTATCTTGTTATTATTTTTACCCATGCAATAATAATTAGTTTCGGTATTGTTACTTATATTTAACTAATAAATAATGATACATTACAGGTTGCGTTGTTCGACTTCGGGGTCGATACCCGCTGAATCCAAATCCTGTCGCACTCGCTCGCGGAGCGGTGTCGGAACCGTCCCGCGTCCGACCGGAACCGCCATCTCGCCGTCGCCCTTGACTTTCCAGTAGAGAATACAGTGGCTCGGCTCGTAGTACTCGATGCTGTAGTAGTCGTCCGCGCCGCGATAGTGAACTCGGGCGGCAAAGTCGTCTACTTTCCAACCGTCTTGCTCGCTGAGCGCGGAGAGCGAGTCGTCCATATCTGTGGGTTGTTAGCGAGAGTGGTAGTCGTTACGAAAACGAGAAAGTAACAGTTATTCCTCCGGAGCGGTTTTTCCTGAATACGGGTTCGTGGTCTAGTTGGTTATGACGTGGCCTTTACAAGGCCGAGGTCGGTGGTTCGAATCCGCCCGAACCCATGAAATTCTACGCGGTGCAATGTGACGGGCGAAGCGAGTAACCCGCATCACGTGAGTTTTACGTGAGGGCGATTCGAGGTAGACCGGACGCGCGCAGTGAAACGAGCATGTCCGGGCGTGGTTCGAATCCGCCCGAACCCACTGAATTTTGCGAGGAACGGATGTGACGAGTAAATTCGCTCGACTTCCTACGAGATGTTCACGTCCACCGTTTCGTGCGAAGCGCAGTCCGGGCACGTGAGTTTGTAGAGGATGTGTCCGGAACGAGGGTCGGTTTCGACGTGGGTCTTCCAATCGCTGTGCAGGATGCTGTCTTCGAAGCCACAGTTCGAACACTGCTTCGATTTGTGTTCGAGCCCTTCGACGAACGCACTCACGCCTTTCTGGTGTTCGTCGGGAAGTGATTCGTGCATCACTTCTCCTCATAACAGGACTGTAAATTTAACTCTGGCGAGAAATAGTGACACGATATCGTGTGACAAATTAACAGTCGGAGACTCGTCTCGAAGTCCCGTTCGAGATTCGAAAGAAGATGCTGCGGGTAGCGTGACGGAACACGTCGAAAAGCACGCGAGACTACGTTTCGGGCGTGTGCGCTACCGATAGACGAACACAGTCAGCACTGCTAACTTGGTCGGTGGACGAGCGAGGAGTTACGCTTCCCACGAGAGTTCGATGCCGTTATCGCACCAAATCCACGCGTCTTCGTTTTCGGGGTCGTAGAGTTCGACACCGCCGTCGATTTCGCGCTCCAGACAATCGCCCCATTCTTCGGCGTTTTCTTGCACCATCGGGTATGTCCGGAGTGCAGAACCGTGTAGATATAAGCTTTCCCCCGATTGCGGTATTCACCGCTTACCGTGCGAGTGATAGAATTCGAAGAGAAGAAAGGTGCGACGGGTCGGCCGGTTACTTGGTTGGTTTTTCTCGTGCCGGTGCGAGCGGATGAAGTTCGACTCCAACGTCCTCAGGCGTGAGAACGCTGGGTAGGTCTTCGTCCCTGTCGCCCGTAATGTCGCCGAGAATCTCTTTCAGGTAGGCGTTGAACAGTTCGGGATGCTCGCTCATCGGGAAGTGACCGATTTGCGCCATCTCGATTGCGACTGCGCCGTCGCCGACGCCTTTCGCCGTCTCCTCGCCGTCCTCCGGCGTGGTAAGATAGTCGTACTCGCCGTTGACTATGTACAGCGGACACTCGTCGGCTTTCACTTGGTCGAGTTTGTCTCGGTAGTCGTGGTCAACCGAGTAGTAGTACAAGTCGCCTTTGAACACGCCGTTTGCACCTTGCTCGTAGAGGTACATCGTCTCCCGGCGGGTCTGTTCCGGACTCTGCGGTGCCATCAATCCCCAGCAGGAGTATGCGTTCACCTCGGTCGTGTTGACCTGCGGGTGGTCGAGCCAATCGATGTAAAACCCCGGACTGTGTGCGCCACATTCCAATCCGATGAGGGCTTGGAATCGGTCGGGATACCAGTCGGCCAGTTCGAGCGTGATGTTCCCGCCCATCGACGACCCCATGTAAATCGGGTCTTCGAGTTCGAGCGCGACGGCGAGCGCGACCAGCGTCTCAGTGAACTGCTTGCCCGTCATCTTGTAATCTTCCTCCCACCACGATTGACTGGTCGGCGGAACCGACTTTCCGTGATACGGCAGGTCGTGCGCGATGACGCGGAAGTCCTCGGTGAT
>CAYNQM010000210.1:0-253 GCA_964399275.1 uncultured Haladaptatus sp.
GAAGTGGCTGGTGATGACGCGACCGAGATGCGTCGGCGAAAAGCCGTCGATGAACTCGTATTCGAGCAGTTTTCCGACGGCGTGTTTCGTCGGTACCTCGCCGATCATTCGGTCGTTCAGTCGCTTTGCGGCCTTACCGCCGACCGTGACGTTCGCCAGCGTCTCCTCGATGGCGGCGCTCTCGTAGTAGAGGGTGCGAACGTCTTCCATCTCTCCTTTGAGGAGTTTGAACGCCACCTCGACTTCCGACATT
>CAYNQM010000210.1:263-4347 GCA_964399275.1 uncultured Haladaptatus sp.
CCACCTCGTCCTCGCTCATCTCCATGCTGTTGTGGTAGTGGCCGTCCGGCTCGACCAGCAGGTAGACGGTCCCCTTGTCGTGGTAGTCCGGGCGACCCGCACGCCCGAGCATCTGGTGGAACTCCTGTACCGAGAGCCACTCGATTCCCATCGCCAGCGAGTCGAAAATGACCTGTGAAGCAGGGAAGTCAACACCCGCCGCGAGTGCGGCAGTCGTCACGACCGCCGATAGTTCCTGTTCGGCGAACATTCGCTCGACCTTCTTTCGCCGTCCGTAATCCAGTCCGGCGTGGTAGGGTGCGGCGTTGTACTCCAACTTCCTCGAAATCTCGTGACAGCGCCGCCGCGAGTTGGTGAAGATGATGGTCTGCCCGCGATAGCCCTTCGAGGATTCGCGGTCGAACTCGCGCTTGACGAGTTTGTTCTCGATATCCGGTTTCTCGCGTCCGTCGGCGAACGTGACGTGACGCTCCAGCGCAACTGGACGCTCCTCGAACTCCACCAGATTCGCTTCGAGCGCACCCGCGAGGTCGCGCGGATTGCCGACGGTTGCGGAGAGGTACACCCACTGCGCGCCGCCGTACTCCTGTTTTCGCTTCGAGCGCTCCTCGCAGTAGTACTTCAATCGCGAGATGAGGCCGTCGAGTCGGTGGCCGCGTTCCTGTTCTTGTAAGGTGTGAACCTCGTCGATGACGACGGTTCCGATGTCGCCCAAATCGCGCCCGGTTCGGAGCGCGTGGTCGATGCCCTCGTAGGTGCCGACGATAATGTCGGCGTTCGGGTCGAAGTGGTTACCGTCGTCGCGCACGCGACTCGCACCGACCCGAATCGTCACGTTCGCGAGGTCGCCGTACTCCTCCTTGAAGTCCTCGTGTTTCTGGTTCGCCAGCGCCACGAGGGGGACGAGAAAGAGCATCTTCCCCTGTCCGTTCAGCACGCGGTCGAGTCCCGTCATCTCGCCGACGAGGGTTTTTCCCGTTGCAGTCGCGCTGACGACGAGTTGGTCGTCGCCGTCGAGCAATCCGTTCTGTACCGCGAGGCTCTGTACCGGAAGCAGGGTATCGAACCGCGATTCGAGCAGATTTTGCATTCCGGGATGGAGGTTCAGCGAATCGACGCGCTGTAACTCCACGTCATCGACGTTCGCACTGATTTCGTCGAACTTCGTCAAGTCGGGGTCGAGTTGTCCTTTGAGCAGATTCGTGATTCGCTCCAAATCCTGGACTTCCAACAGCAGGTCTTCGAGTCGGTCTTGGGCGGCCCCGGTTAGGTTACCCCTGAAAGCGAGCTCGCGCTCCAGTTCCTCGGTCGCACAGTCGGGACAGATGTACTCGTCGCCAGCGTCGATGGCCGTCTCAGTGCTGATTGGCGAATACTCGCCGCTGTTGGCGCAGAACCGGCAGGTTCGGACCGCCGTCGCGTCGAGTTGATAGCCCGACAGCATCTCCTTCAACTCGTTTCGCGCGGACGGCGAGGTCTGCTGTGAGATGCGGATGCGGTCTGCGTTCCGCGCGAGTTCCACGAATTCGTCGGGACTGCGCGGCTTCTCGCTCGACCCGTCTTTCTGGAAAAATCGACCTGGACGCGGCCCGGCGCTCGTCTCCTTGAGTTCGAGAATCGCCCGAAACAGTCGCTCACCGCCGCGTCGAGCGACGATCTGATACCCGCGGTTCGTCTCGTGGCAGAAGAGCGTCTCCACCTGCTGGGCCTGCTTCGACACGGCGATTGCTACACGCTGAAGCTATTTTAGCGATTCGGACTGAACGAAATCCGCGGTTTGTTTCGCACCCCTGTTTCTGCCGTGGTAGGTGGTGCCAACGCGCTCGGAAATTGCTCGTTGAAAATCGTCAACCACGCAATAACGCCGTCGAGAATTCGTTATTCCAGGAATACCGTTTTGCAACCGGCTCATAACAAAGCCGATTCGTTCGCTAGCAGGAGACAACGCGCAGTAGCGTCATCGAAGGTGGCTGAACGAATGGAAGGTACCCAAGAGGAAGAACTCCCACGGCGATTCGACGAGAAAATCATTCTCGAAATCGAGGATGGCTCCGATCGAGAACGACCGCTAATTCGAATGCGCGATACGCGGGCAGAAGAGGCGTGGGTGTCCGCGTCTATCGACACCGTGGTTTCGCTCTCCGAGCGTCGCTAGACGAGTTGAATTTCGTCGTCTCCGTTCGGTACCGCACAGAGGAACGCGCCCGAGTCATCGCTCTCGTTTCGATACCAGTGGACGGCACCGGCAGGGATGAGTAGCGAGTCGCCAGCACTGACTTCGTACTCTTCGCCCTCGATTCCGACGGTGTACTCGCCCTCCAGTACGTACTGTTCGTGTTCGACTTCGTTGGTGTGTTCGGGCACCTCTGCGCCCGGTTCGAGTGTAAACCGTCGAATCGCAAAGTTTGGTGCGTCTTGCTCGTCACCGATGAGGACGCCTTTCGACATTCCCTCCGCGGCCCCGACTGCTTCGTAGTCGATGTCGTCCGACGTGCGCACGATTGGGTTGGTCATACCTTTGCCTTCGGAGCAGAGGGGCTAAGGTTTTTGCACTTCCGCGAGTTCCTCGTTCGGAACGAACTCGCCGTCCGGTGTCACCCGTCCCGACCCGAGTGCACAGTATTTCGCGCCGACGCCGCGGGAGGAGAGCGGACCGCGACGAATGCATCGGAATCCGACGTTCTTCGCCGCGTTGTAGTGGTCGTTCGCCTCGTTGCCGCATTTCAGGCATTCGAAGTGGTCCCGCTCGACGTTCCGGTTCTGCGGGTGCGTGAATCCGCAGGCGGTGCATCGCTGACTGGTATATTCGGGATTGACCTGTACGACGGCGATTCCTCGCTCCGCGGCGCGATATGCCACGAAATCGAAGAGTCGCTGAAACGTCCACGCGTGGAAATCATCGGTCTCGGGGAGCATCTCCCGCACTGCTTCGAGTTCTCCGAACGCGATGACCGAACAGCCGTGTTCCATCGCTTCGGAGACGATTCCGCCCGCGACGGTGTGGAGCGTGTCCCGCGCGAAGTTGTCCGCCCGTTCGCCCGCCTGCCGGAGGGTTCGTCGCGCACTTCGAGTGTCGGTTTCGCGGAGGTCTGCGCGCAGTTCGGCGAACTCCCGATGTCGATGAGAGAGTTCGTCTCCCGAAAAGAAGCGCGCCGTACTCGTCACGGCCAGAGTATTGACGCCGAGAGCGACGCCGAGCACCGTCGCGTTCTCGTCCGACGACTCGACTTCCGGGCGCTCCGCCCGAAATCCGAGGTGGAGGGAGAACTTTCCGTCGCGGTAGCGGAGACTGCTCTTGGCTGGTTCCCACCGCTCGTCGTCCAGATACTGCGATTGGTAGCCGCCATTCGGAAAGACGAGGTCGCAGTGGACGCGCTCTTCGGTCGTCGTTAGACTGACGCTCCGGTCGTCGAATACTGTCATCGTCCGCGTGTCGTACACCACAGTCGGACTGGTGAACTCCGGTTTTTCCGCGCTCTCTCCCGTCCGGTCGAGAACGCCTTTTATCGCCTCCGCGGCGCGATGCGTGGCGAGGACGGCGTGTTGACTGCCGAGGTCAGTGCGCTCGCGGAGCACGTCGTAGGCGAGTTGCTGCACCTCACTGCGCGTATGGCAGTTCTCCCACGCGGTGTTGACCGCGATTTGACACCCCCGTTTCCACTCGCGTACCATCGCCAGCAGGCGGTCGCGGTCGTCCGACTCGACCGCGAGGCGAGTTACTGCTGTCCGCTCGAAATACTCGGAACCAGTCACGCTATTTTCTCCCCGGAGCGACCCCTTGAATACTTCGGAGCGCGCGCGACGAGGTTTAAGGCGCTTCCGCCGCTAGATACACCCATGCGAAGCTTCAGAATCGGGAGCGTGTTCGGCATCCCGATAAAACTTGATCTCACCTTCCTGCTCATCCTGCCCGTGTTCGCGTGGCTCATCGGGACGCAGGTCGGTCTCTGGGTAGATACACTGAATCGGCTTTGGGGACTGGGGCTGACCGCCGAACCCCTTACGGCCGGGATGATGCCGCTGGTGCTCGGTACCGCCGCCGCGGTCGGCCTGTTCGCTGGCGTCGTGCTCCACGAACTCGGTC
>CAYNQM010000211.1:0-4342 GCA_964399275.1 uncultured Haladaptatus sp.
GCCTCCGGGAGCTTGCCCTTCGCGAACTCCTTGATGAGGATGCGGTTGTAGAGGGCCTCGCCCTCCTCGGTGAGGACCGTGATCGTCGCCTCGGGCGTCTGTTCGCGGATGGTCTCCGCGGCGGAACTACCCGCGATGCCGTCACCGATAATCACGTACGATTCGGTCATGAGGAACGATTCTTCGTCAGGGTTAAAGTGGGTTGCTATCTCGATATTGGTGTCAAACGCCAACACACCAAATCGAACCGCCGAACTCTCATCCACGCGGAACGCCGTGCCGGGACGTTGAAGATGCTCGCGTTCCAACCTCCGGTCATGAAAATCCGTCAGAACGCTCGCCACTTCGCATCGAGGAAGGCGCTCGAACTCCCCGTCGTGAGCGACGTCGTCGCCTCGAAGTTGGTTGATCTGCACACCAAGATATTCCTGCGGAAGGCAGACCCCGAGCATCAGGAAGAACGCAGAGATCACCTCGACGCCTTCTTCGGCGCGACGATGGACTCCTATCTCGCCGCGCTTCAGGAGGGTGCACCCGAGGCCGAAGCCCGCGAAATCACGCACATTCAGGCCAACTTCGACTTCTACAACCACGGGTGGACCGAGATGATGGAGTTCCCCGGCGACGAACTCGAAGACCACTACGAGCGCTACGAGACGTTCTTCGAGCGCCACGGAATCACCATCGCCGACCCCCTCGGCGAGTTTGCGCCGGACGAGATGCCCGAAGCGCCCTCCACGCCGGAAAAACTCGACGATCCCGACCACCCCCACGCGGAGGGTGGATTCGCCGACGACGTGTACGTGGAAGGCGACGACGGCGAGATTCGAATCGGCGGACAGGAGGAACCCGAGGATGTGGATATCTCGGACGCGGTCGGCGTGGACGAAGGCGAAGCGTAATCGACGCCCATCTCGATTCCGGTCGGGTTCGCGCGGATGAACCCCGCGAAATTCACGCTGTACTCAACGGGCGGTTGGCTCGTCTACAACAGCGCCCTCGTCTGGTTGGTCTACGGCGGTCGAACGAGACGGCACCCATCGACGCCGCCGTCTGGGTGTCGGACGCGACGGCCAAGTACGGCGTCGAACTCGTCCTGGCGTCGGTCTCGTGCTGGCGGGCGCTTTCGGCTTGCTCTGGTGGCGCGTGACGCGGGTCGTTTTCGAGCGCAGAGTGACCCAGCGTTACGCCTCGGCTTCGCTCTCTTCGAGCCGAACAGCCACCACTGGGACGGTCGCCCGCCGAAGGACTTTTTCGGTGACACTGCGACGAAGCGGATACCGGATACCGCCGTGTCCGTGCGTTCCCATCACGATGAGGTCGATGTCGCGGGCGTCGGCGTACTTCAAAATCGCACGGTGTGGCTTCCCCTCGGCAATCGACCCGGCAGTCGTTCGAACGTCTCGTTCTTCCGCCTGCCGACTGATCTCTTCGACCATCTCCTGTGACTTCTGTTCGAACTCCTCGAACATCGCCTCGCGCCTGTCCTCGTCTTCCGTATCGCCGGTGTCAACGACCGAAACCGTGTACAGATTCGCGTCGTAGGTCGCCGCCAAATCGAGGGCGTGCGGAATCGCATTCGCTGCGGCTTTGCTTCCGTCGATAGGGATGAGGATACGTTCGTACATGTTCATTCGGGGGATTCGGTTCCTTCCGCGGCCTCGACCGAATCGGTCTCCTTTTCGGTCTCGCCGCGCCATCGTTTCAACTCCTCGTACTTCGTGAGTCGGTCGCGGACGCGGTCTTTGAGGCCGTCGTCGTTGACGTTCACTTCGAAGACGTACGGTTCGTCGGCGTCCCGCGTGCGTTCGACGTTGGCACTGACGAGTTCGTTGTCGAAGTAGACGGGAGAGACCTGCGTCATGACGTGTTTGTACACCGTCTCTTCGACAGTGCGCAGTGCCTTGCGCCCCGCCGTATCCACTGCGCGGGTGACGCGCCCTACCGATTCTTGACCCTCTTCGACCGCATCCTCCAAGTCGCCTTCCGCGAGTTCAGAGACGGTATCTTTCAGTTCGTCTCCGGCAGCGTTCACGTCCTCCGTCGGCGACTTTCCAGCTTTTTCTCCCTCGCCCTCAGACGCGCTGGCTTGCTCCGCAGTCTTCTCTTTCACGTCCTCGCTGAGGCGTTCGTGTACCTTCGGCCGCCATTCGTTCCACTCGTCGAACGCCGATCCGTCGATATCTTCGTTCTGAAGTGCTTCCGTGATGCGTTCGCCGTGTTCGACTATCGTCACCCAGTTGCCCCGCTCCTTGAACCCCGCGACACTCTCTTCCATAGTCTCTGTAAAGGCTCGCCACAAGCATCTACGTTTGTGACAGGTGTTGGAGGCCAATCGGTTGGATTACGCCACCCGTCGCGAAGCAGTATCGCGTTGGAAGCGCGGATTATATCGCCATCACGGCGACGAGCAGACCGTACGCCAAGAGGAACGAGAGGAGGAGCGAGACGACCCACCCGAGGATGGTGTACGCGATTTTTTCCTTGCTGGTTTGCGCCCCGCCGACGGCGTACCCGCTTCCGACAACGGCACTGACGATGATTTCGTTGAACGAGACCGGAATACCGAACAGCACCGCAGTCTGGGCGATTGCAAAGGCGGGAATCAACGCGGCGGTTGCCCGTCTCGGCCCGAGCGACGAGAAGTCGCGGGCGAGCGCCTTTATCATCCGCGGTGCTCCCATCCACGCACCGAACATAACGCCGAGACCGCCGAAGACGAGAACGACGAGGAGCGGCAGTTCCAACGGCGTGAGCATCGGAACGAGCGGGCCGACTGCCAAGCCGACCTGACTGCCGCCCGCGGAAAACGACACGAGCGCACCGATGCCGAACAGCAGGTGGCGTTGCCCGCGTTTGACGCTCGACCGAGTTTCGAGCAGGAGAGCACCACCGACGAGGATACCGCCCGCCAGCGTCACGACGACGAGACCGATTACCGGTGGGAGCGGAAGTCCGTCCGACAGCACCGCCGCAATCGACGCACCGCCGCTCTCGGGCGCGAGGAAGGTAAACGGCGAATTTGCGAGAATGAGTCCGACGAATCCACCGAACAGGGGAATCGTGTACTTGTCGGACACGTCGTCCCGGCGGATCAGTCGCGCGAGTCCGTAGGCGACGCCGCCACAGAGAAACGGCGTCAGCACCCACAACATCAGAATCTGCTGATATTTCGCGTAGGCCGGTTGGCCGCCGAGCGCGAGACCGGCGCCGATGATGGCTCCCGTCGCGGTGAACGCAGTTGCGAGTGGATAGCCAGCGAAGACGCCGATTGCGACGAGTCCCGCCGCGACGACGAGTGCGATGACGGCCCCCGTCGGCGAAATCGTCACCCCATTGATTAACCCGGCGGCCATCGCTTCCGTGACGTTCGCACCCTGCAACACCGCCCCCGCGATGCCGAATGCGCCCGTGAAGAACGCTGCGCGCATAATCGTCGTCGTTCGAGCGCCGACGCTGGGTGCGAAGGGCGTCCACCCCGCACCGACGGTCCACGCCATGAAGAAACTCGCCACTGCGCCGACGCTAAGAAACACTGCCTGCTCTACCCCCACCATAATTCTCTGTACTAGCGACGAAGACGCAAAAATTCTTGCGTGCTACTCCGGACGGACGACCTGTTTTTTGCCCACAAGCCTGTCGGCACATTCGTAGCCCGCGACGATGCCGCCGTTCAGACTGCGCTCGGGATACTGCGCCTTGCTCGCCATTCCGGCGTAGTAGATGCCGTCGGCGATGTCGTCACCGAGATCGTAGGGAACGACCATGTCGAGATAGCCGCGCTCGTACACCGGTGCGGCGCGAGCGTTGCGGCTGAGACGGAACTCGCTCACCGAATCGCGACCCCACTTCGGGAACATCGCCTCGATGTGGCTGAGCCACAACTCCTCGATTTCGTCGTCGTCCATTTGCCACAGTTCCTCCTCGTAGTCTTGAATGTAACTCGCGACGTAGAGTAGGTGGTCGCCGCCGTAGCGTTCCGGCGGGATGTAGTTCGTGTGCTCGATGAGCGCGCCGAACGGTGCGTCGTGGCCGATGTTCAGCCAATACGTGTCGGTCAGCGGTTCGTCCATGGTCACGAGGGCGCAGACCGCGCCCTGAAAGTCGATGTCGCATTCGTAGCCCGTGAGAGCTTCGAGGACGTTCGGCATCGTCGCGACGACGACGCCGTCCACGTCGTGCGTTTCCGTCGTCCCGCCGTCCGCGGCAGTGGCTTCCGCGGCCTGAGTGGCTTCGGTCGTGAGCGTGCTGACTTCATCATCGTCCGTCTCGATGCCGCTGACGCGCACGCCGGTCGTGATGTTCTCCTCGCCGACTTCCTCGATGAGAGCGTCGATGAGGC
>CAYNQM010000212.1:0-4327 GCA_964399275.1 uncultured Haladaptatus sp.
CGGATCGATGCCGGTAGTCGGTTCGTCCAGAAACAGCACGTCGGGGTCGTTGACGAGCGTCGAGGCGACGCAGGCCCGGCGCTGTTGCCCGCCGGAGAGATTTTCGTACCACGTGTCGCCGGTGTCGGAAAGTCCCACGTCGGCGAGCGCCCCGTCCGGGTCGCGGGCGTCGTCGTACAGGCCAGCGTAGTACTGCACGAGTTCCCGCGCCGAGAGTCGCGCCGGAGGGTCGAACGACTGTGGAAGCAGGCCGACTCGCGATTTGTCCACGTCGGCGGGCGACCGCCCGAGGACGGATACGTGTCCGTCGTCCGGATTCGTCGTTCCCGTCAGCGACCGAACGAGCGTCGTCTTTCCGGCCCCGTTCGGCCCGATGAGCGCGAACACCTCGCCCGCGCCGACCGAGAGCGAGACGCCGTCCAACGCGACGGTGTCGCCGTACCGCTTTCGAAGGTTCTCGGCGACGAGTGTGTCGGTCATACGCGACAGTTACGCTCGTCCGCAGGTAAGGAGTTCGATTCCTCGACCGAGAAAGTGTATCAGTGAATCGACCATCGGCGCCAAACGAATGACCGGGGACAGTGCCCTCGACGGTTCGGCACCCGACCATCCGCAGGAGATACGAGACGCCGTCAGCGCGATAGTTTCGGACGCGAACGTCGCCGACGTGCGTGCGTTCGAACAGGGGAAAAACGAAGCCTACGCGCTTCGAATCGAACGCAACGGTTCGAGAGAGGATGCAGTGTTGAAAGTCGGCACCGCCACCGACGACGACTCGTTCCGGATAGAGTCGCGGTTGTTGGACGCAGTCAGCGCCGGAACGACCTCGTTCAGCGTCCACGACAGGGCGGCGACGAACGCGAATGGAAGGACGACGATGAGGACGAGCATCAGCGCCATCCGCAGTTGGAGGTTTCTATCAGGTTTCCAACTCATCGGCCGAGAAAGGTCAGTCGGAGATACTAATTCTGTCGGTCGCGTCACCGAACCGTCGGTCGCCAGTAGAGCAGGGCGACGGTGGCGACGAACACGACGGTCGAGATGTCGTAGGAACCCGACGCAATCGTGGCGGCGAGTCCCGACCCGGCCCCGGCGATACCCGTGGCGAGGGAGGCGACGACCGGCCACGTACAACTCACGCAGGAAAACAGGCCGAGGACGCCCGATAGTGCCGACCCCGTCGCATCCAACACCGTCGCGTAGACGAGATACGCGAGGGCAAGGTAGCCGACGAGCTTGAACGGGAGAATCGAAAGGCGAAGCAGGTCGCCGTGGTAGAGCAGAGCTGGCCCCCAACCCGGCGGGAGCCACGCGATTCGGAACCCGCCGGACGGCATCCCCGGCATGGCGTGGCCCGGCCCGAACAGGCCGCCGACGTAGCCCAGCACGAGGAAGTAGACGGATGCAACGGCGACGCCGACGAGCCGGTCGCGGTCGCTGTTGGCGATGGGATTGGTCTTCCACACCGCGAACAGCGCGACGTTTATCCAGACGAACGGGTAGAGGAGGTATCGAATCTCACCGGACGTGTGGTTCGACGTGGTGAAGTACAGCAGTAACAAGAGCAGTTCGGTGTTCAGCACCGCGGCTCCCCACAGCAACGTTTCGCCGGTCGGTCGGAATCGGGCGAACTGGGTGCTCATAGTACGAGTGCGTCAACGACGATTGCGACGAGGAGCGCCCCGAGGTAGGCGTTCGACGCGTGGAACGAGCGGAACGCCGCCTGCTCGTCGCGTTCGTGGTGGAGTTTGACGACCGCCACGAGAAAAACTGCTCCGAAGACGACGGTCGTCACTGCGTACAGCCAGCCGAGCGTGGTCACGGTGGCGAGACCGCCCGCCGCGAGGAGCGTCGCACCGAGCCACAGCAGGATGTGTTTCCGGGTCTCGACTTCGCCGCGAACGACGGGCATCATCGGGAAGCCCCCACGCGCGTAGTCGTCCTTGTACGCCAGTGCGAGGTTGTAGAAGTGCGCGGGCGTCCAGAGGAAGATGACTCCCGCAAGCACGAGCGCGGGGAGACCGACGCCGTTCGTCACCGCGGCCCAGCCGATGAGTGCGGGAAGCGACCCCGCGAACCCGCCGATAACCGTGTTCTGCACCGTGTTGGGTTTCAACAGAAGCGTGTACACCACGCTGTAGAACACGATTGCCGTCAGCCCGAACACTGCGACGAGCAGGTTCACCGAGAGGAAGACGGCGAGCGAGAGCGCGGACAGCAGGAGTCCGAACGCCACCGCGTTTCGAACCGGAATCTGTGACGTTGCGGCGGGGCGGTCGGCGGTGCGGTTCATTCGCTTGTCGATGTCGCGTTCGAGAACGTGGTTGAACGTCCCACTCGCGCCAATCGAGAGCACGCCGCCGGTCAGCGTTGCGACGACGGTGCCGACTTCGAGGTTCGGCCCCGCCGCGAGCGCCATCCCCGCCGAGGCGACGAGGCAGAGGAGCCACATCAGTCGCGGCTTCATCAGTCGGAAGTAGGCGTAGGCGGTCGCCTTGATTCCCGAGAGGGGTTTGCTCTCGGTCTCAGCCACGGGAGGTTTCTGCTCGATGCCCATCTCGACGGGGCCATCTTTTTGCTCCGGTTCGAGCGTCCACGCGAGCGCGAGCACGACGCCGGTGAAAATCGTCATTCCGATAACGAGGTGGACGGCGACGAACGCACTCGTCGTCGCCGTCGTCGCCGCGAGCGCACCCAACCCGACCTGAACCGGGTAGAGAACCGCGGCGACGGCGACGGAGAGTTGAACGCGTTTGCGCGAGTCGCGGAGCCACGCGAGCAGCGTCGTGGCGAGCAAGAGCAAGCCGACGACGAGCGCGACGACGCGGTGTCCCCACGCGATAGCGAGTTTCGGGTCGTCCAAGGGGACGACCCCGCGGCCGGTGGAGGCGGGCCCCCGCGGGCACGCCGACGCGGCCCCGGGGTGCGTGGTTTTCGCGGCCACGACGACGAGCAGATATACGCCGACTGCGGTCGCTGTCAGCGCACGTTCGAACCGACTCGAAGGGATATCCTGCAATGCCACCGTTGTACGACGGTTATGGCCCGGCGTACTTAGGCCATCCGACTTCCCGCGACGCGAAGACAGCACATATTTATGGGCTGTTTCCTAATCCTAATGCATATGAAATCCAAGCGGATAGCGTTCGTCTCGGTGCTCGGCGCGGCGCTTCTCTCGGTCGCTGTAGACCCCGTGCTGGCACAGGGTTACAGTTCGACGACCGAGCGACTCATCCGGACGCTCAACACCCAGTTGTTGTACGCGGCGATTCCGATTACAGTACTGGTCGAAGGCATCCTCATCTACACCGTGTGGAAGTTCCGCAACAACGAGAACCCGCTCCCGACGAAGGAGAACCGACGCCTCGAAATTACGTGGACGGTCGCCACGGCTATCGTCCTCCTGTTCGTCGGCTACGCCTCTTACGGCGTGATGGCGAACGAGTACGTCACCACGACGCCTGACGACGCGAAGCAGATAGAAGGGAACGCAGTCGAAGTTGAAGTCGTCGCCGAGAAGTACGCCTGGAACTTTAACTACAAGGGAGAAAACGTCTCCACATCCGGGGAGATGGTGATTCCGAAAGACCGTCCGGTGTATCTGAACGTCACCTCAACGGACTGGCTCCACTCGTTCCACGTTCCTGAACTCGGCCTGAAACAGGACGCCATCCCGGATCAACACAACGTCATCAAGACGAAGCCGACGGAAGAGGGTACGTATCAGCTCTACTGTGCAGAATACTGTGGTGTCGGCCACTCCAGTATGTTGGGTGAAGTCAAAGTCGTCTCCCAGAGCGAGTACCAGCAGTGGCTCCAAGAGCAGAAACAGAGCAACCAGAGCGGCGGTAACAACAGCAGTTCTGGCGGCAACAGCACGACGACGACCACGACCAGTTCGGCGTAACGCCGCCTTTTTCATTCGAATCCCACGCCAGAGAGCGATTGCGCTCCGTTCCTCGTCGGTCGAACTCGTTCGGATGCCACCGAAGGGTTTTGGGTGCATTTTTAGTAGTCGAACCGTAACGCTCTCAGTATGACGGTAACGGACGATTCGAAAGAGGAGCACGGGCATCACCTCCCGGCCGTCGAGGACTGGCCGAAAGGCTTCGGCGAGGCGTCGTGGTGGCCCTTCATCACCGCAATCGGCGGGGCAGGGTTCTACATCGGTGCCGCGCTGTTCGTTCTCGGACACGGCGGAACCAACCTCGTCGGGCCGACCATCGGCCCGGCGGTGTTCATCGCGAGCACCGTGGTCTTCCTCGCAGGACTGTATGGGTGGGTGTACCACGCCTTCGTCAAACACTTCTGGAGCAGGGACACGCAC
>CAYNQM010000213.1:0-4282 GCA_964399275.1 uncultured Haladaptatus sp.
CTACTCGAAAAGGGCCGGAAGAATGGTCGCACCAACGAGTACGAAACCACCGACGCGACGCGTCAAATGCTCGAAACCAGAATGCGACGGCGGGCCGAACAAGTCGGGCTCGCGGTCGATGGAGGCGAGGGTCGATGAATCTCGTCGCATGCAAGTACGGCTGCGACGAACCGGGCTGCGACTTCGGCGGTGACGCGAAAAACGGCATGGGAATCGCCGCGCAGCACCACCAGAAGTACGGCCACTCGACGTGGGTGGATACGATTTACCACCACAGATACGGCTCGGAGGGCGATTCCGAATGAGCGGCAACGAGATCGACTGGCCTGCGACCTTCGAACGAACCAACCCCGCCGAGAGAACCCGGAACAACCGCTACGAGGCGTCGCTTCGAACCTCGATCAACGACCTCGAAACGGAACTTGGACGCGTTGGCGTGGATGACTGGCGGCTTTCGACCGCAGCACGTCACCAGAAGCAGAATCCGCGGTATCCCTACGCGAACGCGTCGCCGACGGATCCGGGCGCGGTCGTTCGGTGGACGATGGAGGGCGAGCAGTACGCGGTCGCCTGCGACGCCTACTCGCGTCTGCGCGATAACGTCCGCACGTTGTACCTCTATCTCCGCGAGAAGCGCAAAATGGAACAGCGGCCCGTCGAGACCGGCGAGAGCGAGTTCGCCAACGCTCGGCTTCCACCCGCCGACGGTGACCAACAGGGCGCAGTCGTCGCCCGACAACCGCCCCACGAACTCCTCGATGTCGCACCCGATGCTTCGGCTAACGTCGTGAAAGCTGCGGCGCGACAGAAGTTGAAGGAACACCACCCCGACCGTGGCGGCGACCGGGAGATGTTCCAGCGCGTTCAGGATGCGAAGGCCGCCATGCTTTCGAAGGGGGATAGATGAGTCGTAATCGACGACCAAATCCCGCGGATCTCTCGCCCCGCGAAGTCGTTCAGCGATACCTCAAACGCAGGCGGGCGGACGCGACCGACGCCAGCGTCGATTCATGGGAGTATCGTCTCAAGCTGTTCGTCGAGTGGTGCGAAGGCATCGGCCTCGAACGCGTCGGCGATCTCCAAGCGTTCGACCTCGATGAGTACTACGACATCCGGAGCGGCAGGATCAGGCCATCGACCCTCGAAGCCGAGATGTGGACGCTCAAGAAGTTCGTCGAGTACCTCGAACAGCTCGGGGCGGTCGATGACCTGACCGACGCTGTTCGAATCCCCGACGTGGACGATGCTGACCGCTCCGACGAGACTCTCCTTGAGGAGTCACCGGCGCTCAAGTTGCTCGACCACTACCGGAACGACGACCGACTTCGGGGAATCCGTAAGCACGCGTTTCTCGAAGTCGCTTGGCATACGGGCGCTCGGATCGGTGGCATTCGGACACTGGATCTCCGGGACGCGAACCTCGACGAAAACTACCTCGAATTCCAGCATCGTCCCGGAACGGACACGCCGCTAAAGAACAAGAAGCGGGGCGAGCGTCCGGTTGCCATCCCGAGTGAGGTTTCGTCTGTCCTTCGGGAATACATCCGCGACAATCGCTACGATGTCTACGACGATCACAATCGCCAACCGCTACTCGCGAGCATGCGAGGCCGACCCGGAACGGACACTATCCGAACGTGGTCGTACCTCGCAACGTTGCCGTGTCACTACTGTCCATGTCCACACGGACGGGAGCGGGAAGACTGCGAAATGACGGAGTTCGCGCACGCCAGCAAATGCCCGTCAAGTCGGTCACCGCACCAGATTCGCACCGGGTCAATCACATGGCAGTTGAACATCGGCATTCCTCCCGAGGTCGTCTCGGAGCGCGTCAACGCTGGCCTCGAAGTCATCGAACGGCACTACGACAAGGAGTCGCCCTTGGAACGCATGGAACGCCGACGCCGACCGTACATCGATCAGATGGAGATCAACCAATGACACAAACCGCAAGCAGTGAGTCGTATCGCCCGCTACCAGATTTCTGCAGAAATTTAGTTGGTTTTAGCTCCACACTGCCCCGACCCATGATTTTACCGCGAACTACTCAGCGAGCGACGCCTTCGAGTCGCTCGATCTACCGTGAGCGGAAAATCGTCCGAGGGGCAGTTCGAACTCGGGGAGACGCCCGCAGAACGAAGTTTTTGTGATTCAACGCATCCGCATGTCTCTGGATTGCTAGTGTGTGGGACGGTTCTTCTTGCTCTCGAAGGTTGCCATAATCGTCGGTTACTATTCTGAATTGAATTGGCGAGGTTTACAGCAAGCCGAATGCTTATTCTATTTCACCCACATCCTCACATAACACAGAGTTCATGCCCTCTATGACAGAGAACTCCTCTCAAAGCACTAGGCAAAGCGTGTCTCTCGATCAGATATTTGACGCGCTCTCCCATCAAAATCGTCGTCGAATACTTACGAAAGTGGCCAAGGATAATCCGCGCGACGAAGGTGAGGTCGGAGGTGAGAACGAGGAAATGAAAAACTATCTCATCAAAAACCACCATGCCCATCTCCCGAGACTGGATGATGCCGGATTCATTGATTGGAATCGAGTGGAGGGCACAGTAATGCGTGGCCCCCTCTTCGAGCAGATACGGCCCCTCCTTGAGATAATGGCGGAACACGAAGATGAACTGCCCGAATGCTGGCCGTAACATCGGTTTGATGAGCTGTTTCGATTTCTCGGAACACAGACGACGACTGGAAGAGTTCGGGAGCATTTCTGTCGAACGAGAAAATTTTCCACGAGCATCTTTGCCAGGGAACGGCGAGTCGAACCCCCCATACGATGACTGGATAGCAATATACTCGAAAGCAAACATAATTACAAGTTAACAAAAACCCCTCGATTCAGTATAGACGGTCAATTTTCGCGGTCGTATCGCGCTCGAATCCGGAGAAAAAGAATATATTCTGAAAGATATCCAATCGATTGCAGTCCCGCGAGAACATGACCGTCGGCGGTAGTGTCTTCAGAAGCGTGTCGAAAGAGACTGGCCGAAGACGACGAAGCACACAGATGTTTTTGTAGAGAGAAAATTATCCCGTGAAATGATATGAGTTTTAATCTGGACAGATAGTTTGAATATTTCGTGAGAAAAAACGTTGGCCAACCAAAACCTACGTATAGTATTGGCGCATTAATAAGTAGATGAGAATGCCTCACTTAGACACCATTTTCGAACTCCTGAGTGAAGAACGCCGACGCTACGTGCTCTACTACCTCGAAGAACAGGGAACGGAGGTACCCGTAGATGAACTAGTGGCGAAAGTAGCAGATTGGGAAAGCGACGAATCGAAAGACGAGATTCCGCCAGAAAAGTTTCGAGAGGTAAAAATATCCCTTGAACATACTGACCTTCCGAAAACTGCTGATGTCGAATTCATCAAGTACGACGCCGAAGACGACATGGTGCAGATAAACGGAACGTCCATGGAGTTCGACGCAGTCATCAATCTCGCCAAAGTAATCGAAGAACCGAGGTCGGATTAGATACTCAGTGCTGGTTCCACTGGCCTTTCGGCGGTACCCCGGTTTGCTTCGCGTGGGGTTTAGACAATGAGTGGATAATTCTATTGGTTTGCCAATTCCGGGAATCTGTTTGTTTTGGTGTTTGTAGAGTAGTTACTCGCATTCCCAAATCGAAAACAGAACTCGGATTCTATCGTCGGAGAAAAACAAAAACCAGTGAAACTGACTTTACAGGAAGTCTTCGATATTGTCCGCGACTTCCTCGGGCGTGTCGCCGACCGGGACGCCCGCGTCGTTCAGTGCGTTAATCTTACTCTCCGCCGTACCAGTCCCACTACCTGATACAATCGCACCGGCGTGACCCATGCGCTTGCCCGGTGGGGCGGTTCGGCCCGCGATGAAGCCGGAAACCGGGGTGTCCATGTTCTCCGCGATGAAGGCCGCGGCCTCCTCTTCGTCCTCGCCGCCGATTTCGCCGCACATGACGACCGCGTCGGTGTCCGGGTCGTCCTCGAACAGCGAGAGTGCGTCGATGAAGTCCGTGCCGATGATGGGGTCGCCGCCGATGCCGATGGCGGTGGTCTGGCCGATGCCCCGCTGGGTCAGGTTGTCGACCACCTGGTAGGTGAGGGTGCCCGACCGGGAGACCAGCCCCACGTTACCCGACGAGAAGATGTTGCCCGGCAGGATGCCGAGTTTCGCCTCGCCGGGCGTGATGATGCCGGGACAGTTCGGACCGATCAATCGGGTGTCGACCTCGGAGAGGCGCTTGTTGACCTTCGCCATATCCTGCGTCGGGATGCCTTC
>CAYNQM010000214.1:0-4271 GCA_964399275.1 uncultured Haladaptatus sp.
GACCGACGCTCTCGAACGTCTGTCCCTCCTCGAAGTCCTCGAAGTAGTGGGGTTCGTAGCTGTACGGCATACGAAAACCCACTCGGGTAGAATATAAGTAACTACTGTACTCATGCGACTCATGGCCGAAATACCGGACGACCGCCGCGACCGAATCGCAGACGATCCCTTCTGTGCCACCCTCGGTATCAAACTCACGACTCTCGAACCCGGTCGTG
Organism: uncultured Haladaptatus sp.; assembly: GCA_964399275.1. Taxonomy (GTDB): domain Archaea; phylum Halobacteriota; class Halobacteria; order Halobacteriales; family Haladaptataceae; genus Haladaptatus. Next base: position 219 of record CAYNQM010000214.1, read on the forward strand.
CGCGAACCGAACTCGCGGTTTCCGACGACCTGCTAAATTTTCACGGAACGCCCCACGGCGGAGCGGTGTACTCGCTTGCGGACGCCGCCTTCGCGGCGGCGTCCAACTCCGAGGGCGACACCGCGCTCGCGCTGGAGACGAACATCTCGTATCTCGATGCGGCAGAAGTCGGAGAAACCGTGATCGCAACTGCTGAACGCGAACACGAGAGTCGGAGCACGGCGTCGTATCGAGTTAACGTGACCGTCGACGAGGAGACCATCGCCATCTTCCGCGGGCGGGTGTACAAACCGTAGCTCTCTCGTTCCCGCTTCCCCGTTCCGTACTGAAATTCGCAGAATCCGCTTCAGCGCGCGATTTCCGTCGGGTAATCGTCTCCTTCGTTTTTTCGGAACCGCCAATCAGTCCATGGGATTCATACGTTTTTGAAAACTCGCGTGGAGTATGTATGTGAGTCCCACGCCGTGGACTCCCTGGCTCTTGCACACGGAGAGCGGTGTCCACCCTACTCGCCGGAACGTCGTCGTTCCGCTCTTCGACGGGATGGCGACCGACCGAACGCTCGAACTCGCGGTGTCGCTCGCCGAGCAGTGGGACGGCGACGTAATTCTCGTCAACCCGGTCGTCCGGCCGTCCGGCACGGCGTTCGACGGGTCGGGAGAGTTGTTGAACGAGCATCGAGACGCGGCGAAACAGATGCTTCAAACGTCGCTCGACCCGGCGACGGACGTACAGACGGAGGGAACCGCCCGCGTCGGTCGGTCAGTTTCGGCGATTGTAAGCGAGACGACGAACGACTTTTCGGCCGGAGCAGTCCTGCTAGACGAAATTGCGTCGGCCGCCTCGCCAAATCCGCTGGGGCGAAACCTTCCGGCGCAACTCGCTGGATGCGTCGATTGCGACGTTTTCACCGTCGGCGGCAATCACGCCTCCCAGAGCATCTCGTCCGTTCTCGTCCCGGTTGCGGGCGGCCCCCACTCGGGACTGGCGGTGGACGTCGCTCGCTCCGTCGCACAGTCGTACGGTGCGTGGGTCGAACTACTCCACGTCCCGGAGACGGGCGAGGACGACCGACGACTGGCCGATGCCGACGAGTACGTCTCCGCCGCCCGCGACCGACTCGGCGAGTTCGACGATGTCGATACTTGGGTGCTCGAAGCCGACGATCCCACGGCCGCGATTATCGAGCAGTCGAAATACTACGACGTGACGGTGATGGGCGCGCCGCAAAAGAGCAGACTTCGAGAGTTCGTCTTCGGTTCAACCGTCGGCGAGGTTCGCTCGTCGGCGCACAACTCGGTCGTCACGGTCGAACGCCCGCACGAGCGGGATTCGCTTCTCGGTCGGTGGCTCTAGCGGAATCCGGAAGCGTTCCTCATCGGTGGTCGTAGACGCGCTTTACTTTCCCAACCTCGGTGCGCTCGATGGCACCGGGTTCGACCACTTCGAGTTCGTCGGGCGTCACGTCCAGAATTTCTCCGAGTCGGGCTTCGATTTCGTCCCGAAGTTCCTCCGGCGAGGCTTCGAACTGCTCGTGGTATTCAACCGTGATTTTCATGCGGTCGAGGTTGTCCTCGCGCGTGAGGTCGATTCGGTAGTGGGGCGCGACGGCGTCCAAATCCACCATCACTTCCTCGATTTGGCTCGGATAGACGTTTACGCCGCGAACGATGAGCAGGTCGTCGGCGCGACCGGTGACGTTGCCCATCCGGACTGCGGTGCGCCCGCAGTCGCATTTCTCGTAGTTCAGGCTGGTCATGTCACCGGTTCGGTAGCGCAGAACCGGCAGGGCTTCCTTCGTCAGACTGGTGATGACGAGTTCGCCTTCTTCGCCCTCCGGAAGCACCTCGCCCGTGTTCGGGTCGATGATTTCGGGATAGAAGTGGTCTTCCCAGACGTGCAGGCCGTTCTGCACCTCGGCACACTCGATGGAGACGCCCGGCCCGATGATTTCCGAGAGGCCGTACACGTCCACCGCCGTCACGTCTAGTGCCTCTTCGATTTCCTCGCGCATGGGATCGGTGAACGGCTCTGCCCCGATGACGACCGTCGAGAGCGGGAGGTCTCGCGGATCGAGTCCGCGCTCTTCCATGGCTTCGGCGAGGTAGAGACAGTACGACGGCGTACACGAGAGCACGTCGCTCTCCAAATCTTGGAGCATGTCGATTTGTCGGGTGGTGTTGCCGCCACCGACTGGAATGACGCAGGCTCCGAGTTCTTCGACGCCGTCGTGGAAGCCGAGACCCCCCGTGAACAGACCGTAGCCGTAGGCGTTCTGGACGACGTGTTCCGATTCGACGCCCGCCGCTGAGAGCGACCGGGCCATCACCTCACGCCAGACACCGAGGTCGCCGTCAGTGTAGGAGACGATTTTCGGCTTGCCGGTCGTGCCCGAGGAGGCGTGAATCCGGCTGATGTCCTCGCGCGGAACCGCGAACATCCCGTCCGGATAGTTGTCGCGGAAGTCCTCTTTCGTCGTAAACGGCAATTTCGAGATGTCTTCGACGCTTGCTACGTCGTCCGGGGAAATTCCCGCGTCGTCCAGCGCATTTCGGTAGAAAGAGACATTTTCGTACGCGTGTGCGACCGTTTCGGTGAGTCGCTCATCCTGTAGCGCTCGCAATTCGTCGCGTGACGCCGCCTCGGTGTCACTGTATACCATGCTCACTCGTCATTCGAAGAGGGGAGGCAAAACTGTTTCTCGATTCTCGGATGAACGCTTATCTTCCTCGACGTTGCATGGCAGTTCGATGATAGCTGTTCCGGAGTTGTGGGGTCGTCCAGAGGAGCGGGTGCGTCACTGGTCGGTTTTCGTCGGCGGATTCGCTGGCGTCGTCGCCATCCTGCTGTTCGTCGTCGTCCTCGGAAGCGGTTCGGGGTCGCGGCTGGCCTACAACCTGTTGCTTCCCGTCGCACTGTTTTACGCACCCCCGGCCGTCTCCGCCGTGAGCGCGTACCGGGGCGGGGGCCTGCTCGTCAGCCTCGTAATCGGCCTGATTCCGGCACTCTCGTTCGGACTGGTCGTTTCCGTCCGGCGATTGGTTGGTGGTGTTTGGTCAGGTGATTTGGCGCTCTGGGAACTCGTACTGGCATTCGGCGTCCTTGGCGTGGTTGGAAGCGTGGTGGGGTTTCTGGCTGGACGTGCTTCGTGGAAATTCGTCGAAGGGTGATTGCCGCGATTACTTTCCGACGAGACGCACTGCGAGCTGTTTCTGGCCACTACCTTTCTGCGTGGATCGCTGTTGCCGACTCTGGATTTTCGTCTGTGTTAGCTGCTCCCGACTCCAACCACCGCAACCGCACCTCGTCCTCTCCAGCCTCCTCGTTCGCTTCGGACGAGCGAACCTCGGCTGGATCCTCGTTCGCATGGATTTTCGTTCGCATGCGCTCACGTGAACATCACTCAGTCGTCCACCGTCAGAGACGAGCTCTGACGAGCTGGTTGCAAACGCGAAGACCTCGTGCGCGTTCCTCGCACGCGCCGAGAGTGTGCTGGCATGCTGGCGATTCACGAAAGGCGAATTTCCCACACGGCGCGCGCTGGCCCGAGCAGGAGGGCACACCGCCCGGATGCTCGGGAGGAAGCCGTGCGAGGGATGACCGAAACGAACGCAGTGAGTGAAGCGAATCGGTTGGGGAGGCCCGTGGCCTCTGCGGTGCGATTGCGGTGGCGGTCTGATTGGAGTCGGGACTTGCTAGCGACAAATCTCCCGCCGACTGCCGTCGAAACGCGACCATTAGTGTACAGACGAACATCCCGAGAGCGAAGTCCGTCAACTGGCACACAGTAACGTAGTTGACGCAGAAGACCAGAGACCTCGAAAGAAAAACCGACAGAATGAGGTAGCCCTCCAGAATAGACTCCCGCAAGAATGTTCGATAAGGTTCTCGTCGCCAACCGCGGGGAAATCGCGGTTCGCGTGATGCGCGCCTGCGAGGAACTCGGAATCGACACCGTCGCCGTCTACAGCGACGCCGACCGAAACTCCGGCCACGTCCGATACGCCGACGAAGCGTACAACGTCGGCCCGGCGCGCGCCGCCGACTCCTACC
>CAYNQM010000215.1:0-4233 GCA_964399275.1 uncultured Haladaptatus sp.
TGACGTGGAACATCGGGAGCGTCCAGAGGTAGACGTCGTCGTCGCGGAGTTCCTGATGAATCGTGATGAGGTAGGCGTGGAGCGACTCGGTTCGGTGGGTTCGCATCACGCCTTTCGGGTCGCCCGTCGTTCCCGAGGTGTAGTTGATGGTGATGACTTCGTCTTCGTCCATCGCCGGACGCTCGTAGTCGGATTCCGTACCCGAGACGATTTCGTCGAAGTCCTCCCAGTCGCCCTCGGTCTCTGCCGCGTCGTTGCTGATGAACGTCTCCGTCGGCACCGAGTCGCGAATCGTCTCGATTTTCGGCGCGTACTCGTAGTCCGCGATGACGGCGTCCACCCCGGCGTCGGTCAGGATGTACTCGAAGTCGTCCGGCGTGAGTCGGTAGTTCAGCGGCGTGTGAACAGCGCCCAACTGCATGATGCCGTAGGCCGCTTCGAGGTGGTAGTGCGTGTTCGGGTCGAGGACGGCCACGCGGTCGCCCTTTTCGATGCCGCGCTCCGCGAGCGCCGCCGAGACGCGGTCGGCGCGGTCGCCGAGTTCGCCGTAGGTGTATCGTTCGCCGGTCGTCGCCACGACCGCTTCCTCCTCGCTGTAGTGATCCCGTGCCCGATCTAAGAAGTCGGTGACGAGTAGTTCCCGCTTCATGGTTGGTTTTGCATCACAGTTCGTGATATAGATTCGGGTGACGCGGAAATTTGTTGAGAAAGCTAGTGTGGACGTTTGGACAGAATCCGTACTTTCGGACGACGAAGCAATTTTGTGGCGAGTCGGTAGCAGTTGCTGGGGACAGGCCTCGTCCTCACGATCGGATTTCGGTTGGGTGACAGATTGCATACGGATTCTGGTGGAGAGGGGCAGGAAGCAACTGCTAGGCGCACGCCACGCCCGAACGCTCTCGCAGTCGTGATTGCGGTCGTTCCCTCCGTCAATCGCTCCCAACTGCATCGACGTGTTCGTCAGGAGCAGAGTCAACGCTGTACAGCATCGCAAAGACGACTGAGGAGACGACGATGAATCCCGCCGCCGACCAGAACGCGACGAGAACCGTCGTGGCGTCCCAAATCATGCCGATGAACACCGGGCCGCCGACTTGCCCGACCTTCCACGCGATAGAGCGCAGGGAGAGACTGGAGGCCACCGCGTCGAACTGCTCGCCCTCGCCGACGAACAGGGCCATGCTCGCCGGAAGGCGGAGACTGTCGCCGATGCCGAGCACCCCGTAGGCGGCGAAGAGGACGAAGAAGGCACCGGGAAGCACCATCTCCTCGCCGAGCGCGTTGACGGTCATGTCGGGAATGTAGTTGTGCGCGAATCCCGCCAGCGGGATGAGCGCGGTTCCGAGCGCGTACACCAGCGCACCCGCGAGGATGAATCGGTGGGTACCTTCCACGCGGTCTGTCCAGTCGCCGACTTTCCCCTGCGTGATGGACTTTGTCAGCTTTCCGCCCGCCATGATGCCGCCGACGACGAACGGGTTGATGTCGAACTCCGTGATGGCGTAGATGGGTAGGAAGGTGATGACCGCCATCTTGCCGACGCTGAAGGAAAGGCGGAAGAAGACGAGGGCCTTGATGGCCGAGCGCCCGAGGAGCATCTCGATGGTCTCTCTGCCGCTGGATTCTTCCGGGTCTTTTCGCCCGCCGGGATTATCCCGAAGGAACAGGAGGACGGAGACGAACGCCAAGATGGTGACGAGACTCAGCACGATGTAGGTCTCCTGAAACCCGTAGAGGTACAGCAGGAGACCGCCGAAGATGTCCCCGACGAGGCTTGAGAGCGCCCCGACCTGATTGTAGGTTCCAATCCACAGTCCCCGCGAACCCTCCTCGCTGATTTCGCCGACGACGGTCATCCCCGTCAGCCAGAGGATGCTCGCGGCAGTCCCTTGCAGGACGCGCACCAATATCACTTGCGTGACGTTTTCGACGAACATGAAGCCGACGAAGACGACGACGTTGAGCAGGAGTCCAAAGAGCAGGATTCGCTTCGAGTTGCGCGTGTCGATGTACCGACCCAACGGGAGGACGATGAACAACTGGACGATTGCGAACGCTGTGCCGAACAGGCCCTCCATGGTGCTCGTCGTCTGGAACATGTCCGCGTACATCGCCAGCGCGATGAGGATGGTCGAATAGGCCTGACTCCGCGCGAACGCAGTGCTCGAAATTGCGATGAACTCGCGGTCTGTGAACAGACGGAGTGAACTTCCGCTACTCGTCTCTCCCGGCACTATTACGAATCGAAACAGGTGCGGGAGCTATAAGAATCCCCGTTTTCGCGCTATGGATTGCCGAGAAATGGGAAGACTTCTCAGTCGTATTCGAGCGCGTCGGCGATGCGATGAAGCTGTCGCGTCGCGTCGCGAACTTCGTCCCGAAGCTGTCGAACTTCGCGGGTGAGTTCCTCGCTTCCGACCGATTCGCCACCGGGGCCGCCGCCCATACCGCCCGGGCCGCCACCGCCGCCCATCATGCCGCCCATCATCTGTGCGAACGGGTTGCCGCCCATGCCGCCGGGGCCGCCACCGCCGCCGCCGCCGAGGGCTTCTTCCAGTCGCTCCTCTCGGTCACCTTCGCCCTCTTCCGCGCGCTGTTCTCGGATTTCTTCGACACGTTCTCGGAAGGATTTCTCCTCCTCGTCGCCGTTCTCGTTGGCTTCCTCGTCTGCCATACCCGACCGTTCTCCCGCGCGCCCGAAAAGGGTTGTGTCCCATGCTGGCACGAGTAGGCCGACGATTCCACCCTCTCGGAGATTCGAACGATGGCTTATCGGCGCGATGTGGTCGTTACCGACGAGTCAGTGCCAATGAAACAGTCACATCCGGGTTTCTAGTTCGGAGCAGTTCGGTACGGTAGGCGTTGTCTCGGAATCGGCTCGCGTTACGACCAACTGAACGATGGAAACGGTTGGCGGGATTAAAATTCGACTGTGTCGATACCGGAAGGGATCACCAATGGCTCGCGGCTCCCTCGGTTCGGTGCTATCCGCCCTCCCCGAGCGCCGCAATCGATTCGTGCTTTACTCGGTCGCTCGCCGCACCGAAAACGCACCGGTGGAGTTGGAGGTGCTCGTCAGAGAAGTCGCCGGATGGGAGCAGTCGGTACCGCCGGAGTCCGTCGCCGACGAATCGTTCGAGGTGGTGATCACCGACCTCGTCCGGAATCGGTTACCCGACCTCTCGCGCCGCGGACTGGTCGAGTTCGACCCGCTCAGCGGGTTAGTCGGGCGACCGAACTACACGCTCGCCGCGAATCTCCTCGTCGCGGTTTTGGCCCGCATCGAACTCGCGTCCCGTTTCTGAACCCTTAAACACACGCGCCGACTTTCCGTACGTATGACCGAGGACGAGGCTACTCAGACGGACGCTGAGGAATCAGCCGAGGGAGACGCTCCTAACGAGGAGGCACCGGACGAAGACGTACTTGGCCCCGAAGGGACGGCCCTCGTCGAAGAGGTCGCTGACGAGGACGAACGCCTCGCTGAAGACGTGGAAGCGCGTCTGGCTGACCTCCAGTCGAAAAACGAGGAACTGGAAGCCGAGGTGGACGACCTCCGAACGCGCCTGAAGCGAAAACAAGCCGACTTCCAGAACTACAAAAAGCGGTCGAAGAAGCGACAGGAACAGCTCGAAAAACGCGCGACGGAGGATCTCGTGAACCGACTGCTCGACGTGCGCGACAACCTCAAGCGCGCCGTCGAGGAGGAGCACGAAAACGTCGAGAGCCTCCGCGAGGGCGTCGAACTCACGCTGAAGGAACTGGACAACGTGTTCGAGGCCGAGAACGTCGCCGAAATCGACCCCGAACCCGGAACCGACGTTGACCCGCAGCGCCACGAAGTGATGCTTCGAGTCGATAGTGACCATCCTGAGAACACCATCGCCGAAGTGTATCAGCCGGGATACGAGATGGCGGATAAGGTCTTACAGGCCGCACAAGTCACGGTCAGCGACGGAAACGGCGACGAAGAGTAACTTCGTTTTGAGGAGCTCCGGGTGGAGTACCGGTTCATCATAAAGTTCCCGAATGAGAGCGACTACCGCACCCCGAATCGCAAGCGGTCGTCGGGGTGGCGCTCAGCGGCACGTCGTGGCATCTAGTAACCTTTAACCGATGCAAACGGGTAGGTTTGCCCAACAATGGTGAGTAACAAGATTCTCGGTATCGACCTCGGTACCACGAACAGCGCGTTCGCGGTGATGGAAGGGGGCGACCCGGAGATCATCGTGA
>CAYNQM010000216.1:0-2997 GCA_964399275.1 uncultured Haladaptatus sp.
CGGGGTTGTCGTCGTGCATCTGGGCGTACTCGTCCTGCGGGTCGAACTGCACGACCGCCATTCGAGCGTCGCGCCCGTCCTCCATCGGCTAGGTTCGCTCCTCGCTGAGATACTGCCGGAGCATGTTTTTCGCGCCGTGGGTCTTCCCCGACCCGGTCCCGCCCGCGACCAGTGTGTGACGGAAGACCAGCGGGTCGCCCGACTCGTAATCGTCTTTCACGCGATAGTCGATAGTCGGCGGCTCCGCCGCGGTTTGCACCTTCTCGCCACCGACCGAGAGGTGGCCGAGGAAGACGCCGTCCTCCGGTATCTTCAGTCCCGTCTTGATTTCACGCTTGTCGCTGGCCTGTCGGACGACCGTCTCGGGCTTCGGAACGCGGTCGGTCATCCGGCGTTTCAGTTCGCCGTCGTCCTCGAAGAGCACGGCAATCGGCTCCAGCGTCGCGATGAACTTATAATCCGTTTCGTCTATCGAGTCGCTTCGCATGGCTCGCCGGGCGTGAATCTCGGTCGCGTCGTCGCTGTGGAACTCCTGTGCGTATTCGAGGGTCGTAATCCGACAGAACAGTTTTTCGCCGTCCGGGTAGGGAACGAGCAGGTACTTTCCGATTCGAACCGCAGACCGATTCGGTGCAGTGACGTACGCCCGGAGTCGGGTGTCGTCGCTGTCCTCGCCGATTGCCAGCCCTTCCGACACCGCAAGACTCCCGACACCGCGGTCGTCGCCGACGGGGTCGAGTTCGACGCGCTCGAAGTCGTCGTCCGACTCGTCGTTTCCTTCGGTTTCCGACGAGGTTGACTCCGCGTCGTCACCGGAATCATTTCCGAAGTCTTCGAAATTACGTAAATCGCTCATGCGCCTGCCATCACGGGCGTCCGTGAAACGTGTTTCGCACGCCGTCTTCGAACGTTATCCGAGGCGCGTCGAGAGAACGGCGACCAGTTTCCATCCGAGTGCGCCGAACAGAGTGAGGGGAGAACTCGCGCCGAGCAGGACGGCACCGAGCAGAAGCGTTCCGAACAGCGACCCCGTCGGGTCGAGAACGCCGAACGCGACCAGCGGAATCACGGCGCTCGCGACGGCGGCGACCGCTGAATAGACGAAGCAGTATCGCTGGCGCGTCGAGAACCGAATCCCTCGTCCGGCGGAATGGCGAATCCGACCGCGGCGATAATCAGGCCGACATCACGAGAAGGAAAACACCAAATCCCGCAACGGGAAGTTGGAGAGACCCGAGTATGGCGCGCGGTGTCAGTCGCATTACCAAACAGCGCATTCGGATGGTTTATTAATGGTTTCATTTCAGTAATCATAGACGAAACGTCTATCTGGCACCACCTCGACACCGTGTAACACGCCGACTCCCCCGCGCTCCTTTTATGTCCCCACATCCTACTGTAGCACATGTTACTCGTTCGCGGTGAGGCAGGGGGAACCACCCTAACCGGGACGCTGTACGAACGGGGCGAGCGCGCGCCCACGTTCAAAGGCGCCCCGAACGAAGACGCGCCCTACGTGTGGGTGTGCGACGAGTTCTATCAGGTGGAAAGCGGCGGTACCGCCCAGACCGTCTCGGGGAAGAAAGTCAACGTCGCGTTCGAAACCCCGATGCCGCGCGGGTTCGACACCCGCGACCAAGCGGTTAGCGCCGCGAAAGAACACATTCGAACCCAGTTCGCGCGCATCGGCGTCGAAGTGGACGAAGTCGAAATCACGGTCGAGAAAAACGATCCTCAGTAGTTTCGGCCCCAGCGAACCGCGTCGTAGTTGATGTCGAGTTCGCTGTCGAACGACCGCTCGAAGCTCCGTATCAACGAACGAGTGCTGTTCTGACCGATTTTGGCGAGCGAATCGGCCTTCGAGATGACCGTCGGCGGGCCGCTCTCGACCGCGATTTCCTGTAGAATCTGGCGCTCGATTCGTCGCCGACGGGACTCGTCCGCCGTGAAAATCCGTGGCGCTTCGACTTTGTACAACAAATCTCGTCGGGGGTCGTAGATGACGCAGAAGGTTACTTCGTACTGCTCCGGCGCGAACTCGCGTTCGACGTAGCGGTCTGCTTCGTCACTGCCGAAGAAGGAATCCGACCCCGCGCGGGAGACGAACCAGTTGGTCAGCGTCAGGTCGTCGGTGTCGCGTTCGTATCGCCGTCCCGTGGGTTCGGTGCTGTCCTCGACGTACTCCCCGCGTTCGAGCACTTGTGAGAAGAACGCCGCGTCGTGCGCCCACGGCGTGTTCACGTCCTTCTTCCGAAGGGTTCGGAGTATCGACTTCGCGGAGATGTTCTTGACGAATCCCGCCAGCGGCACGTCGCGCTCGGCGAACGTCTCGACCAGTCGGACGTAGTTTTCCAGAATCGTCTGCACCTCGTCGGATTCCTCGAAGAGATCCGGGAGCACCGACCCGCGGTCGCGCCAGCGAATGATTCCCTTGGGGTACACCGGCCCGTCCAACAGCAGGAAGTCGGACACCTCGCTCGCGTGGTCTAAGGCGTGCCGACTTTCGGCCCGATAGAGGGCAAGCGCGTGGACGATGTCCTCCTCGAAGTCGTCACCACGCGGTGCGTGAACGATTCGGTGTTTGCTTCCCTCGTTGTAAGGCACCCAGTCGATTTCGAAATTCCGCGTCGCGTCGTTCGAATGAACAGCCTTGACGATTGTGCGGGAGTCGTGGAGGTCGAGGTCGGAGGGCGACGAACTCATCGCGGCGTGTGCCACATCCACCACCAGCCCGTTTTTGAACGGTTTCGGGTTGATGGTTCCCGAGTCGAGTCCGTGCATCGTCTCGAACTGGTCGTCTTCCAAGGCCAGTTCCTCGACGTTCGCACATCGACGTTGCAACTCGTCCAATGGCGCGAGAATTTCAGTATTCTCGTGGTACAGCGGGTCGAGGTAGCTCTCCCACACGCTCCGAGCGAGTTCCCGATGGTTGCGCTCTTCCCCCTCGTAATCGATTCGATCCGCCAGTTTGGCGATGCCATCGAAGTGGACGGGGTC
>CAYNQM010000216.1:3007-4104 GCA_964399275.1 uncultured Haladaptatus sp.
GGTCATGCACGTCTCATCCCATCGCACCCCGAAAAAAGGTCGCCTTTCGAGCGAAGAATAGTTACCCCGCGACGACGACGGTTCGCCCATGCAAGCGGGACTCATCGTTCTCGACGGATGGGGACTGGGAAGCGAAGACGGCGGGCGCAACGCCATCGAGGCCGCCGACACGCCCAACTTTGACCGGTTCGCACAGTCGGGCGCGTACGGAACGCTCGACGTGACGGGGCGCAGAGTCGGCCTGCCGGAAGGGCAGATGGGTAACAGCGAAGTCGGCCACCTCAACATCGGCGCGGGCCGAGTCGTCAGGCAGGAGTACACTCGAATCAGCGACGCCATCGCGAAGGGCGAACTCGGGGAAAACGAAGCCATCAGCGATGCGTTCGACTACGCGAACAACCACGGCGGACGGGTTCATTTCATGGGACTCGTCAGCGAAGGCGGAGTTCACTCCGCGCAGGAACATCTCTACGCGCTCCTCGAACTCGCCGCAAATCGTGACGTCGAAGCAGTCACGCACGCCTTCACCGACGGACGCGACACGCAGCCGAAAAGCGGCGAGGGGTTTCTCGGCGATTTGCAGAACGTCGTGGACGAGCACGGAACCGGCGAGATTGCGACCGTCTTGGGGCGCTACTACGCGATGGATCGCGACCAGAACTGGGAACGAACCAAGCGCGCCTACGACGCCATCGTGAACCGCGAGGCGTACTACACCGCCGAAACCGCGGTCGATGCCGTCCGAAATTCCTACGAACGCGGCGAGACGGACGAGTTCGTCGAGCCAACGCTAATTTCTGGCGGCCCGGCGCTCGAAGACGGCGACGCGGTGATTTTCTTCAACTTCCGCTCCGACCGCGCTCGCCAACTCACGCGGATGATTTGCGACATCAACCCCGTCTGGGAGTTCGAGACCAGTCCACCGGAAGTCGAGTTCGTGATGATGACTCAGTACGACGCGGAGTTCGACCTGCCCGTCGCCTTCCCACCGCATCTGCCCGAGGACACGCTGGGCGAAGTGCTCGCCGACAACGACAGGACACAGCTTCGAATCGCGGAATCGGAGAAGTACGCTCACGTTACCTACTTCCTGAACG
>CAYNQM010000217.1:0-4084 GCA_964399275.1 uncultured Haladaptatus sp.
CACTTCGACGCACCCGCGACCTTCGCCACGTCGTAGAGGCTTCGGTCGACGCTCTGGAGTCCGGCGAGGATGAGCAGTGCCATGAACGCCGTCGTCTTCCAGATGTCGGCGATGACGATGATGCCGAGCGCGGAGCTACTGTTGGCCAGCGGTGTGCTGGTCAGCCCAATCATCTCGGTGAGGTTCGCGCCGAACCCGATACCCGGCTGGAACATCAGGTAGAAAATCATCCCCTGAATGACGATAGGAACCGCCCACGGGATGATGATTGCCACACGAACCCAGCGCCGTCCGCGGAAGTCTTGGTCGAGAACGAGCGCCTGCCCGAACCCGATGACCGTCTCGATGGCGACGCTGACTATCGTGAAGATGAACGTCACGATGAGCGCGCTTTTGAACGGTTGACTGAAATCGATGAACGGTTGTGGCAGTGCCACCGTGTCCAACTTTCCGGTCAGCAGGTCGGTGTAGTTCTGAAGGCCGACGAATTCGCCGACCTGCGATACGCCACGAAGGCTGTCGGCACGGAGCGACATTTCGAACGTGCTGATGAGCGGCCAGAAGGCGATGACGCCGAGCAGTAACAGCGCGGGCGCCAACAGCAGGTACGCGAACTGCGTCTCGCTGAGATTCTCTATCCAGCGGACGAGGCCAGCGTACACTCCTGACTTCTTCTGCCGACTCTCCGTTGCTTGTTCGGTTGACATTCTTGTCTACCTCTACCTGTTGTACTCCTCGATTTCCTTTATCTGGTTGTTCAACGACGACATCGCCTGTTCCGTGGGTTGTTGTCCTGCGTACGCCGCGAAAACGCTCTGCGCAATCTTTCCGGATTCCTGCGGCCAGACGACGGAGACGGGACGCGGAAGGGCGTTCTTCCCCGCAATTTGCAGCGTATCGACGTACCGACCCATGACGGGAATATTTCTGGCACGTTTCGTGTCGAGAAGGCTCGGCTCCGGCGGAATCCAGCCGATGAGTTCGAACAGTTTGAGTTTGAAATGCTTCGACGTCATCGCCTCGATGACTTGCAACGTCTGGTCTTTCCGGTTACTGTTCGGGTTGATCGCGACGTTCCAGCCACCGAGGGCGGACGAAATGCCACCGAGGCCCTTCTTGTTCACCGCACCTTCCTTGACGCCGTAGGGTATCGGCATCACGCCGAGGTCTTTGCCGAATCCGCCGTCTTTCTTCGGCGCGCCGTTGATGTTGATGGAGTACGGCCAGTTGCGGTGCATGACCGCGTTTCCGTTGGTAAACGGCGCGCGGGAAGTTTCTTCGATCCAACTCAGCACCGCTCGCGGGGCGATGTTCCCCGCGTAGTCGTCCAACGTGTTCGGGGCGCTGTTCCCGTGGATGAACGTACGAATCATCCGAACCGAATCGAGAACGTGCTTCGAATCCAGGGTGACGGGACGGTTTCCAACTGGGCCAAGCAGGTTGTCCACGCTACCGAAGTACGTGCCGCCCCAACTGGTCATGAATTCGTTGAAGTCACAGCAGGACAAGCCTTCGTAGGCGCTCGCTTGGAAGGTGAACCCGTAGTTGATGCCGTCGTTATCCTCTTTTACTTTCTTCGTCACCTTCGAGAACTTCTTCCACGAGATGCCTTCCGTCGCCCAGTTTTCTTCGTCAGGCTTGAATCCGGACTGCTTCACCAAATCCTTGCGATACTGCATCGTACCGAAGTCGGAATACAAGGGAACGGCGTACAGGTCTCCTTCGTTCGATTTGCCGGTGATAACGCTGCCCTCGAAGTAGTCGTTGTCGATTTTCTTGAGCGTATCGTTCGACAAGTTGTCGCTCAAGTTGAGTAGTTGGCGTCGGGCGATGAACGGAAGTGCCCAACCGCTGTCTACCATCAACAGATCCGGTTCCGAGAGACCGGCGGACAACCACCGCTGGTACTGCGACTGCCTCGCACCGGTTTGTTCGTTTCCGGCGAGAACTTCGAGTTTGATATCTTTATCGAGCCCAGACTCGTGGAGTGCCTTTTCTACGGCGGCCTTATTGGATTTCACGTCCTCGTTGGCGGCCCACTGCACCACGTTGGGATTGCCGCTTTGTCCCCGGCTGGTGCAACCGGCGAGTCCGGCGGCTGTACCGGACGCTCCGACGGCTTTCACGAAGGTACGCCGTGAAACGCCGTCTCGCCGACGCGGATCGTCACGCTCGCTAACACCCACCATACCACTCTAAGACGGAAGGGCCGCATTTATAACTTTGGTGCGATTGACTACTCGCGTTGTTGTATTTTCGAATCACGAAATATCACTTTCGGCCGGATTGAGTGGTGGGTGCGTAAAACTATTTATGGCCGTTTACTATCATTTCTAGCGACGGTGACGGTAAAAACGAGCAGGGAAGACGTTACAGGTTACGGATACGATCGTCGCTTCGATTCTCATCACGCTCCAAACAGTGGTGCGTAGGTGAGTTTTATTCTCTGAACACACGACTTTTAAAAATATCGCTCGGAGTTATCTCATCCACGTTTCGACGTGTCACAACTACCCTGACTTACCAGTTCGTCCGACCGGAGAAGGGGGTGATTAGAGTCCCGCAATATCACGCGACCAGACCGGCGACTTTGGGGATTCCAGACGAGCTATCTCCTCGTCGGAGAGCAACACGTCGATGGACTCGACGCTCTCCTCCAGATGGTCGATGGTTCGCGGGCCGATAATCGGCGCATCCACGACCGGTTTGTGGAGGAGCCACGCGAGACTGATCTGCGCGGGCGTCACCCCCATTTCCTCCGCGATGGCGCGTACCTCGCTCAGCACGTCCCAGTTTTCCTCGATAAACCGCGCTTCGGTGTGCTCGTCTTCAGCCGCCCGGCCCTCGGTCGGTTCCTCGCCGCGTTCGTACTTGCCCGTCAGGAACCCTCCGGCGAGTGGCGACCACGGGATGACGCCGACGCCCTCCGATTCGCAGACGGGCAAGAGGTTCTGCTCTTCGTGGCGATCCGCGAGGTTGTACTCCGGTTGCATGCAAGTAAACCGCTCGTACTCCCGCAGATCGCTCTCGTAGAGGGCTTTCGTGAACTGCCACGCCGCCATCGAGCTCGCGCCGACGTAGCGAACTTTCCCGGTTTCCACGAGGTGGTCGAGTGCCGACAGCGTCTCCTCGATTGGCGTCTCGTCGTCCCAGCGGTGGATCTGGTAGAGGTCGATGTACTCCGTTCCAAGGCGGTCGAGGCTCGCCTCCGCTTGGTCTAAGATGTGCTTTCGAGAGAGTCCCTGCCCGTTCGGGTAGTCGCCCATCTGGCCGAACACTTTCGTCGCGATGACGAGTTCGTCGCGGTTACGGCCCTCGATTGCTTCCCCGACGATTCGTTCGCTCTCGCCGCGCGAGTAGACGTTCGCCGTGTCGAGGAAGTTGATGCCCAGTTCCAGTGCTCGGTCGATGAGTTCAAGGCTCGCTTCCTCATCGTCCATCATCCACGGTTGCGAACTACCGAAATTCATACACCCGAGACAGAGCCGCGAGACTTCGAGACCTGTCTTCCCCAGTTTCGTGTACTCCATCTCCGTCATGATTCGTGTGGGTGTTTCGGCGAGGTTTGGTATAGGACTGTGGGCTACGTCGAACGGTTGGATGAGTAGAGCGAATTTCCTTGTTTTCGTGTGCGCGATGGCCCAACACGGTGTGGTCGAAGAAACCGTATTTTCGTGTCGCTAGTTAGTCCCGACTCCAAACACCGCAACAGCCCTCACACCTCCCCAGCCTCCTCCCTCATTTCGGACGAGCGAACCTCGTCCGAGTTCTCGTTCACTGCATTCACGAGAACACCATTCGGTCGTCCACCGTCAGGGACACGCGCTGACGAGCCATTCGCTCGCTTCGCTCACGAAGACCTCGCGCGAGCGACCTCCGGTCGCTAACCGCGCGCCGAGGTGGTCGTGAAGATTCGCACAATTCGAATTTTCCACCCGGCGCGCGCTGGCACAGGCCTGAGTCGTTAACCGACGAAGGCCTGTGCTGACAGCGTGCGAGGGACGAGTATCGCAACGCAGTGAGAAACGCAGTCGGTTGGGGAGGGTGTGGCGTGCGAGATTTCGAAGAAATCTCGATTGCGAGC
>CAYNQM010000218.1:0-4072 GCA_964399275.1 uncultured Haladaptatus sp.
AACGTCTCGATGACTCACGAGTACGAGGGTGAAGACCACCTTATCAACCTCATCGACACGCCGGGCCACGTCGACTTCGGTGGCGACGTGACTCGTGCGATGCGGGCCGTTGACGGTGCGCTCGTCGTCGTGGACGCCGTCGAGGGTGCGATGCCGCAGACGGAGACTGTCGTCCGACAGGCACTCCGTGAGGGCGTTAAGCCAACCCTGTTCATCAACAAAGTTGACCGTCTCATCTCGGAACTCCAAGAGGGTCCCGAGGAGATGCAACGCCGCCTGCTCAACGTCATCGACGACGTAAACGAACTGATTCGCGGCATGACCGAGGACATGGACGACGTGGACGACTGGACCGTCTCCGTCGAAGAAGGTACCGTCGGATTCGGGTCGGCACTCTACAAGTGGGGTGTCTCCATGCCGTCGATGCAAGCGACGGGCATGGACTTCGGGGAGATCATGGAACTCGAACGCAGCGACAAGCGCCAAGAGCTTCACGAGAAGACGCCGCTGTCGGACGTCATCCTCGACATGGTCTGTGAACACTTCCCGGATCCCATCGAGGCTCAGCCCCGCCGTATCCCGCGTGTTTGGCGTGGTGACGACGACTCGGAACTCGCCGAACAGATGCGACTCGTGGATCCGGACGGCGAAGTCGTCCTGATGGTCACCGACATCGGTATCGACCCGCACGCTGGCGAAATCTCCGCCGGTCGTGTCTTCTCCGGGACGCTGGAGAAAGGCCAAGACCTCTACGTCTCGGGAACCGTCGGCACGAACCGCGTCCAGAGTGTCGGTATCTACATGGGCGGCGAACGCGAGGAAGTGGAGCGGGTCCCTGCCGGGAACATCGCGGCCGTCACCGGTCTGAAGGACGCTATCGCCGGTTCGACGGTGTCGAGCGTGGAGATGACGCCGTTCGAGTCCATCGAACACATCAGCGAACCCGTCATCACGAAGTCCGTCGAGGCAAAGAGCATGGACGACCTGCCGAAACTCATCGAGACGCTTCGACAGGTCTCCAAAGAAGATCCGACCACCCAAATCGACATCAACGAGGACACGGGTGAACACCTCATCAGCGGACAGGGTGAACTCCACCTCGAAGTCATCACCCAGCGTATCGAGCGCAACCAGGGTATTCCGGTGACGACTGGTGAGCCTATCGTCGTCTTCCGCGAGAAGGTTCAGGGAGCAACCACCGAAGTCGAAGGTATCTCCCCGAACCGCCACAACCGGTTCTACATCACGGTCGAACCGCTGTCGGACGAAATCGTTGGAAAGCTGAAACTCGGCGATATCTCGATGGACATGCCCGAGCAGGAACGCCGTGAAGTCCTGCAGGAAGCCGGTATGGACAAGGATACCAGTCAGAACGTGGAGCACATCCACGGGACGAACATCCTTATCGACGACACGAAGGGTATCCAGCACCTGAACGAGACGATGGAACTCGTCATCGAGGGCCTCACAGAGGCGCTCGACGACGGTCCGCTCGCTGCCGAACCCGTCGAGGGGACGCTCATCAAACTCCACGACGCGCGCCTCCACGAGGACACCATCCACCGTGGTCCGGCGCAGGTCATCCCTGCGGTTCGACAGGCGGTTCACAACGCGCTCATCCACGGGCACGTTAAACTCCTCGAACCGATTCAGAACGTGCGCATCGACGTGCCGAACGAGCACATGGGTGCCGCGTCCGGCGAGATTCAGGGTCGCCGTGGCCGCGTGGACGACATGTACCAGGAGGGCGACCTCATGGTCGTCGAAGGTATCGCGCCGGTTGACGAGATGATCGGGTTCTCCTCGGACATCCGCAGTGCGACGGAAGGTCGTGCGTCGTGGAACACGGAGAACGCCGGGTTCCGCGTCATGGCGGACAACCTCCAACCCGAGACCATCATGGAAATCCGAGAGCGCAAAGGTATGAAGCAGGAACTGCCGCAGGCTGTCGATTACTTCTAAGCGACAGTCTCCGTTTCGCCGCTCGATTTTTCGCTGTCGATTGCCGTGAGTGACTTCACTATCGATTCGCCGTGACGGTGTGGGGGGACGAATCCACACGTGTTAGGACACGTATGTGAAAAATTGAAGTTTGGCGATTGGATATATTTTCTTGGAGGGGAAGAATAAAATGAATCGAAGATCATTCATTAAGAGTCTCGGTACCGGAGCGATTACGACTGCCGCACTTGGAAACAGCGTCGTTCGGCCCGTCGAGGCCGCGGGCCGCGAGTGGATAAACTCCTTCAGCTACGGTGAAACGGGCAACTACGACTCGGTGAACATCGAGATTTACAAGCCCACCTTCGTCGATTCGGAGTATCGATACTGGTCGCGCCTCGGCGCACAGGACGTGTTCGGACAAGCGACGGACAACGGCTACATCTCGGGCTACGAGATTACCGAATGGAACATCGACTGGTCTGCCGATTGTGACGGCGACATCCTCACGCAGTGGGACGACTACCGTGTCAACCAAGGGTGGACTGCCAACGGTTCTCACCAACTCGTCGTCAACTGCGGCGGCAATCCGGCAGGGAAAGCAGGACTCGGCGATGCGTGGAAGCAAGACCGCTCGTGCTACGCGAAAACGTACGGAAATGACAAGAACAAACTCCCGTTCAAACACACCGCGGCCCACGAGATGCTCCACAACCACTATTCGAGTTTAGCCTGCGACAAGGTCAAGAACCTCACTGGCCCGGACAACTCCGAGCACGCGCTCGGCGACGTTCTCAGTCGAAACGGGCAGAACTTGGAAACGCCGATGGCTGGCAAGAAACACTGGGCTGACGGCGACTGCGTCTACCACGGCGACAGCTACGACGGCCAGACGATGGAGATGTGCTACTGCGAACAGAAGGCACTCGAATACAGCGCGGAACACTGGGACAGTCAGCACTAAGCTAGCGCTCAGTTTTTCACCGGCATACTTCAGGAAAAGTGAGTCAAGCGCGATTACGGAACGAGATACTATCGCTCTCCACGGTGGACGATTTCCGCGTCACACACGGGGCACATCCGGTCGCGGCTATCAAAGGCCGTTTGGCAGAATGCGCAGACGTGGTCTTTGGCTCTACTGTCACTGCTTGCACCAACTGCATCTGTGAATTGCATCGGCTGTCACCAACCTGCCGTTCAGGCTGCAAGGGTATTACTACGCGCTCGTTAACGGGTGGCATAAGTGGCGACTAATTAGCGTTGCACACCGTTTTACATTCGTTTCACCCCGTTTCTGTCCCCGAATTGGAGAATTTTGTGGTCGTCTGAAGGCTTATAGTCTCCCCCGCCCCAATCCTGCTATCATGGCTGACCACGACGGGAGCGTGCAGGCGTACACGGTTCGGTTAGAACTCGCCGACGAACCGGGTGAACTGCTTCGTGCTCTCGAACCGATTGCCGAACACGGCGGAAATCTGCTCAGCGTCTTTCACGAACGTGGGTCGCTCACGCCGCGCGGTCACATCCCAGTTGAAGTGGACTTGGAGTGTCCTCCCGACCGGTTCGACACCATCGTCTCCGCGCTCCGCGAAGCGAGTGTGAACGTCATTCGTGCCGGAGCAGAACGATACGACGAAGAGATAACGCTCGTCCTCACCGGTCACATCATCGATACGGACATCTCCGATACGCTCTCGCGGATTACGACCGAGTCGAACACCTCCGTCGTCGATATCTCTCTCTCTGCACCCGAGGGAACCAGCGACGTGTCCAGCGCGCGACTTCGACTCGCTACCGACTCCGCGGAGTCGGGCGACGTTCTCGATACGGTAACGACCATCGCCGACGAGAAGGAACTGCGCGTCATCGCTCCGTTGACCGACGGGGAGGGACTCGCATGAAACTCGCAGTGCTCGGGGCGGGTGCGGTCGGCCGCTCCGTCGCAGAACTCGCGGGCGAGTACGGCCACACCGTGACCGCGCTGGCCGATTCGAAGAGCGCAGTCGTCGATGACGATAGTATCGACGTAGACGCCGCTTTCGACCGGAAATCGGACGATGCAACGGTTGGAACAGTCCCGATTGACGACGTCTTCGAGGCCGATTACGACGTGCTGGTGGAGGCGACGCCG
>CAYNQM010000219.1:0-3900 GCA_964399275.1 uncultured Haladaptatus sp.
CGGGGCGGACGCCCTGTTCTTGAACCACTACGGACTGGACGGCGCGAACTCCCTCAAGGGTGCGGTTCAGGCCGGAATCGACCAGAACATGGAAATCGTGATGCCGCTCTACAACCGCCCGATGGCGCAGGCCGCGGGCGGGGCCATCGAGGGCATCTTCGGCACCGTGGCGTGGGACTCCCAAATCGACAACGAACCCTCGAACTCGTTCACGAAGTTCTTCGGCAAGGAGTACAACGGGCGAGTTCCCTCGGGACCAGCGCAACTCGCGTATGCACAGACGCTACAGTACGCGGCGGCCGTCGAGCGCGCTGAGACGTTCTACCCGCCGGAGGTCATCAAGCAACTCGAAGGCCACCAGTACAACAACCTCGGGATGGAGCAAGAGACGATGCGGAAATGCGACCACCAAGCCCAGCGCGCAGTGCCGGTCGTAAAAGGGCTCCCGAAATCGCAGCAGAAGTCCGGCAAATACTTCGAAATCGTCCAAGTCACCAGCCGAGACAAACTCGGCTACAAGTGCGGACAAGGGCCAGCGTCGAAGTGCAACCTCGGTTCCTACGAGTAAGCGGTCACGATGCATACCAATGCTTATATTTGGTAACGCGTGACTAATTTGGTAGAGTATGACTAACATTGATGACAAAAACCACAGACACATGATAGCTACGCATCAGCGGGAGGGGCAGTTGTGAGCATCGTTTCGGAACTAGCGACGATACTGCTGAACGGCCTTCAGCAAGGGGCCATCTACGTACTGGTCGCCATCGGCCTGTCGATAATCTTGGGAACACTCAAGTTCGTCAACTTCGCCCACGGGGCGTTGTATCTGCTCGGCACGTATCTCGGACTGCTCATCACGCTCAAAATCAACATCGGCGACGGAAAACTGGCCGAATGGGGTTTCGGCCAAGTCGGACTTGGCTGGGGATTTATCCCCGCACTCATCATCGTCCCGATAGTCGTCTTTGGCGTCGGCTTACTGATGGAACGTTTTATCGCCAGACCGTTTTACGACCGCCCCGACACTGACCAAATCCTGTTAACATTCGGACTCGCCATCGTTGTGCAGGAATTGTTCAAGGTGTTGTTCGGTGGGCAGAGCTACAACTTCGCCCGCCCCGCCCGATTCACCGGCCCGGCGAACCTTCCGCTGGTGGGAACCATCGGAAAGTGGCGGCTCTACGTCATCGCCATCACCGCCGTGTTGGTCGTCGCGGTCTACCTGCTCATTGAGTTCACTGACTTCGGGCTCGTCGTGCGCGCGGGGACACGTGACGCCGAGATGGTTCGACTGCTCGGCGTGAAAATCACCCGACCGTATCTCATGGTGTTCGGAGTCGGTGCGGCACTCGCGGGCGTCGCCGGTGTCGTCGGCGGCACGCTCTACGCGGTGAACCCGAACATCGGAATGGACGTGCTCGTTCCCTCGTTCCTCGTCGTCGTCATCGGCGGCGTCGGAAGCATTCGAGGTGCAGTCGTCGGCGGAATCCTGATCGGACTCACTCTCTCGTCGCTGGTCGCGGTCGCACCGCAGTGGTCGCAAGTCGGCATCTACGTCCTCGCGGCCATCATCCTGCTGGCACGGCCGCAGGGCTTGCTCGGGAACGAGGAGGTGGCACCATGACCGACGAAACGACCGACCAACCTCCGGCAGACCAAGCGACGGGGGACGGCGGCACGGTCGTCGAATCGCGCGACGTGTCGATGTGGGAACGAGTCGGCGACAGCGAACGCTCGGTCGTCGCAATCACGGCGCTCGTCGTCGCCATCTTCCCGTGGCTGTTCGTGCGCGCGCCGGTCGTCAGCGGTATCTTCCGCGGCTACCAGTCGCTGGCGTCGCTCATCCTCATCTGGGGCATCTTCGCGCTCGGGTTCAACCTGCTTCTCGGCTACACCGGACTGCTGTCGTTCGGCCACGCCGCCTTCTGGGGCGGCGCGGCCTACGCCGCGGGTATCTTCAGCGCCAGCGTGAGCGGCAGTCCGATACTCGTCGTGCTGTTCGGAACGCTGTTCGCCGTGCTGTTGGCGTGGATACTCGGCTTCGTCTCGCTTCGGCGGGGCGGCATCTACTTCTCCATCCTGACGCTGGCGTTCGGCCAGATGGCCTACTACCTCGCGCTCTCGCCCCTGCAAGGGCTAACGAACGGCGAGAACGGCTTTACCGACGTTGCAGTGGGCAACCTCTTCGGCTTCCTCGATGCGTTCGCGGCGTTCGAATCGATTCCGCTCGGCACGCCGATACCACTGCTCGGGGATTGGCTCTACCTGTTCGTCGGAGCCATCACGGTGCTCTGCGTGGCGGCGGTCGTCCGCATCCTTCACTCGCCCTACGGACTGGTGTTCAAGGCGATTCGGGAGAACGAACAGCGCGCGTCGTTCGTCGGGCTGAACGTCTGGCGATACAAACTGATGGCGTTCATCCTCTCGGGCGCGTTCGCCGGTGTCGCCGGAAGCCTGTTCGTCGTTCACGGCTCGTACGTTCCCGTCGAATCGCTGTACTGGACGACCAGTGGCGAAATCGTCGTCATGACAGTCCTCGGCGGCGTCGGGTCGATGGTCGGTCCGATGCTCGGTGCTGGCCTCTATCTCTACGTCGAGAACGTAGTCAGCGGCAATCCCGCGATTCAACCGTATTGGCACCTCATCCTCGGCGTCGTCTTCGTCGCCGTCATCGCACTGTTCCCGGACGGCATCTGGGGAATCGTGGAGCGCGTGCGAAATATGATTTCGGCTCCGACCCCGGACTCCGAGCAGGAGGGTGGTAACTGATGGCCCTCCTGGAAACGAACGGTCTCACCAAGGAGTTCGGCGGACTCGTCGCGGTTGACGACGTTGACCTCGAAATCCACGAAGACGAGCGCGTCAGCGTCATCGGCCCGAACGGGGCCGGAAAATCGACGCTCATCAATCTCATCACGCGCATGCTCGACCCGACCGAGGGCGACATTCAGTTCAAGGGCGAGTCGATCACCGGTCTCAAGCCGCACGACGTGGTTCAGTCGGGCGTCAGCAAGTCGTTCCAGACCGCCTCTATCTTCCCCGACCTGACCGTGGAGGAGAACGCGCGCATCGCGGCGCTCGGCGCGGAACACGGCTCGTTCCGGTTCAACTTCCTCATGCACCAGCGAAACTATCCGAAAGTCGATACGCTGACCCACGAAACGCTGGATTCGGTCGGCCTGCTCGGCCAACGAGCGGTTACTGCCGCCGACCTTCCCTACGGCGACAAACGCCGCCTCGAACTCGGCATCGCACTGGCCAGCGAACCCGACCTCCTGCTGATGGACGAACCGACAGCAGGGATGTCGCCCGAAGAGACGCACGCGACAGTAGACCTCATCGAGCAAGTCAAGGAAGAACTCGGCCTCACCATCCTGCTGGTCGAACACGACATGGAGATCGTCTTCAACGTCTCCGACCGCATTGTCGTGCTGAATCGCGGGCGCGTCATCGCCCAGGGGACGCCCGACGAGGTGCAGGGTCATCCGGAAGTTCAGGAGGCGTATCTGGGAGGTGTCGAGCTATGAGCCTGCTCGACCTCGAAAACGTGGACGCCTACTACGGCGAGAGCCACATCCTGCGCGACGTGTCGATGAGCGTCGAGGAGGGCGAAGTCTGTTCGCTCCTGGGCCGCAACGGCGCGGGTAAGACGACGACGCTGCGCTCGATTTCGGGCGCGCGACCGCCGAACGTCCGGGACGGCACGATTTCGTTCAAAGGCGAAGACGTCACCGAGATGACTCCCGAGGACATATCTGCGCGGGGCATCTCGCTCGTTCCGGAGGAACGGCGCGTCTTCCCGAACCTCACCGTCGAGGAGAATCTCCATCTGGCCGAGGTGTCGGGCAACCGCTCGAACACCATCGGTCGGCAACTGGAGCAGGTTCGCGCCGAACA
>CAYNQM010000220.1:0-3399 GCA_964399275.1 uncultured Haladaptatus sp.
GGTGTGGGTGGCGAGAATATCGGTCGCGCGACGAACAACAAAGCCGAGTACGAGGCGCTCATCTCGGGCCTCGAATCGTCGCGCGACTACGGATTCGACTCCGTGGACGTAAAAGGAGATTCGCAACTCATCGTCAAACAGGTGACGGGCGCTTGGAAGACGAACGATCCAGAACTCCGGGAGAAGCGAGTTCGGGTACGGGAACTGTTGGAGGAGTTCGACAAGTGGTCGCTGAAACACGTTCCGCGGGAGGTAAACGACCGCGCCGACAAAGTCGCAAACGAGGCGTTAGACGATGGCTGACCTGCCGGACGAATCTGAACTCGCGGACGAATCCGAACTTCCGACCGAAACCGTCGAGCAGGCGGAACGACTGACTCACCTCGCGCGCGACGCTGGCGACGACGAAGCCGACGCGTACCGCGACGAGCGCGCCCGACTGCTCGCGGCGCACGATTTCGTGGCGCGCGTGCGAGAAGACGACACCCGAACCGTCCTCGTCCTCCACCCCGACGAGTGGATCGAAGACGGCGAGATTCGCGTCGAACGAATCGAGGATACGGAACGGGCAGTCGAAATCCCACTCGACGGTCCCGGCGACCCGGACGACTGGGACGAAATCGACGAGCACAATCGAGCAGTCGCCGACCGAGTGCGGGAGCTTCACGGCGACGTTCACGGCGCGAACGCCGTCGCGTTCGCTGACTTCATGAGCAACCACTACGCTCGCCGCGTCGAGTCGGCGACCAACGCAGAAGTCACTGAGTTCTGCACGGAGTACTTTCCACGGAACGCGTGGCCGTCAGACGAACAAAAATCGGTAGTTGAACGATCCGTCGAACTCGTGTTCGACTGCGCTATTCGTACTTCTCGATAAGCGAATGGAGCTGTTCCGCGCGCTCGTCGTTCGTTACGAATTTCGAGAGCGACCACGCGAACGAGTCTTCGACCGCTTCGAGACCCGCTTGGGTCAGTCCGTACTGGTTGGTTCGCTTGTCGAGTTCGCTCTTCTCGACCAGTCCGCGCTCGACCAGCGTGTCGAGGTTGGGGTAGAGACGACCGTGGTTCACTTCCTCGTCGTAGTAGTTTTCGAGTTCGCGCTTGATAGCGAGACCGTACATCGGCTCTTCGGTGAGGACGATGAGGATGTTGCGCTGAAACGCGGTGAGGTCGCGGGCGGTACTGCTTTCAGTGAGTGTTTGTGCCTCTGACATTGGCTTTGACAGAACGAGATATGTAACCGAGATATTTAACCCTTCTCAACTTTCTTGGTGTTTCTCTTTGCTTTCGCTCGATTTTAACCCCACTACAGGATGCAACAATTGTGGTGATGGTTTTCGGTTCAAGTGGAAATCGAGCGACAGGCTGAGTTTGCGTCCATCCCGAAAGGACTTTTTGGTCTTCCCATCGATTCGCAGACGACCCATGACGAATCTCTGGGAAGACCTCGAGACGGGACCGAACGCGCCCGAAGAAATCTACGCAGTCGTCGAGTGTCTCAAAGGCGACCGGAACAAGTACGAATACGACAAAGACATCCCCGGCGTCATGCTCGACCGCGTGCTCCACAGCAACGTCCACTACCCCGGCGACTACGGGTTCATTCCGCAGTCCTACTACGACGATGAAGACCCGTTCGACGTGCTCGTCCTCGTGGAAGATTCGACGTTCCCCGGCTGTGTCATCGAAGTTCGCCCCGTCGCGCTCATGAAGATGGACGACGACGGCGAACAGGACGACAAAGTCATCGCCGTCCCCATCGAAGACCCGCGATTCGACGGCATTCAGGACGTGGACGACATCACCCAACAGCAGAAGGACGAAATCGACGAGTTCTTCCAGACCTACAAGAACCTCGAAGCGGGCAAGGAAGTCGAGACGCTGGGCTGGGAAGACAAGCAGGCGGCGCTCGACGCGATCGAGCACGCACAAGACCTGTACGACGAGAACTTCAACTAGTCGTCAATTTATTCCGTCGATTTTTTCGAGCGATACCCGTCGACCAGCATCCACAATCGCCTCGCAACCTCGACCGGGAAGACGAACCTATCTTATAACTGCTACAGTAATACAGCCGAAAATTCATACTATTTGAACGAGCTACTTGCTGTCATGCCCGCAGGACTCCTGCTTGAGAACGCACCTGTCGTGGTCGCAGCGCTGGTGGTCGTCCTCTCCGGCGGGGGAATCCTGTATGCCGTTCAGTTCCGTGGTCTGCGCCGCGGCGGAAACGACCCAGCACCATTCGATTCACTCCGAGGCACGGTCGCCGGAGCGAATCGAGTCGCCCTCGTCGTTCCGGAGGGTGCCAGCATCGACTCGCTCGCGGCGGCGGTCGGCTTGCAGGCCCTCTGCAAAGATTGGGGCGTCGCGGGGCGAATCGCGGCGGAAGGCGAGGTGACGGGCGAGGACAGCAAAGCATTTTGTAACATCTTCGACGTGGACTTGACGACCATGGACGAGCGTGGCGAACGACTGCGAGACTGTGACGCCGCAATCGCCGTCGGCGGTGGCGGGGCGGTTCCCCGGTTGTCGAACAATCCCCCGGTCGTCGGCGTCGTCCGCCACCGACCGACTGCGGAGGAGAACATTTTGACCGTCACGCGCACCGACGACGGCGCGACCTCGACCGTCGTCACGAACCTCGTCCGCGATGCGGAACTCATTCCCGACCAGCGCGTGGCGACCGCACTGCTGTACGGCGTCCGCGCGGGAACGCGGGAGTTCCGCCGAGCGAACGGCCAGAACGACTACGACGCCGCCGGATTCCTCCACACCTTCGCCGACCTCGGCCGAATCGAGGACTTGCGCTCGCCGGGCGTCAGCGGCGATACCTTCGACGTGCTCGGCGAAGCCATCGCCAACCGAGAGCGACGGGCCAGTTTCGCCGTGACGAACGTCGGCATCGTTCCCTCAGTGAGTGCGTTAGAGGAGGCCGCTGATTCGCTCCTGCGATTGGAGGGCGTTTCGACCGCGGCGGTGTTCGGTATCCACGAGGAAACCATCGTTATCTCCTGCCGTGCGGAGGACGTTCGAACTAGCGCACTCGACATCCTCGATGGCGCGTTCGACGCGAGCGAGACGACGGGCGGGAACACGGACGCCGCGACCGCCCGCGTTCCGCTCGGCATCTTCGCGCAGGTCGATGGCGACCACGCCGAGACGCTGGATTCGCTCATCGACGCGAGCACTCGAAAGGCGCTGTTCACCGCGTTCGAAAGCTCGTGAGGTGAAGACGATATTTGAGACAGTGTAGCACGGAAACGAACCTTCTTGTAGTCGCCTGTGGTAGGCGACGATATGGGTCTCTTCGATAAGCTCCGTGGGGACGACGACCCGCGGGTCGCCTTCTTCGGTATCGACGGCGTGCCGTACAGCTTTCTCAAGGACAACGCCTCG
>CAYNQM010000220.1:3409-3844 GCA_964399275.1 uncultured Haladaptatus sp.
TGACGAGCCGTATTTCCTGTGGGTACTCCTCCTCGACACCCACAGCCCGTTCATCGTTCCCCGACGGGACAGGAAGGAGTCGACCTTGTGGGATATGTTGGTCTCGCAGGTCCAGGCGAACAGCTTTCTCAAGGACAACGCCTCGGAGTTCCCGAACATCGCCTCGCTGGCGAGCGAAGGAAGCGCCGGAGCGATAGACAGCATCGTTCCGCCCGAATCCTCCGCCTGCTGGCCCGCCCTCACGACGGGCGTCAACCCCGGCGAGACTGGCGTCTACGGCTTCCAAGACCGCGAAGTCGGGTCCTACGACACCTACGTTCCGATGGGACGAGACGTGCAGGCGACGCGAATCTGGGATCGCGTGTCCGAATCGGGGCGTAACGCGACGGTGATGAACGTCCCCGTCACGTTCCCGCCACAGCGGAACGTCCAGCG
>CAYNQM010000221.1:0-3843 GCA_964399275.1 uncultured Haladaptatus sp.
CGAGCCCGGTGCCATCCACAAAGCCAACAAGGGCGTGCTGTTCGTTGACGAAATCAACACGCTCGACATCCGCAGTCAGCAGAAGCTGATGACCGCGATTCAGGAAGGCGAGTTCGGTATCACCGGCCAGTCCGAGCGCAGTTCGGGCGCGATGGTGCAGACCGAACCCGTCCCGACCGACTTCGTCATGGTTGCGGCGGGTAACTTGGACGCGATGGAGAACATGCACCCCGCACTCCGTTCCCGCATCAAGGGGTACGGATACGAGGTGTACATGGACGATACCATCGACGACACGCCCGAGATGCGCCGCAAGTACGCGCGGTTCATCGCGCAGGAAGTCGAGAAGGACGGACGCCTCCCGCACTTCAACCAAGAGGCAATCGAGGAGGTCATCCTCGAAGCCCAGCGCCGCGCGGGACGCAAAGACCACCTCACGCTCAAACTGCGTGACCTCGGTGGTCTCGTCCGGGTCGCGGGCGACATCGCTCGTGCGGAGGACGCCGAGTTCACCACGCGCGAACACGTCCTCCAGGCAAAGCGCCGCTCGCGCTCCATCGAGCAACAGATTGCCGACGACTTCATCGAGCGCCGGAAGGACTACGAACTCACCGTCTCCGACGGCGACGTCGTCGGACGCGTCAACGGCCTCGCGGTCATGGGAGAGGACAGCGGTATCATGCTCCCCGTGATGGCCGAAGTGACGCCGTCGCAAGGCCCCGGACAGGTCATTGCGACCGGTCAACTCAAGGAGATGGCCGAGGAGTCCGTCAAGAACGTCTCGGCAATCATCAAGAAGTTCAGCGACGAGGACATCAGCGAGAAGGACGTTCACATCCAGTTCGTCCAGGCGGGCCAGCAGGGTGTTGACGGCGACTCGGCGTCGATCACGGTCGCCACCGCCGTCATCAGCGCGCTGGAGAACGCGCCGGTCGAACAGGACGTTGCGATGACTGGATCGCTGTCGGTGCGGGGCGACGTGCTCCCGGTCGGCGGCGTGACCCACAAAATTGAGGCCGCGGCGAAGGCTGGCATCAAGACGGTCATCATTCCGAAGGCGAACGAGCAGGACGTGATGATAGAAGAAGAGTACGAGGAGATGGTCGAAATCATCCCCGTCTCGCACATCAGCGAAGTGCTCGAAGTTGCCCTCTCGGGCGAACCCGAGAAGGACAGCCTCATCGACCGCCTCAAGAACATCACCGGAAGTGCGCTGGAACACGACATCGGCGGCAACACGGGCCGTCCCAGCCCACAGTAGTCGGACACCCGCAGAATTCGTTTTTCCGACTTTTCGCGCTGTGAGTTGCAGGTTTGAAACGAGCAGTGTTTGGAGGTGTACCGATTGTAGATCTGCAAGCCACTCGCGCGACGAGACTGATTTTTGTAGAATTGAGCAGGAAGCAGATGCGAGGCACAGGCCACGCCCTCACGTCCACGAGAATCAGTTCCATCGCGTGCGGGAGAGCATCCAACGACGTCCCCCAGTTCCGCTATCGTTTCGAGTAGGTAGTTTTTCACTCCCCGGTGTCCTACCGGAAACCGAATGCCAGCGCCGAACTGGAACGTCTTTGCTGCCGTCACGCTCCTCGTCCTCGGAATTCTCATCGCACTGGCGCGCGCCTCGCAGGGAATGGCGACGGAGGACGAAGATCCCGGCGACGCCGACATCAGTCGAACCGAAATCGGCACGGCGGCCGGTATTCACGACCCCGAAGTCGCCGATATCGAATCGGAACCCGAAGCGGAAATTGCTCCCTCCGACGAAGTCGCTTCCGAAGACTCGGCTTTCTCGGACGAGGCCGCTCCCCAAGACGAGTTCTCGGCCGGATTCCTCCTCCTGAACGTCGCGCTGACGCAGGGGTTGTTCGGCGCGATTCTCGTCATCTCGGCGCTGTTGACTCAAATACCCTTCTCAGCACTGGGCGTCGAGTCGGTGACGCTCCTCCAACTCGGTGGCGGCGTCGTCCTCGGCATTGCGCTGTTCGGGGCGAACGAACTCGGCCAGCGCGCGGCCGACGCCTTCGAAATCGACTACGAGGACGGTCTGCGCGAACTGCTCACACCGGATTCGCTCCGAGGGTGGGTCGTCCTGCTCGGCGTCGTCCTGCCAATCATCGCGGGATTCGAAGAACTACTGTTTCGCTCCGCGCTCGTCGGCGCGCTGGCCGCAGGCTACGGCATTTCGCCGTGGCTTCTCGCCCTCCTTTCGACCGTCGCGTTCGCGGTGGGTCACGGCGCACAGGGGCCGGGCGGCATCCTAGTGACCGGAACCCTCGGCGGCGCGCTCGCCGTCGCGTTCGTGCTCTCGGGAAGCCTGTTGGTCGTGGTCGTCGCGCACTACCTCGTCAACGTGCTGGAGTTCGTGATTCACGCCCGCGATGCGGCGTAAAGAGAAACCTGTTTTACCGTTCTTCGCTTTCTCACCGCTTCGCCGTTCGCTTCGAGGAACGGTTCGCTTCGCTTACCGCTCTTCCGAATCCAGCACGCGAATTTGGTCGCCCCGCACCGTCACCGGAATCGGAACGGTCGCTTCGTACAGTTCGACCGTCACTTGGTCTTTGCCTTCGTCGATTCGTTGCACCTGTGCCTTCTCGCCCTTGAACGGACCGGCGATGAGTTCCACGATGTCCCCCTCCGCGATGCCCTCCACGTCGGGCGTGGGCGAAAGGAAATGTTCGACTTCGGAGATACTGCTCTCGCCGGGCACCATGCTCCGGGCGTGGGGAATCTCCTCCAACACGCGGCTGATGACCGCGTCGTTGTCCGCCTCGACCATCACGTAACTCGTCAGCGAGTCCGGGGCGAGGACGGCGTGAATCTCCGGTTCTTCGCGGTTGACAATCATGTCCGCGACGGTTCGTTCCTGGCTTGCCGTGGTCTTTACTGCGTATATTGACATTTGTCTCACCTACGTCGGGAGGAAGCTCATCACTGCGTAGATAGTGAACCCGAGCAGTCCGACGAGTATGATACCCGCCCCGGCAATCTTCGAAATCTTCGAGAACTCGTCCCACGAGGGCGTACTCGCCAGTTTGAGCACGCGCACGTACGACGCGATGTCGAGTTTAACGTCCATAGTTAGTTGTGTTTGGCTATCGGGCTTTTTCTATCTTTCCAAGGTCAGTCGATAGAGTGTTCGGTTCGCGAGAAAGAGCGCGTTCGACTACTCGACGTAGTCGATGTCTTCGGTTTGTCCCTGCGACTGCGGTTGTTCGTTTCCGTTGCGACCGTAAATCTGGGGCGACTGGACGCCCGTCACGACAATCATCGTCCGCATGGTCCCTTCCAAACTCTCGTCGATGGAGGTTCCCCAGATGATGCGCGCGTCGGGGTCGATGCGGTCGTAAATCTCCTCGACTACGCCCTCGGCTTCCTCGATGGACATGTCGTTGCCACCGGTGACGTTGACCAGCGCGGACTTCGCGCCGCTGATGTCAACGTCGAGAAGCGGGGAGCGTAGGGCGCTCTTTACGGAGTCTTGTGCCTTCTGGTCGGAATCGCTCTCACCGAGGCCAATCATCGCCACGCCGCCTTTTTCCATGACGGTGCGAACGTCGGCGAAGTCCAGATTGACGAGTCCCGGTTTCGTGATGAGCTCGGTGATTCCTTTCACCGAGCGCATCAGCACTTCGTCGGCCACTTTGAACGCCTGCTTGACGGGGAGTTTGCCCACCGAGTCGAGCAGTCGGTCGTTCGGAACGACGATGACGGTGTCGCTCACGTCGCGCAGTCGCTCCAGTCCGGCCTCGGCGTTGGTCCGGCGGACCTCGCCTTCGGCGGTAAACGGCGTGGTCACGATGGAGATGGTCAGCGCGCCCGACTCGCGGGCGGCCTTGGCGA
>CAYNQM010000222.1:0-3788 GCA_964399275.1 uncultured Haladaptatus sp.
GTCGTCCTCCGACCGCTGACCGTTGTCCAGCGTAATCGATGGACGGGCCGTCACCGGCGGCACCGGCAGGACGGTCAGAATCATCCACTCGGGACGCGAGCGGTCGGCGTTGATACCGAGCACCTCCACGTCCTCGTCCGGGATGTCCTCGAACCAGTCGCGGATGTCCGAGGGCATCAGTTTGTTCATGTCCTCGGTCGTGAGGTCGATGTCGAGCGCCTTCTCGATGGCCTTGCGGTCTTCCTCTCGCGGACGGAACTCGCCCGACATAATCTGATTGACGCGCGAGATGTCGATGCCCGTCTGGTCGGCGAGTTCCTGTGGACCGAGCGGTTCGCGGTCTTCGTCCTCCTCGCCGTCCTCGGTGCGACCTTGCATCGCCATAGCGATGCGCTCGCTGTACTCGCTGGTGAGAACCTGCTGAACTTCGTAGTAGGTCGTCGGCTTCTCGTGGTTGATATCGTACTGAATCTCACCACAGTGCGGACAGCGGTCTTTCTTTCGTGCTTCCCGAATCGCCGACTTCGTCACGTCGTTGATGTCGTTGCCGAGTTCCCTCGTCCGGGTCAGCATGCCCCGGTACTTCTCTTTCTCGTCCTCGGTCAGGAGGAGTCGAGAGCAGTCCCGACAGGTGCCACGAAGCAGTCGGCGAATGAGCTTCGTGAATCCGACGTGGATAACCGGGGCGGCCAGTTCGATGTGACCGAAGTGGCCGTTGCACGACCCGGAGTGTTGTCCACAGGTCTTGCACTCAAGACCGGGGTCGATGACGCCCAGTCGCGGATCCATCAGCCCCATGTCGATGGGGAACCCGTCGTCGTCGTAGGTGTCGGCGGTGATGATTTTCGTCGCCGACATCTCGCGGTACTCCTCCGGGTCCATCAAGCCGAAGCTGATGGAGCCGATTTCCTTGGGAGATTGGTTCGTTGCCATGTTAGACTGCATCCTCCAGTTCGAGTCGCGGGGCGATTCCGAGCGCCTTCATCTCGTCGAGCAGGAGCTTGAACGCGTAGCTCATCTCGATTTCGTGGATGTCCGTTTCCTCCTCGCAGTTCGGACAGTACACGCGGTTCTGGTCGATGTTCTCGACTGCGCTCATGCCACACTGACCGCAGACGTAAATCCACTCGCGGTCAGAGGAGTCGAGGAGTCGTTCCTTGAGCGCCAACGCCGCACCGTGACCGATGAGCACTTCGCGCTCCATCTCCCCGACACGAAGACCACCCTCGCGGGCACGACCTTCGGTCGGTTGGCGCGTCAGCACCTGCACCGGACCACGCGACCGGGCGTGGAGCTTGTTCGACACCATGTGGTAGAGCTTGTGGTACAGAATGGTGCCGACGAAGATTTCCGCCTCCACCTTCTCGCCCGTGATGCCCGAGTACATGATCTCCTTGCCGGAGGATTTGTACCCGCGTTCTTCGAGCGCGGTGCGGAGTTCTTCTTTGTCTTCGCCGGTGAACGCCGTGCCGTCAACGCGCCGTCCTTCCAGCGCGCCGACTTTGCCGCCAATCATCTCCAGCACGTGCCCGACCGTCATGCGCGACGGGAGCGCGTGCGGGTTGACGATGAGGTCGGGGACGACGCCCTCCTGCGTGAAGGGCATGTCCTCTTGTGGCGCGATGTGGCCGACGACACCTTTCTGGCCGTGTCGCGATGCGAACTTGTCACCGAGTTCCGGGATTCGCTCGTCACGAACGGACACTTTCGAGAGCTTCGAACCGTCCTCGCCCTCCATCAGCGTAACCGTGTCAACGACACCTGATTCGCCCGAGCGCATCGTGACGCTCGTTTCGCGGCGTTTCTGGGGCGACAGCCCACCCATGTCGTCCGGTTCTTCGAGGAATCGCGGCGGACTCGTCTTACCGAGCAAAACGCTGTTTTCGTCAACGCGCGTTTCGGGGTTGACCAGACCGTCCTCGTCCAGATGCGTGTAGGCGTCTTCGCCGCGAGCACCGCGCACGTCGTCGCTCGGAATCTCGAACCGGTCTTCCTGACCGCCGGGGTAGCGTCGTTCCTCCCCCTCGTAGGTTCGGAAGAAATGCGAGCGAGCGAGGGCACGGTCAACAGAACCGCTGTTGAGGACGAGCGCGTCCTCGATGTTGAACCCTTCGTAGCTCATGACGGCCACAGTAAAGTTCTGCGCCGCAGGCCGGTCGTCGAAGCCGATTTGCTCCGTCGTCTGCGTCTTCACCATCGACAACTGCGGATAGTGGAAGAGGTGCTGGCGCGTGTCCGGACGAATCCGATAGTTCGCCGCGGGCAGGCCGAGCGACTGCTTCATCATCCCCGACCCCATCGTAATCCGCGGACTGGCGTTGTGTTCCGGGTACGGAATCATCCCGGCACCGATACCGAAGATGAGTTGTGGGTCGATTTCGAGGTGCGTGTGATCTTCGTTGAGATCGTCTTCATCGACTGCGACGTAGATGTCCTCTTCTTCCTCGGCGTCGATGAACTCGATTTTGCCGCGCTCGACTAGTTCTTCGAACGAGAGGTCGCCTTGTTTGACGGCCTCGACTTCCTCCTCCTCGATGAGGGGTTCGCCGTCCTCGATGACGAGGAGCGGTCGGCGGG
Organism: uncultured Haladaptatus sp.; assembly: GCA_964399275.1. Taxonomy (GTDB): domain Archaea; phylum Halobacteriota; class Halobacteria; order Halobacteriales; family Haladaptataceae; genus Haladaptatus. The sequence continues at coordinate 2,578 of CAYNQM010000222.1, forward strand.
CACGCCCCGCGTCGGCGTTGATGATGACTTCGCGGGTGCGGTCTTTGACCGAGACGTTTACCATCTCGCTCACGTCGCCGCGTCGCCGCGCCTCCCGCACTTGGTCTGCAAGCTGTTCCGGGTCGGGGTGCGTCCCGACCAAACTCCCGTTGACGTATACTTTCGCTTCTCGTCCCTGACTCATCAGTCTGCGCTCCCTTCGATGCTTTCGATTCCGGGGATTCCCTCGACGCCCATCGACGAGAGTTCCTGTTTCAGTTCCTGTTCGTCTTCGATGTTCTGGCTGAGTTCCATCGCCTGCGCGAAGTTCTTCACCAGCCCACAGTTCGGCCCCTCCGGCGTCTCGGAGGGACAGATGCGACCCCACTGGGTCGCGTGCAGGTCACGGGCCTCGAAGTGAGGCTGGCTCCGGGACAGCGGACTGCGCAGACGGCGAAGGTGCGACAGCACACCCATGAAGTCCGTGCGGTCAACCAACTGGGAGACGCCGGAGCGTCCACCGACCCAGTTCCCGGTCGCAATTGGGTGTTCGAGTCGCTCGGTCAACACGTCGGAACGAACAACGGTGTTCACCGACAGTTGGCGATTACGCATGTTCGCACGTTCGAGCTGGTACTTCACGTCGCGGGCCAGCTTGTTCAGCGCCGTGCGGAACAGGTCTTTCATCAGGTCGCCGGACACCTTCAGGCGCTTGTTAGCGTAGTGGTCTTTGTCGTCCGAATCCCGCCGACCGAGCGCGAGTTCGAAACACGCCTCGGCCATCCGGGCGAGGTAGTACGCCTTGTTGATACGAACTTCCTCTTCTTCGACGCCGTCCTCGTGGAGGTGCGGCAGGAGGTAGCGGTCGATGACGTAGTTCGCTCGCTTCAACTGGTAGTTCTTACCCTGCCCGGAGGCGACCCGTTTCCCGAGGGACTCGATTGCCTCCTCTTGGGTCTGAACCTCGGCGGCCTCCAGATTTTCGAGCATGAACTTCACGATTTCCGGATCGTCGGAGACGCGGTGGACGATTTCCTCGTCGGATTCCAGTCCGAGCGCGCGAACCAGCGTGACGAAGTTCACACTTCCCGAAACCGACGGGAACGACACTTCGAGCAGGCCGTCGCGGGAGCGTTCGACCAACACTAGCGCGCGGTAACCTCGGCGCTGGCTGAACGTCTTCGCGACCTGAATCTCGTCGCCGTACTTCGTGTCGTACTCGGCGAGGATCT
>CAYNQM010000223.1:0-3751 GCA_964399275.1 uncultured Haladaptatus sp.
GTCAAACTCCCGGAAGTGAGCGTCATTCCGCGAATCGTCAAGTACAGCATCGTCTACATCTCCACGCTCATCGCGCTGAGCCAAATCGGCATCGCGGTGCTCACGCTCCTCGTACTGTTTGCCGCCTACGTCCTCGCCGCCATCGTCTTCGGCGCGGTGGCGTTCTGGGACTTGCTTCGCTCGTCCGCGGCAGGCATCTACCTCCTCCTCAACCAACCCTACGGCATCGGCGACGAGATTCGCGTCGCCGGCAACCAGGGCATCGTCCAAGAGGTCGATATGTTCGTCACCCACATCGAGAACGACGGCGAAGAGTTCATCCTGCCGAACCACCTCGTCATGCGGAAGGGTGCGGTTCGCTTGCGAAACTGAGCCGAGAAATTCATGTATTCTATCCATCACCAATTTTGAGTCCGAGTACGATCGAGAGCGAGCTTAGACGGCGATCTACCGTTTTCCCCACACGATATTGAAATGTTCACCGTGTCGGCGTAATCGTAACTATCATTAGTCAACGTAAAGATCGATAACCAATGAATCCGAGGTTGCGGAGTTTTTCCGGGGTCAACGGACGACGGATTATTTTCGCCCTCGGCGGATTCTACGTCGTTGCCGCCGCCCTCTGGCCATTCGTGCCGACGGTCGATGCCGATTCCGGAACGATTAACGAGATTTTGACGGTTTCTACGTTGCTCGTTAGCCCCGGTCTCGTCCTCCTCTACGGCGGTTATCGACTGCCGCGAACCGACATTCGCCCCGAACTGTTCTCCGTCGTCGCCAAATGGTGTTTCGGCGGTATCGGCGTCATACTGGGCGTTCTTCTCTTCATCGCACTCGCCGCCGACCTTTCGAATCCCATCGTGAACGGTCTCGTCCTCACGGGACTCGCCAGCGTCGCCGGACTCGGAATGGGGTATCACGACGCACGAGCGAAAACGCGAGCGCTCAACGCCGAAAAACGACGGCAGGAATCCGAGCGGTACAGCCGAGAACTCGAACGCTACGAAACCATCGTCGAAACCGTCAACGACGGCATCTACGTCGTCAACGACGACCGCCAGTTTACGCTGGTCAACGATGCCTACGCTGAACTGGTTGGCTACGACCGCGAGGAACTACTCGGGTCGGACACGTCCCTCGTGGCAGAGGAGGCGGACGCCCTTGCCGAAGAGATTCACCGCGACCTCACGACCGACGGGAAAAGTAAGACGTACGAAGCGACGTTGGTAACGAAGACTGGAGAGAAAGTGGAGGCCGAAGCGACCGTCGCGCTCCTCCCGGAACAGGGCGACGGCGAGCGCGACCGAGTGAGCGTCGTCCGCGACATGACCGAGCGGAACGAACGTGGACGACGACTCGAACAGCAGAACAAGCGATTGGATAGCTTCGCGAGCATGGTCGCGCACGAACTCCGGAACCCCCTCATGATCGGTCAGATGTACTGCCACGAACTGCCGACGGACGCGAGTCCGACCGCAGTTAGCTACATCACGGAAGCGTTCGACCGTATCGAGGACATCATCGACGTGATACTGGTGGTGACGCAGGGCTACGAAGCAGTTCCCGAAAGCAGTCCGGTAGATCTCGCAACGACGATAGACGCGGCGTGGGACAAAATCGACGCCTCCGACGCGAATCTAGAGGTACTGATAGACGGTACGATACAGGCCGACGAGACGTACGTACAACACCTGTTCAGAAATCTGTTCGAGAACGCCGTGGAACACGGCGGGTCGGACGTCACCGTCACGGTCGGCGAACTACCGACCGGATTCTACGTGGCCGACGACGGGAACGGAATACCGGAAGACGACCGGGATACCGTGTTCGAAATGGGCTACACGACCGCTGGCAACTACGGCGGCATGGGACTGGGACTGTCGTTCGTTTACGAACTCGCGACGGTGTACGGGTGGGAGTGTGCCGTTACCGAGAGCGACGCCGGTGGAGCACAGTTCGAGTTCACGAACGTCGCGGAGACGCCCCGCGTCGTCGAGTAATCGCACCAGGAATCTCGTTCTCAACTACTCGGAATCCAACTGTTTGCTGGACATCTCGGTCGCTGGCACGCCAGCGACCGTCTCGCCCGGCGGAACGTCTTTCGTCACCAGCGAGTTCGCGGCCACTTGCGCGCCCGCGCCGATTTCGACGCCGGGGAGGATGACGGCCCCCGCGCCAATCATCGCGCGCTCGCCGATTGTGACCTCGCCGGTTCGGTACTCGTCCTGCAGGAATTCGTGGCAGAGAATCGTCGCATCGTAGCCGATGATGGCGTGGTCTTCGACGGTGATGAGGTCGGGCCAGAACACGTCTGGCGTCGATTCCAGCCCCCACGACACTCCTCGTCCGACCGTGACGCCGATTCGCCGCAGGAGCCAACTCTTCAGTCGGAGGCTCGGATTGATTCGCACGAGCCAGATGACGAGGTAGTTGAGCGCAACTCGAAGTGGACTGCGGGCAGTCGTCCAATGCTGTAAGGAGTTCAAGCCACCCGGCGTCGCGTGGTGCGTGATTCGCTCGTGGCGGCGGGTCGTGTCGTCGCTCTCGTCAGTCACACGTGGTGATTGGAAGGGTTCGGTCTTTACTGTGTACGGTTTCCGTTCCGAAATCGCGTTCGGGTAATCGGCCGTTCTCCCCGAACGAACCGCACGACGGCAGAGAACGGCCGGATTGTATCGGGTTCGTTACGCTCCGACTTCGGTGACCACAGAGCCGCACTGAACGAGGACAATTAGAAGGTTCACAACGTTACCCCGACGGACGGTGACGAAAACCTCGAGCACACCGACCTCGAATCGACGTATCTGAAAGCGAAACGCGGTGCGACCCAAGCCGGGGACAGCACCGCCGCCTCGAAGTTCTTCCGCTGGGAGAGAGTCACTGCCGAAAAGCCCATCTGAAGCGAGTCGAAGCGGTGCTCGACTGCCAGCCGCCGCACATCAAACCGCCGCTAAAAGCACGATTCAAGCCTATTCTTCGGCCAGTTCCACGAATGGTTTGAGGTCACTGGCGGCGGCGGTCAACTTCACGGTTCCCCCATTTTGGTCGTACTCGACCACGCCCATTCCTTCGAGTCGCGGGAGGTGGGAGTGATGGAGTCCGGTTTTGATCTGCTCGGGAGGGAGTTCAGTTCGGCGACCCGTCTTTTCGGCCAATTCCGTTACGGTCGTACCGCCGTCGCAGGCCAGCAGGTCGGTGAGCACGTGTCGTCGGTGGCGGTGACCGAGCGCGTCGAAAATCTCGTCTGTCGTCAGGTCGTCGTCCATAAAGCCTTCGTCAGGTGGCAATACCTTGATTATGGGCCGACTGACTATTTTACAAGGTGGCCGTGACGGTTAGTTACGCAGTTCCTTCACGTGGTCGATTCGGCGCTGGATGAGGGCCTCGGTTCCGATGTCGTGGCGCATGTGGAGTCCCTCCTCGCCCGCGACGGCCAAGGCGTCTTCCGCAATCGTCTCGGCCTCTGCGATGGAGTCGCCGAGGCCGACGACGGCGAACGAGCGCGACGTGGTCGTGTAGATACCGTCTTCGCGTTCGTCCACGCTGGCGTAAAAGAGGATGGCGTCGCCCGCACTTTCTTCATCGATTTGTACTTTTGCACCGGCTTCAGGGTCGGTCGGATAGCCGTCTGGCACCGCGTACTTGCAGACGGTCGCTTTCGGGGCGAACGTGAGTTTCGGGAGGTCGTCGCCCTCGCGGGCCGAAACGAGAACGTCCAAGAAGTCGGTCGTGAGTACGGGGAGGGTGTTCA
>CAYNQM010000224.1:0-3716 GCA_964399275.1 uncultured Haladaptatus sp.
TTCAGACCGACGTTCGCTCGCTTCAGGCGGGCGGCGAGATGGTTGACGAGGTGACGCCGGGTGGACTGCTCGGCGTCGGAACCGGACTCGACCCGAGTTACACCAAAGGCGACGCGCTGGCCGGACAGGTCGCCGGAACGCCCGGTAGCCTCCCGCCGACGTGGGAGCAGTTCACGATGAAAATCGACCTGCTCGACCGTCTCGTTGGCTTGGACGACGAGAACATCGACGACATCAGCACGGGCGAACCGCTCATGCTGACCGTCGGCACGGCGACGACCGTCGGCTCCGTCACCAGCGCGCGCGACGGTGAGTGCGAAGTCGCACTCAAACGTCCCGTCTGCGCGCCGGAAGGCGCAAAAATCGCCATCAACCGCCGTATCGGCGCGCGGTGGCGACTCATCGGTATCGGAACGCTCACCACCAACTGATGGCTCGCACGGTCGCCATGGACACCAGCGCACTCATGATGCCCGTCGAAAGCGGCGTGAGGCTGTTCGACGAGCTCGACCGGCTGTTAGGCCAGTTCGACTGCGTCACGCCTCGTGCCGTCGTCGCGGAACTCGACGGACTCTCACGGGGCGGCGGCGCGGAAGCGGCCGCCGCCAGCGTGGGTGCCGATTTGGCGACCCGTTGTCGAACCATCGACCACGACGAATCGTATGCGGACGATGCACTGGTCGAACTCGCACCCGAGTTCGACTTCGTCGTCACGAACGACGCCCCGCTTCGGAAACGTCTGCTCGACGCTGGCGTACCGGTAATTCATATAAGGGGCGGGAACAAACTCGCAATCACTCAACCATAGCATGTACAAACGGGTTAGACTGAAAGATACGGTCGAGGTGCCTCCCCAGTTCCTCGCGGACGTAACGCCGGGACTGGTGCAGAGACTCCTCCAAGACAAACTCGAAGGACGGATGGACGAAGACGTTGGCAGTGTCGTCAGCGTCACGAAAGTTCACGACATCGGCGAGGGCGCGGTGCTTCCAAACCGCCCCGGCGTCTACTACGAGGCGGAGTTCGACGCCGTCACGTTCGACCCCCAGATGCAGGAGGTCGTGGACGGAGAGGTCGTGGAAGTCGTCAACTTCGGTGCCTTCGTCGGCATCGGTCCGGTGGACGGACTGCTCCACGTCTCCCAGATTTCGGACGAGTACCTCGCCTTCGACGAGGAGAACCAGCAACTCGCGTCCCGCGAGTCCAACCGCACGCTCGGCGTCGGCGACTCGGTTCGAGCGCGAATCGTCACGAAGAGCATCGACGAGCGCAATCCGCGCGAGAGCAAAATCGGTCTCACGGCCAAGCAGGTCGGACTGGGCAAACACGGCTGGCTGAAAGAAGACCGCGAATCGCGCCAAGCGACCACTGAGAGTGAGTAACGATGGCCAGTAACCGACTCGCGTGCCGCGACTGCCACGCCGTCCTCAACGCGGACGAGGAGATCTGTTCAATCTGCAACTCCACCAGCCTCACGGAAGACTGGAGTGGCTACGTCGTCATCGCCCACCCCGAAGAGAGCGAAATCGGGCAGGAGATGGAAGTGACGGAGCCGGGAAGCTACGCGCTGAAAGTCAGATAGCAGTGACAGAGACCGTCGTCTCGCTCCCTCGCGCACTGCGAAGTGAGCTAAAGGAACCGCTCGGGCCGATTTTCACCGACGCAGAGACGCTTCTGGAGTCCGCTGGCAGTCCGCTCGTCGCGGTCGGCGACGTCGTCACGTATCATCTCGAATCGGTCGGTGTCACGCCGGACGTGGCGCTGGTGGACGGATTAACGAAGCGCGATACGGTCGAGCCGGAAATCCGCGACGCAGTGAGCGACGACGCTCGACACGTCGCGGTCGAGAATCCGGCGGGCGTACTCACCGAAGATCTCCTCTCCGCGCTTGTTTCGGCCATCGACTCGACAGCGGCGACCGTCCTCGTCGTCGAGGGCGAAGAAGATCTCGCGGCGCTTCCGGCGGTGCTCGCGGTGCCTGAAGGGGGAAGCGTCGTCTACGGCCAACCGGACGAGGGGATGGTTCTCGTGCAGGTAACGTCGGATGTGCAGGAGGATGTCGCAGACTTGCTCGCGCGGATGGACGGCGACACGGGGCGACTCTTTTCGCTGGTTGGTTACTGTAATCAACCATAATCCTCGTGGCGAAAAAATTTATGCTATGCCCACCGCAATCTCATCGTAATGAGTCGATGTCGGGGCGGAGACGACATCACTGCGGAGTTCACGTGGACGCTCCAGCAGTTGAAACGTCGCGGTTGTAATCTCTTGCTCGTGGGTTCCGTTCCGGACTCGGTGTTGTCTGCCGCTAGCCGGAAACTCTTCGGGAACCCGCACGAGCGCCGCTTTCGCGTCGTCGTCCTTTCGGGGACGACGCGAACGTCCGTGGACAAGCGACTGCCGATAGACGACGCATTCGACGAGACGACCGTCGTTACGCACGCAACTGAACTGTCTGATTCTCAGCGACCGCCGTCGACTGTTCACGTTGAAGACGGCGTTCCGGAACTCTCGACCGAGATTTCGAGGGCGATAACGTCGTTCGAAACCGACGACGGTCTGCAACCGGGCGAACTTCGAGTCGGGTTCGACTCGCTCGAATCGTTGTTCGAACAGTACGACCCGGCGGTCGTCGAGCAGTTTCTCGGCATCGTCACCGGGCAGATTCGCGGCGCGAACGGGATGGGTCATTTTGTTCTGCCGCACGAGTACGACCACGAACTCGTGGACGACCTCGCACCGCTGTTCGACGCGGTAATCGAATATCGCGTCGAAGGAGACGGCCAAGAACGGTGGCACTTTCCTTCCCGCGATTTACATTCGCCGTGGCTTCCGCTGTAGGCGTCTTCACCGGACGAATCGCCCACTTCGAAATCCTTTTACACGCTACAGGGAGAAAAGGAGTATAACTGAGTGTTACACATGGAAGTCGAAATCCTCTCACAGGAGCAGAATCCGATGCTCCACCGGACTGAAGTGCGGTTCCAGATTGTTCACGACGAGGCAACGCCATCGCGTCTCTCTGTGCGCGACAGCCTCGCGGCAAAACTCGACAAGGACGCGGACGAAGTCGTCGTTCACGAAATGAGTACGAAGTTCGGCATGCGCAAGACCGTCGGCTACGCGAAAGTCTACGACAGCCCTGAGCACGCCCGCGACGTCGAGCAGGATTACATGCTCGATCGCAACAAAATTACTGCCGACTCGGACGGCGACACGGAAGCCGAAGTTGAGGAGGCTGAATAATGGCGCGCAACGACCTGTACAACGACGACGGCACGACCGAACGCGAACAGTGCCCGCGTTGTGGCGACACGTTCCTCGCCGACCACGGCGACCGCGTCCACTGCGGGAAGTGCAGTTACACCGAGTGGAACTAAATGCGAATCCTCGGCGTCGAAGGCACTGCGTGGGCGGCAAGCGCGGCGCTGTTCGACGCCGCTGACGACTCCGTTTTTATAGAGACTGACGCCTACCAACCCGAGAGCGGTGGCATTCATCCCCGCGAAGCCGCAGAGCACATGAGCGATGCGATTCCGCGCGTCATCGAAACGGTGCTGGCGGAGGCCGACGGCGACATCGACGCGGTCGCGTTCTCGCGCGGTCCCGGACTCGGGCCGTGTCTCCGCATCGTCGGGACGGCGGCGCGCGCGCTGGCCCTAACGCTGGACGTGCCGCTGATCGGCGTGAACCATATGGTCGCGCATCTCTAAATC
>CAYNQM010000225.1:0-3715 GCA_964399275.1 uncultured Haladaptatus sp.
TGCAGTACAGCGTCTCCCGCAGTTGGTCGTCCTCGCGCATTTCCAGTCGTCCGTTGTCGATGAGCACGAGGTGAAACTCGCGGTCGGGGTCGGCGTCGCCGTGGCCGAAGTTCGGTTTCTCGCTGTCGAAATCGACGGTCGGCGATTCGACGGGCGGCGTCAGTAGGGAGATGTAGGAGGTGATATCCTGCCCCGTGCCCGAGCGACCGATGAGTTCCACGAACGGTTGGAGGTCTTCGACGGACGGGACGATTTTCTCGACGCCAGCGACCGCGACGTGGGTGTCCGGCACGACGGCGGATTTGCGGGCGTTGCCCTCGCTGGTGACGAGTGCGATGGTTCCCGTGTCGGCAGTGACGAAATTCGCACCCGTCATGCCGATGTCGGCGTCTTTGATGTCCTCGCCGAGTTTCTCGCGGGCGAAGGCGGTCAGTTCCTCGGCCGTTTCCAGCGGTTCGTCGGGATCGAACTGGCTGTTGAACAGGTCGGCGATGCTCTCGCGGGATTTGTGTATCGCCGGTGCGACGAGGTGCGAGGGTGCTTCGTCGGCCACTTGCAGAACCCACTCGCCGAGGTCGGTTTCAACGACTTCGACGCCCGCAGTTTCGAGGTGGTCGTTGACCTCGATTTCTTCGCTGGTCATCGACTTGCTCTTGACGACACGCTCGGCGTCTTGCTCGCGGGCAAGGTCGGAGATGTGCTGATTTGCGTCGTCTGCGTCGGCGGCGAGATAGACGGTTCCACCGTTCGCTTCGACGGTTTCGCGCAAATCTTCGATGAGGCTCGGGAGACGTTCGATGGCGTCTTCCTTGATGGCGCGCGCCTCGTCTTTCAGTTCCTCGTAGTCGTCCAATCGCGCCACCGACTCGTACCGACCCTGATTGAACCCTCGGGTGTTCTCCCCGACTGCGTCGCCCTCCGCCGCCATCAGACGGCGAATCATCTCGGCTTTCTCTTCGCGCGTTTTCGAACTCATTGGTCAATCAGAACGATGACGTGGACATCTTTTGGACCGTGTGCGCCCCGGACGAGCGCGCCCATGTCGGCGGTCGCGCTCGGCCCGGTGGCGACGATGGCGCTGTCGCGGCCCTCTCGGAACGCTTCGGCCAGCCACTCGAACGCGGCGGGCATGTCCGCCACGACGTCGCGTTCGCGCAGTACCGCGACGTGACGGTCGGGAAAGAGACTGACTGGCTCGGTTCCCTCCGACGTAGCTTGGAGTACGACGCTCCCGTACTCCGCAATTCCCAACCCGGCGGCGGTGACGCCGGTCGCGGCGGACTCCAGTTCGGCGGGCGTCGGGTGGAGCGTTACCGGCAGGTCGTCGAGCGAGACGTTTTCGAAAGGGAGGGGTGCTCCGACTGCCGGTTCTCGGAGGACGGTCGAGAGGGCGGGCGCGAACTCGTCGGCGGTCGTGCGCGTCCAACCGACGTCGAGTCGGTCGAGCGCGGTTTCGAAGTCGGCGACAGTTTGGGTCGTCATTGGCGTGGGAAGGGTTGTCAGCATATCGTCGCGCGCGACGTATCAATCATGTGTCTAGGAAGCGTAGGATTACGAATCGTCCAGCGTCTCGCTCGCGTTGTCGCGCGGTCGATACCCCAGTGCGCGCTCGGTTTGCAGGAGCGAGAGGAATCGGTCGTCGTTGCGCGAGGTAGCGTGGGCCGTGACGGTTCGTTCGGACAGATCTGCGATGACTGCGGCGCGAATTGCGTTCCGACAGTCGCGGGGGCTGAGCCACATCGCACGGGCGAATCGGGCGTGTTCGGGCGATCCGCTCTGCGTCGCTCGCAGGTCGGCTTTCGAGAGGAGCCAGCCGATTCGTAAGTTGACGACTTCGATACCGTAGCGGTCGGCGTAGTAGGTTCCGAGGGCTTCCCCGGTGACTTTGCTCACGCCGTAGTAGGAGTCCGGACGCGGCGGATCGTCGGGGTAAACTGGGTGAGCGTCTCCCGTCACTATCGTCTCCGTCTCGGCGGGGTCGTCGGCGTTGTACATCCCGACGGCGTGGTTCGAGGAGGCGAAGACGACGCGGTCGATGTCGTGTTCGCGGGCCGCCTCGAAGACGTTGCGCGTTCCCTCGATGTTCACGTCCACGGTGCTTCGCCAGTCGGCGTCCGGCGAGGGATTCGCGGCGAGGTGAACGACAACGTCGTGGCCCGCGAGGATTTCCGAGAGGGCGTCCGCGTCCCTCACGTCGCAGACCTCGCTGTCGATGTCGTCGTGTTCGCTGTGGGTGATGGGCGTCACGTCGTAGTCTTCGAGAGCGACGAGCGATTCCCGCCCGACGGTGCCACCAGCACCCGTCACTGCGATTCGTGTCATGTGGCCGAAAATGGCGCGACGAGACGTATATCTCTCGGCCAGTCAGATGCCGGGACAATGCCCTGACCAGTCGAATAGCGAAAGAACCACCACCGATTTGTCCAACCGGGAGATACCTCGGGTATGACCGACCTCGGGAAGATTGACCGCGACTTCTTCGACGAACACGTATATCCCTATCTCGGCGCGGAGCGCGAGGACGAACTGCTCGGACCGAAACACGGCGTGGATTTCGGTGTGATTGACGTGGGAGAGCACGTCGTCGCGCTCGCCACCGATCCTCTCTCGATTCTTCCGGAACTGGGCTTCGAACGTTCGGCGTGGTTCGCCTTTCACGTCGTGATGAGCGACGTGGCGGTCAGCGGCCTGCGCCCCACCCACCTCGCGGTGGACTTCAACCTTCCACCGGAAATCACCGACGAGCAGTTCGCAACCGTCTGGCGGACCTTCGACCGCGAAGCCAAGAAGTTGGGCGTCAGCGTCGTCACGGGCCACACCGCGCGATACTCTGGCTGTCAGTATCCGTGGGTCGGCGGGGCGACGACGCTGGCGGTCGGCGAGAAAGAAAATCTCGTGCGCCCGGACGGGGCGCGGCCCGGAGATTGCGTCCTCGTCACGAAAGGGCCGGGCGTCGAGACGGCGGGCTTTCTGGTGACGCTGTTCGAGGAACACATCAACCTCCCGCCCGAAACCATCGCGGACGCGAAAGAGCGATTCTACGACATGAGTCCGGTCGAGGACGCGCTGGTCGCGGCGAAAGCGGGGAACGTCACCGCGATGCACGACGCCACGGAGTGCGGGATTCACGGCGCGCTGGTCGAGATGGCCCGCGCTGGCGGCGTTCGATTCGAGGTGAGCCACGACGACGTGCCGATTCTACCGGGCGTGATGGCGGCCTGTGACTTCTTCGACATCGACCCCTGGGCGTCCACGACCGAGGGAACGCTCCTGTTGACGGTTACGCCCGAGGACGCCGAAACCGTCCTCGCGGCGCTTTCCGACGCCGGGATTCCGGCGGCCGAAATGGGTAGGGTGCGCGAGGGCGATGGTGTCTACGTCGATGGCGAACGAATCGAACATCCCGACGTTGACCCTTCGTGGCAGGTCTTTGCCGAGTACGCCGACCGGGACTGAACACGACTAAGTATCATTCGGTAATATCACTCGACTATGAGCAAGCTCGGCAAAGTAGACAGGGAGTTCTTCGAGGAGTACATCTACCCGCACCTCGGCGCACAGCGCGACGACGTGACGCTCGGCCCACAGCACGGCGTCGATTTCGGCGTGATGGAGGTCGGCGGGGAGGCTATCGCAACCGCCACCGACCCGATTTTCGTCATGCCCTCGCTGGGCTTCGAACGCGCGGCGGGGTTCGCCTTCCACATCGTGATGG
>CAYNQM010000226.1:0-887 GCA_964399275.1 uncultured Haladaptatus sp.
CCGCATCGGCGGCCGATTCATCCGCATCGGCGGCCGATTCATCCGCATCGACGGCCGATTCATCAGCGTTGACGGTCGGCTTGCCTGCATCGACGCTCGGTTTGCCCGTGTCGGCAGGCGACTTCGACGCCGAGCTCGGTGCCGTGCTCGAACCGGCACTGGCGGTGGATTTCGCCGAGGAAGCGGTCTGCGCGCCGTTCGGTCGTTCGCTCCGCGAGCGAGCTGTTTGCTCGTCACGCGAACGAGTCGGGTCGTCCTGTGCGGAGGTGTTCGACCCAACCCAACCCTTGACCGTCGAGGCCGCGCGACCGACTGCGCCGGAACTCGACGCGGTGTCGGTACCGGAATTCGCATTGTCCGCGGTTTCGCTCGCATCCGGAGTCGCACCCGCAGTTTCGGTGTTCGCACTGGCCGACGGAGAGGCCCCTGTTTCGTCTGGAGCCGACCCGGATGGCCGGAACTGGAACTTGTTGCCGCCGCAGTCGGGACAGCCCGAAAGCATCTCTTTCGAGCCGTCAGCAAACGTATGCCCACAATTCGTGCATTTGTGCGGCATTATTTACGGGAGATGAGTGCGCTGATGAGATTTTCGTCCTTGTGGAGCGTCTCGATCTGATTCGCAGGGCCGATGACTGTGAGTTTGGAACTGTCGCTCGATTCTCGGCCCATCAAACGGCCGAGGAAACCACTGTCGGATGCCTGCGAGCGCGGATACGTTTCTATCTCGATGCCACTGAACTCGTCGGGGCTGATTTCGGTCATCGTCACTTCGATGAGTTTGCTCTCCTCGTCGGGCGAAAGCCCCTCTTCGAGGATGACGATGTTGCCGTCGCGGACGCCGTCCAGTATCATCCGGATTTTTTCCATGCTGGTCTTTCCAGACATCC
>CAYNQM010000226.1:897-3643 GCA_964399275.1 uncultured Haladaptatus sp.
GATGAGGTCGATTTGAACGCCGTCGTCCGTTTTTTTCACTTCCGGCATGGAATCACCCGAAGTACTCCGCTATTTTCGTGTACACTTCGTCCATGTTCTCTCCTTCCAGCGCCGAGAGGGGAATCGTCTCGTGCTGTGGGTACGCATTTCGAATGCGCTGAACGCTCGAATCTTCCAGGTCAGTCTTGTTGGCGAGAATCAAGACGGGGAGGTCTTGGCTCTCGATGATGCCGATGAGCATCGTGTTCACCTGCGTGAATGGATCCGTCGAACTGTCGAGGACGTAGATGACGCCGTCAACGTCCTCTCGAAGCCAGTGCATCGCTTCCGCGACACCCTCTGTCGCTTCGCGAGAGCGACGGACTGCGTCCTCTTTCTCCATGTCGTGGTCAAGGAACTCCTCGTAATCGACCTTCGTGGTTACACCCGGCGTATCGACGATGTCGATGGTGACGGTTTTGCCGTCTCGCTCGATTTCGATGTTCTCTTTCCGACGTGCGCGCCGTGTTTCGTGTGGAACGTGACTTTCGGGACCGACAGCGTCGCCAGTCCAATCCCGAGCAATTCGGTTGGCAAGTGTCGTTTTTCCGGCGTTTGGCGGCCCATAGATACCGATTCGTTTCGGCTCTTCTGATGAGAAGAGCTTGTCAGTAACTCGTGTTATACTTCGCTTGAGACCTGTAAACAATCCCATCCTTTTGTCCTCCCAGACCCTGACTGTCGGAGTATTTCGCCAGAGACGTCTGCTTGCGGGCGATTTAACCGGACATACGGGGCTGTTGCGCGTACAACTTTACGCCACTCACTTAAACCTACGTCAGACAACTCTTGACACAATCGCGTTCGTTGCTTGCAGAAGAAAGGACGCAGAACGATAGACGACGGCGGGGGTCAAGGAGTGAGGCGACGGTGACGAAAAGGGAAAAGGGAAAAGGTGACGAACGACTTGGAGAAGGTGACGATTGATTTGGTGATTCGGTCGGGAGGTGCGATAGTCCCGGAGAAGTGCGATAGTTCGACATCCTTTGTGTGGAAGAATAGAAGACGTGTGAAACATGTCCACGCTTTGGGAACGAGTCGAGGCGCAAAAACGTCGTTCGCAGGCTCCACTTGAAACGAAGGGGTGAGGGATGGAAAAGAGTGGACAAAGTGACGAATGAGAACGGTTTTTCCTCGGAAATGACGTTGAGAGTGGGAAAGACGTTGGAGAATGGTTTGGTCTTTGACTCCACCAGAAGCTAACAGAGCAACTCCCGTAGAAAATGATACCGTGTTTCAAAGTCGTTGGATTCAACATTTGTTGGCGAAGATGGGGTGAAAGTCGGGAGACCCCCACCCCTTGATTTCAAGTGGAACGCGGAGAAGGAGGGGTAGGGGTGTGTCAATGACCGGTAACTTACACAAGATACCCTCCTCTAGAAAACTAACTGCTCTAGTTTGCGGATGTTGTTTCTTTGCAATTGATATAAAGGTATCCCATCTAGAAACCCACCCGACGCCTCTCCCACCCCACCCACCCTTTTCTCGCGTTCCACCAGAAACGAAGGGGTGGGGGGCGACAATGTGGGTTGCTACCATCGAACACTGTCTCGATATTCACGTCCCCGGAGCAACTCTCTGTTACTCTGCCTGCCGACGACCTTCGTTCAACATGCTACACGTTTCCACCCGAAATAGGGGGGTTCCGGAACAAATCGCTCTCACCGACCGTTCTCTGCGAATGGTTCATCGTCAATTCCACCCGAAATGGACGGGTATGGGGCTAATTCTGGAACGGTCGGACGAGAACCAGTCTTCGACGACCGCCACAGTCTTCGACGACCGCCAACCAGTAACTGGCAATCAGGAACCGCAAACCACTAACCGCCAATCAACTACCAACCACCAGCCAGTGGCCATCGACCATCGACTAGCAACTAATCGCTATCAATCACCGACCGCTATCAATCACCAACTAACAATCAACCGCGACCAACCACCAACTAGCAACTAACCGCGATCAACTATCAACCGCCAACGCTCTCGCTACAGCAACTACGAACCACCTGCACGGTAACGTCAAAATTTCGCTCTCAATGCCCCGAGATTTGTAACACTGCCTATTCTAAAACTGCGACAACTACTGCGACAACTACTGCGACAATTACTGCAACAATTACTGTGGTGAATATTAATTGAAATAATATAAAAACACAAATGAAAGAATGAAAAGACGAAAGAAACTGGTTCGATTCCCTTGGCAGGCCGTCTAACTCGACTTGAAACGGTGCCATTTCGGACGAATACCACTGGAAAACCCGCGTTTCGGCCGTTACACCAACAATAAGAAAGATTTTAATACTGTGCTGTACCTTTTGTTCATCTGCATCAACTGGACGCGCTGTCGCTTCTGTGGGACACGAATCTGGGTTCTCTTCCCGATGTCGTCCCGTCTCTCTCCGCACGGCGCGACGACTCCAGTGGAAACAAAGGGGTACGGAGCCGACGTATGTCAGACGAGAACACCAATCCATCGGACGAACGAACCGACCACGGGAGTCGTGGTTTCGAGGGCGTCGATTTGGACGATGTCGTGCTGGACGACACGGGCGAAGGCAACCAAGGCTTGTTCGACGACCTGCTCAGCGGCGAGCCGATATTCGAGAACAAGGAAGTCCTTCGTCCCTCGTACACGCCGCACGAACTCCCGCACAGAAAAGAGCAAATCAACCGGATGGCGACTATCCTCGTCGCCGCACTGCGCGGC
>CAYNQM010000227.1:0-3608 GCA_964399275.1 uncultured Haladaptatus sp.
GGATGCTCACCGCGCTCCACGACTGTCTGCTGAAGGGTGACGACCGCCGGAAAAATGTCCTGTTCAGCGGACAGGAACCCGATTTCCGGGACGACGACGAACCCTACATCCCGAACAACGAGTCGCAGAATTCAGCGGTCAACCTCGCCGTCAACGCCGAGGACTGTGCGCTCATCCACGGACCACCCGGCACCGGGAAGACGTACACCATCGCCAGAACCATCCGGGCGCTGGTCGAAGACGGCAACCGCGTCCTGCTCTCGGCGTTCACGAACCGCGCCGTGGACAACGCGCTGGAGGCCCTGCGCGAACAGGGATTCGAGGGTGCGGTTCGCGTCGGCACCGAGAACGGCGTGCGCGAGGACATGCTGGACATTCGGTTGGAGTACGGCGGCGACCCCGGCGAGCGCGCAGGAGAACTCCAAAGTGCTCGTGTCGTCGCCGCGACGACTGCAACCTGTGGCTCGCGCGTCATGCGCGAGCAGGAGTTCGACGTGGCGCTCGTGGACGAAGCCTCGCAGTTGACCGAACCCGCCACTCTCGCGGGCATCAACCTCGCCGACCGATTCGTCCTCGTCGGCGACCACCACCAACTGCCGCCGGTCGTCAGGGCCGAAAACGACCTCGCAGAATCCCTGTTTGAGCGACTCGTGGAGCAGTATCCCGACGCCTCCGTGATGCTCGAACGCCAGTACCGGATGGCCCAACAGATTCAGGCGTTCTCGTCTCGCGAGTTCTACGACGGCGTCCTCCGCCCGGCCAGCGGCGAGGTCGCCGGGCAACGACTCACCGACCTGCCCGGCGTCACTACCGAGGCGCTTCCATCCGACCTCCGAGGATGGGTGACGTTCTGCGACCCCGGTGGAAAGACGGTCGGCAACACGAACCCCCGAGAGGCAGAGCGCGTCCGGGAACTCGTTTCCCAGTTCACCGAGGCCGGTGTCGCACACGAGGACATCGGCGTCATCGCCCCTTTCCGGGCGCAGGTCGCGGAAATCTCTCGCCGAGTGCCGGAGTCAGTCGCGGTCGATACGGTAGACCGATTTCAGGGGTCGAGCAAGGAGGTTATCGTCGTCTCGTTCGTCGCGACGGGCGACTTGGACAGTCCCATCTTCGAGGACTATCGCCGGGTGAACGTCGCGCTGACGCGTGCGAAAAAGTCCCTCGTCCTCGTCGGCGACGAGCGTGCGCTTCGCTCCGAACCGCTTTACGACCGCATGCTCGACTGGGCCACCTGAACGCTTTCCTTTCCGCCATGCGAAACCGGGAGCATGGACTATTCGCTTCCGGACTGCGACGTGACCGTTCTCGAACCCCCCGGCGGAACGCCCGTCTCTCCGCGCGAGGCCGCCGAGGACGCGGTTCGAACGCCACACGGCCCGACCGTTTCCGAACTCGTCTCGCCGGACGAGACGGTCGCAATCGTCGTCACGGATGTCACCCGCGCCACGCCGGACGACGTGCTGTTGGACGTGCTCCTCGGCGAACTCCGCAAGGCTGGCGTTCCCCGCGAACAGGTCAGCGTCGTCCTCGGTCTCGGTCTCCATCGCCCGATGACCGACGCGGAAATCGCGGATGCACTCGGTGACCACGCCGACATCGCCGAGAATCACGACGCCAGTTCGGTGGTCGAAGTCGGGAACGTCGTTTCCCCGGTTGGTGACGAGATATCCATCGAACTGAATCCGACCGTCGCGGGTGCCGACCGCGTGCTCTCGACCGGAATGGTCGAACCCCACCAGTACGCGGGTTTCTCCGGCGGCGCGAAGACCGTCGCCATCGGCGCAGGCGGCGAGTCGCTGATTCGCTACACGCACGGCCCGAAACTGCTCTCGCGGGACGGCGTCCGGTTGGGTCGAATCGAGGACAACCCCTTCCGCGAAACGCTCGATAGGGCGGGCGACGCAATCGGTCTCAACTTCTGTCTGAACGTCACGCACGGTCCGCAGGGGATTCTCGGTGCCAGTGCCGGACACCACCGCGACGTGGTGAGCGACCTCGCGGAAACCGCAAAGTCGGCGCTGTCGGTGTCGGTCGAGGGAGAGTTCGACGCCGTGATTGCTGGCGTTCCCGACGCGAAAGCCGCGAACCTCTATCAGGCGTCGCGCGCCGCGACCTACGTGGTTCTCGGCGACGACAATCCACTGCGTGCGGGTGGACGCGTCGTCATCCCCGCCGAGATGCCCGAGGGCGCTGGCGAAGGGAAAGGCGAGCGACGATTTTACGAGCGACTCGCAGGGGCGAGCGACCCCGTGAGTCTCTACGAGGAGATGCGCGCCGGATACGAACCGGGCGCACAACGGGCGTTCGTCGTTGCGCGTGCCCTCCGCGACCACGACGTGTACGTCGCGGGAAGCGAGCAACCAGCGGTGGTCGAGGACTGTCTGATGCACGCCCGCGAGTCGATTGACGACGCCGTCGAATCCGAGAGCGAAGTGCTAGTGATTGCGGACGCGTTGACCACGTTGTTAGTCCAGTGACGACGAAATCGAGCCTTGCGTAGAGTCAAATCTAGTTTCTAGACGGAAGTGATTCACTCCACGATACAGTGACGGCACGGTGAGTCGTCGGAAGATAACACAACGAGAACGAACCAGCGACGAAAACTTCTCTTCTCACCAGAGGACGTACGGCCAGACGAACTGGAACAGCAACCAGATGAGTCCGGTGAGAACGACCGTCATCAGGACGTTCAAAATCACGCCAGCGCGCATCATCTGACTCTGCTTCAGGTAGCCACTGCCGAAGACGATGGCGTTCGGCGGCGTCGCCACCGGGAGCGCGAACGCGAAACTCGCGGCGATGGCTCCCGAAACCGCGAGGAAGACAGCGGCGGCCACGTCGGTCAGACCGAGCGTGGTTGCGAAGACGCTCCCGATTCCGATGAGGATGGGGACGATGATGGTCGCCGTGGCGGTGTTCGACGTCATCTCGGTGAGGAAGATGACGAGCAGGACGACCGCACCGACCACGAGCAGAATCGGTGCGCCGGTGAGCGATTTGAAGACCGTATTGGCTATCCACTCGGTTGCCCCGGTCGTGGCGAGGGCGTCCGCGAGCGCGATGCCGCCGCCGAACAGGAGGATGGTTCCCCAGTCGATGTCCACGAGGTCGTCCCACTCCACCGTGTCCGCCAGCACGAGGGCCGGAATCGACAGCAGTCCGACGACGACGTAGTAGAGGATTCCCTGATGGCCGTCGATTCCGAAGACGCTGGTTCCCTCCCCGCCGAACAGCGTCACCGCCCACGCCGAAGGGAGATACGGCCCGACAAAGTCGCCGAGCCCTCCGAGAACCCACAAAAACGCGGTTGCGGTGAAGATGGCTGCGACGCGCTTGCCGCGAGGACTCAGTTCGCCCTCCTCGGCGAGATACTGGCGGGCTT
The DNA here is from genome assembly GCA_964399275.1 of uncultured Haladaptatus sp. Taxonomy (GTDB): domain Archaea; phylum Halobacteriota; class Halobacteria; order Halobacteriales; family Haladaptataceae; genus Haladaptatus. Next base: position 3,386 of record CAYNQM010000227.1, read on the forward strand.
GTGCTCGCGCGTCGCTCACGTCGTCTATCTGCGGCGGATAGAGGACATAGGTGAGCAGATACCAGACCATCGGGAGCGTAATGATGACTATCGGAATTCCGATTATCAACCACTGCGCGAAGCCGATTTCGTAACCGAGCATCTCGTTCAACTGCGACGCGAGCACCGCGTTCGGCGGCGTTCCGATGAGCGTTCCGACCCCGCCGACGCTCGCGGCGTAGGC
>CAYNQM010000228.1:0-3585 GCA_964399275.1 uncultured Haladaptatus sp.
CTCGTCGTTTTCGACGCGGTTGCCGATTCGGTTCATCAGGTCGTCTATCTGGCCCGACGCGTCGCTGACTTCGACTTTGGGATCAACGAGGTGGGTCGGACGAACGATTTGCTCGACCACCTGCTCGCTCTCTTCTTGTTCGTAGTCCGCCGGAGTCGCGGAGACGTAGAGCGTCTTCGCGCTCTTCTCCTCGAACTCCTCGAACGTGAGCGGGCGGTTGTCGTAGGCCGTCGGCAAGCGAAATCCGTTTTCCACCAGCGAATCCTTGCGCGACTTGTCGCCCGCGAACTGACCCTTGATTTGCGGCACCGTCTGGTGCGATTCGTCGATGACACAGAGGAAATCGTCGGGGAAGTAGTCGAGCAAGGTGTAGGGAGCATCTCCGACCTTGCGGTTCGAGAGGTAGACCGAGTAGTTCTCGATACCCGAGCAGTAGCCTGCCTCCTTCATCATTTCGAGGTCGAAGGTGGTTCGCTCCTCGATTCGCTGGGCGGCCACGAGGTCGCCGTTTCGCTCGAAGTAGCGAATTCGGTTCTCCAAATCGTCCTCGATTTCCGCGATGGCCTGCTCCATCGTCTGCTCCGGAATCGAGTAGTGCTCCGCCGGGTGGACGAGCACGGCGGGTTCTTGGGATTTCACTTCTCCTTCCAGTGGGTCGATTTTCACCATCCGGTCGATTTCGTCGCCCCACAGTTCGACGCGAACCGCGTACCGCCCGTACATCGGGAAGATTTCGACGGTGTCGCCTCGAACGCGGAACGTGCCCTGCGTGAAGTCCACGTCGTTTCGCTCGTAGTTCAAATCCACGAGGCGGGCGAGCAGTTCGTCGCGCCCGGTTTCCTCGCCGACTTCGAGACGCAAACTCATCTCCTCGTAGTTTCGCGGGTCACCCAGTCCGTAAATCGCCGAAACGGAAGCCACCACGATTACGTCGTCTCTGGTCAGCAGGGAGCGCGTCGCGGAGTGGCGCAGACGGTCGATTTCGTCGTTGATGGAGGCGTCCTTGTCGATGTAGGTGTCGGTCTGTTCGACGTAAGCCTCGGGTTGGTAGTAGTCGTAGTAGGAGACGAAATACTCCACCGCGTTGTCCGGAAACAGGTTCCGGAACTCCTCGTACAACTGCGCCGCCAGCGTCTTGTTGTGCGCGATGACCAGCGTCGGTTTCTGGATTTCCTCGACCACCCACGAAACCGTATTCGTCTTCCCCGACCCCGTGACGCCCAGCAGGGTCTGTTTGCTCATTCCTTCGTCGTACCCCGCCGCCAACTGCTCGATGGCCTCGGGTTGGTCGCCCGCCGGGTCGAACGGGGCGTCCACCCGGAACTCGGTTTCTGCGTCCGGATTGTCGGGTCTGAGCGGGCCGGACTGGGTATCGCTCATGGTAATTTCGATAGGGATTCGAGGTACTTGAGCGGGTCGCTTATCGGATTTAGAGGAGCAAAAACAGCGCGGATGTCGGATTCGACCAACAGTGTCGTTCCAGAACCGATCCATCCCACTTCGTTTCACGTTCTCGTGTGAAGTGCGATGAAATTCATAAATTCACCCAATAATGCATAATTCGTCGTATCAGACCCCATTAGATAATTTTCATTACTATGGAGATTGTATTTATAAGTGGATTTCCAGCGGTGCGAGAGACAACGCAAGAACGTATTCGGAAATCCAACGGGGGAGGAAAATGGTATCGACCGAGACACGAAAAGAGATAGAAGAACACTGTGGTCTGGTTCCAAGCTGGATAGAGAACCTTTCGGAGCCAGCGAGTGACCACAGTTGGGGACTCGTCCGAGATTTCGAACTCGGGGAGACGGAGCTGTCTGCACGGGAGAAAGCACTCATCGGGGTCGGCGTCGCGGCCGCCATCGAGTGTCCGTACTGCATCTACTTCCACAAGGCAGAGGCGCGGATGGAGGACGCGACGGCGGATGAACTCACCGAGGCCGTCAATCTCGCTAGTACGACCAAGTACTTCTCGACGGTTCTCCACGGATCGGAGGTTGACCTGAACGAATTCGTCAGCGAAACTGATGAACTCGTCGAACACGTCGAAGAGATGAGGGCGGCGGAAGCGGACTGACCGAAACTGCTCGCCGTCTATTTATTTTCGATGTCGTGATTTTTAGAGCAGTTCAGAGAATCGGTTCGACCAGTACCGTCTCGTGTTTCGGAATCGGAATCTTGCGATTTCCATCTCGTTCGTACTCGATGATGTCGTACTCGAACAGCACGTCCAAATCACGGCTTACTGCACCTTTGTCGCGCCCGACCTGCTTCGCAAGCCCTCGCACTGATTCGACATCTTCGTTTTTGATTCTATCGAGCAGTTCCCTGCGTTTCGGCGTGAGAACCCGCTCAGCGGAATCGTAATCGAGGAGGAGTACATCCGAAAACCCGCCTCGTGCGAGTGTGCTAACGAGTTCAGTCCGCTTTTGTGCGTGGTTCGTTTCGGTTGCCATCTTACGTTGATATTCGACATCAACGAATAAGTAGTTACGGGTACTCCCACGGCGAACGTTTTTATCTGATACCGAGACCAGAGCCTCCGTGCCGGAAAAATACACGAGTTTGCTGGGCCACTACGAAGATCGACCGTATTTTCTGACGGTTCGGGTGTCGCCGAATTTCAATCACATTGCTGACTTCGCTGTAACTGTCCACTACAACGATACCGAAACTGAGAGCGAGGTTCAAATCGTCCGTATCGACACAGCTCACGGATTCACGCATTTCGATAAATTGTTCCGTCCCGACGAACCGAAAGTCCCCTTTGATGGTACTATCTGGGATGCAATCGACTATCTCAGCGATAACTGGCGACGGTACGCGGAAAGATACGAAAACAACAGATAACTCACTTCAATCTTCCAACCGCGCCAACACAGCATCCGGGTCGTATCGCAGTGACAGCGACCGCGACCGCCCGCGCCCTTCGACGTTTGTGTAGGTGGCGTCGATGATGCCGAGCTGGTCGAGTTTGTTGATGATTTCCGAGTAGCGCGTGTAGCCCAAATCGGTCCGCTCGTGGAACGCTTCGTACACGTCTCCCGCCTGTTTGCCGTCGTGTTCGGCGATGACGCGAACGAGGGCCACCTCGTTCTCGCTCAGCGCGTGGAGGCTGTGCGAGAGGTGAACGAATTTGGATTTCTCGTAGGCGTCCTCCACGTCTTGGAGGCTGACGGTTCGGCTGGCGCGCATTTCCGCGTTCAGCCCGGCCCGGCGGAGCAGGTCGATGCCGACTCGGAGATCGCCGCTCTCGGCGGTCAACTCGGCGACGCGGTCGAGGACTTCGGAACCGATGACGCCCTCGTGGAAACCGCGTTCGACGCGCTCGCCGAGGATGTTGACTATTTCGGTGCGGTCGTACACCGGGAAGTAGACGTCTTCGGGCCGGAAGACGCTCTGGACGCGCGTGTCGAGTTCCTCGATGACGTCCAGATTGAGGTCGGAGGAGACGACGATGACGCCGATTTTCGCCCCGCTGTGTGCCTCGTGGGCGCGCAGGAGCGAGTAGAGCGTGTCCGAGGCTTCGCCCTCGTAGAACAGGTAGTTCACGTCGTCCAGCGCGACCACCAGCACTTCATC
>CAYNQM010000229.1:0-3512 GCA_964399275.1 uncultured Haladaptatus sp.
CACGGTTACTATGTCGACCCTGCGCCCTTAGACGGTGCACGGCGTTAAGAACGCATAAATCGACCCCGAATCGGCGTACGTCGAGTCCGACGTGGACGGCGAGAGATGGCTGGTTTCCGAGAGCGCGGCGGGGAAACTGGAACTGCAAGCCCACGAGGTCGAGGTTCTCGACCACTTCACGGGCGAGCGACTGGTCGGCGAACACGTCACGAACCCCATCACGGGCGACGACGTGCTGGTCTTGCCCGCCGAATTCGTGGACGCCGACAACGCGACGGGCGTCGTGATGTCGGTTCCGGCCCACAGTCCCGACGACTGGATGGCTCTGCAAGAGGCGAAAGCGGACGACGCCCGGATGGAGAAGTACGGTATCGACCCCGCCGAGGTCTCAGCTATCGAACCGAAATCCATCATCGACGTGGAGGGCTACGGCGAGTTCCCGGCGAAGGACGCCGTGGAAGAACACGGTATCGAGGATTCGTCCGACCCGGCACTGGAAGACGCCACGCAGGAGGTGTACAACCGCGAGTTCCACAACGGGAAACTGCGCGAGATGTACGGCGACTACGCGGGCGAAATCGTCGAAGACGTGCGCGACGAGTTGAAAGCCGACTTCCAGCGACAGGGGTCGTTCGGTACGATGCACGAGTTCAGCGAGGAAGTCGTCTGTCGCTGTGGCGGTGCTGTCGAGGTCGCGGAACAGGAGACGTGGTTCCTGCGCTACGACGACTCCGAGTGGAAGCAGAAGGCTCACGACGCTATCGCGGGGCTGGACGCGATTCCGGAGAACACCCGCGAGCAGTACGACCACACCGTCGATTGGTTGAATGAGTGGCCGTGCATCCGGAACTACGGTCTGGGGACGCGTCTGCCGTGGGACGACGAGTTCGTCATCGAACCCCTGTCGGACTCGACCATCTACATGTCCTACTACACCATCGCTCACCGCCTGTCGGACGTTCCGACGGAGGAGATGGACAAGGAGTTCTTCGACACGTTGTTCTTCGGTAGCGGGGCGGTCGAATCACCGGATGAGACCGCCTTGAACCTGCGCGAGGAGTGGGACTACTGGTATCCCGTCGATTATCGCTGTTCCGCCAACGACCTCGTCAGCAACCATCTAACCTTCTTCCTGTTCCATCACGCCGAACTGTTCGAACCGGAAAACTGGCCGCAGGGCATCACGGTGATGGGCATGGGATTGCTGGAGGGCGAGAAGATGTCGTCCTCGAAGGGCCACGTCGTCTTGCCCGAAAACGCCATCGAGAAGTACGGCGCGGATACGGTACGGTTCTTCCTGATGAACAGCGCCGAACCGTGGCAGGATTACGACTGGCGGAGCGACCAAGTCGAGAGCACGCAGAATCAACTCCAGCGCTTCTGGAACCGCGCAAACGAAATAATCGAGAGCGGGGCTTCTAGCGCCTCGGAAAAAGCGAGCGGTGACGAACCGCGGGACGGCGAGCGCGACCTGCAACGCATCGATCGATGGTTGCTGTCGAAACTGCAAGCTACGGTGCGGGAAGCCACCCAAGCGATGGATCGGTTCGAGACGCGAAGCGCGAGTCAGGCCGCCTTCTACAACTTCGAGGAGCACCTGAAGTGGTACCGCAAGCGAACCGACACCGACCGCCCGGGTGCGCGCTGGACACTTCGCGAAGTCCTCGACACTCGGATTCGCCTGTTGGCTCCGTTCGTTCCGTTCATGGCGACGGAACTGCGCGAGCGACTGACCGGCGAACCAATTGATGCGGCGTCGTGGCCGGAACCGAACCCCGAGTTCGAGAGCACCGTCACTGAAATCGAGGAGTCGCTGGTCGAGAACCTGACCGACGACATCCGCGACATCGTGGACGTGACCGACACCGACCCCGAGACGATTCGAGTGTACGCCGCCGCGGACTGGAAAGGCAAAGTGCTCGCCGAAGTCGCCGAAACCGGAACCAACGTCGGTGCCGTGATGGGCAGTGTGATGCAGAACGAGGAACTGCGCGAAAAGGGCGACGAGGTAAACGACCTCGTCCAGAAACTGGTCGAAGACGTGCGCGAGCGTCCGGAAGACGAAGTCGCCGTACTGCCTGAGGTGGACGAACTGGCAGTCTACGAGGACGCTCGTGACTTCTTCGAACGCGAGTTCGACGCCGAGGTCGAAATCTACCGCGAAGGCGAGGACGTCCACGACCCCGCCGACAAAGCCCGACACGCGACCCCGCTCCGTCCCGCAATCCATCTGGAGTAAGGTCGGACTGTTAAAACCGTCTCGCCGCGGATTTTCGCCGAATTGACTTTCTTTCTCCCAAAGCCTATGCCGTCGGAACACTGAGGGCAAACGAAGTGCCCTCCCCATGCTCGACCGAATCCGGACGCTTACGGCCTATCTCGCCTTTCGGCTGGCCATCCTCGCGATGGTCGGTCTCGCGTTTGGCGGGATGTATCACTTACCGACGAACAATTTGCTCGCACTCAAAATTCCGGTGTACATCGCACTCTCGGCAGGTGCATGTTTCGTCGTCGTCCTCTGCTGTGACATCCTGCTCGCGGGCCAACGAGCGATGACGAAGCACGATTCCAACTCGATAACCGAAATCACCGGCGAACGACCGCGATGACGTGATTGACTGCGACAGTGTTTTTGAGGGAACCGTGCCTGCGAGGTTCAACTCCCGCTTACGAACTGGTGCCGATTTTTTGATGACGAAGTTTGCACCATTACTCGCCCGCCGTTTCGGCTTTTCACCGTATCGAATCTGGAACCGAACTCGCAAAGCGTCGTCCCGTGGGAATCCTTAACCTTCCGGCGGTCTTCTCTGTGTCTATGAGTCAGGGGGATTCGGGACAGGAACCTGTCAAGAAAGTATTGCGAACGGTAACGCCACCCGTCCGTGGCCGCTCCGACAGCGAAATGAACGTCATCGGACTCGGGGTGTTTCTCGGCATGCTCGTCCTGCTGGTGCCACTGCTTCCGTTCTTGTTCATCGTGTGGCTCGTCTCGAAACTGACCGACGCGCTCGCGCAGAAAGCGCCGATCGGGGAAGAGTAGCGTCGAAAACGCCGTTACTGCACGCCGAGGAGGTCGAAGGGATAGCCGTTGTCGTTCTCGTTCGCGTGCTCGTAGACGACGTGGGCCGCCGCCACGTCCTGAATCGCCAGTCCGGTGCTGTCGAAGACCGTAACGCCGTCCTCTGCCGCGCGCCCGGAGAGGTCGCCGACGACGATGTCGCCGATGTCGCCGTGGATGTCGTCGTCCGAGAGGACGCCCTCGTTGTACGGGACGTTGATTTCGCCGGAGTGAGTGGTCTGGGCATGGTCGTCGATGACGAGCTTCGCGTCCAACAGCACCTCGTCGGCGAGTTCGTGCTTGCCCTCCGCGTCCGCACCCATGGCGTTGATGTGGGTGTGTTCACCAACGTCCTCGGCGGAGACGATGGGGTCTTCGACGGGTGTCACGGTCGAGAGCACGTCACAGGAGGCGGCCTCGACGATAGTTCCCGCGCGAACGTCGAACTCGTCCT
>CAYNQM010000230.1:0-2488 GCA_964399275.1 uncultured Haladaptatus sp.
CGGACGAGGTGCTCGACCTGCTGGCGCGCTCCGGACTCTCGGGCGAGGCGAGCGAGGAAGACGATTCGGTCGTCTACGAGGTCGAGATTCCGCCGTACCGCGTGGACGTGCTCCACCCCGTGGACATCGTGGACGACATCGGACGCGCCTACGGATTCAACGACCTCTCTCCGCGCTACCCCGACGTGGGCACGGTCGGCGGGCGGCACGAACGGTCGCAACTCGAAGACTCTGCGCGCGAGGTGCTCGTCGGGTTGGGCTTCGAAGACCTGCTCAACTTCCACATGATTAGCGAAGCGGAGAACTTCGAGCGCATGGGCGTGGAGGCCGACACCGACGTTGTTGGTGGCGGCACCCCCGCGAGCATCAAAAACCCCTACAGCGAGGACTACACCATGCTTCGGACGTGGGCGCTCCCCTCGTTGATGATGGTGCTGGAGAACAACACCCATCGCTCCTACCCGCAGGACATCGCGGAAATCGGGCTGGCGGCCGAAGTGGACGAATCCGAGAACACGGGCGTCGCGGAGCACCGAACCGTGGCTGGCGTTCTCGCGCGCCACGACGCTTCCTACGAGGACGCGAAGGCGCGCCTGCAAGCCATCGCGCGGAACTTCGACGCCGAACTGGAGACGCCACCGACCGAGCACCCGACGTTCATCTCGGGTCGCGCGGCGGACGTGGTGATGGATGGCGAGACCGTGGGCGTCATCGGCGAGATTCACCCCGAAGTGCTGGTCGGTCACGACTTGGAACTGCCTGTTGCAGGGTTCGAGTTCCGACTTGCGGCTTTAGAATAGGCTCTTCGTCTTGTTGCTTTTGTCCGTTCTTGCTGGCTCGCTGGTTACTTCCCCACCGAATCGCATCTGTACACACTCTTCGCTCGATTGACCAGCCATACGGTTGCGCCAGCGTGCTTCGCGCGAGGGGTGAGCGAAGCGACTGAGGGCCGGAGAAAATCGGAGATTTTCACGGCCGCGGAAGACGTTCCGTCTTCCGCAGGCTTCGTTTGGAGTCGGCAACCGCTACGACAACGTAGTAATCAAGAAGCAGCTAGCAGTTGCCGACAACAAATAACCGCCACCGCACCGCATCAGCCACCTTCTCCCCAACCGATTCCCTCGTTCACTTCGCTCACTCACTCATCCCGCGCACGCTTTCACTCAACTTCTCGGACGACCGCCGTCCTCGAAGTCTCGTTAGCGCGCGCCACGTGGGAAATATCTTTAGTGAGTCGATGAAAACGGGACTTAACTGTTCGTAAAAAAGCTCTCTGCTCAGTCGAGATCCGCGCCGATGGCGTCCTCAATTGTGTCGAACCCGTCATTGTCGAGCAGTTCCAGCAGGCCGTCGTTGATGTCGCGGGCGATGGAAGGTCCGCGGTAGACGAGGCCGGTGTACAACTGGACGACGTGCGCCCCGGCGCGAATCTTCCGGTAGGCGTCCTCGGCGGTGAAGACGCCGCCGACGCCGACGATGGGCACGTCCACGCGCTCGGCGGCGAAGCGAATCATCTCCGTGGCGCGCGACTGGATTGGTCGCCCGGAGAGGCCGCCGTCCTCGTCGCGGTAGTGGCTACGGAGACTGTCCGGGCGCTCCGTCGTCGTGTTCGTGGCGATGACGCCGTCCAAATCGAGTTCGTTTACAAGGTCAAGTGCGTCCGCGACCGCCGGTTCGGGAAGGTCGGGCGAGAGCTTTACGAGGAGTGGACTCGCGCCCGCGTCCTGAAGTGTCGTCAGGATACGTTCCAGATTTTCCCGGTTCTGGAGTTCGCGCAGGCCGGGGGTGTTCGGACTGGAGACGTTCACGACGAAGTAGTCCGCGTGCGTGGAGACGCGTTCGTAGGAGTACAGGTAATCCTCTTCGGCGCTTTCGAGTGGCGTGCTCTTCGATTTTCCGATGTTCGCGCCGACCGGCACGTCGGGGAGCAACTGCATGGCCATGCGTGCACCGATTCTGTCCGCACCGTGGTTGTTGAACCCCATGCGGTTGATGATGCCCTCGTCCTCGCGGAGGCGGAACATCCGTGGTTTCGGATTCCCTCCTTGGGCTTCCGCGGTCACACCGCCGATTTCGACGTGGCCGAAGCCGAGGCTGGCGAGTGCAGAGGGTATCTCCGCGTTCTTGTCGAACCCGGCGGCGACGCCGACCGGGTTCGGGAACGACTCTCCGAACGCGGAGACCGAGAGTCGGGGGTCATCGACGCAGTAGTACGCCTCCAGCAGTTGCTCGACTGGCGTTCCCTGCACTTTCTTGAGCAACGTGTGGACGGTTCCGTGAGCGGTTTCTGCGGGCAACTGAAACAACAGTGGTCTGACGGCGTCGTATCCGTGCATCGTTCTACCAGTGGAGAGAAAGACATCGCCTGCGGTTTCCCACGGCGAATTAGAACTCGTGCTCAACCTCGTCTTTGTCAGCCTTTTGGATGATGATTTTGTCCTCTCGGACTCGGACGAAGACTTCGTCGCCGATTTCCATACCTGCAACG
>CAYNQM010000230.1:2498-3489 GCA_964399275.1 uncultured Haladaptatus sp.
CAGTTCGTCTTCGTGCAGGTTGACGTGGACGTTATGATATTCGCCGTCTTCGTCTTTCGCGCCACTCGGGCTGAGCTTCTTTTTCCGTACCATCGCGGTATCTTATGGAGTCCTTCGCCGTAGCATCTACTTAAGTGTTTTCTACCGTACTGTTCCGCTCCGTCGTTCTTAGCGATTGCCTATGTACCGGAGCCACTTACCTTGCTCGGCCTTCCCGTATTCCGCCGAAAGCACGGGAGGGCTCAATGACACTATAAATATCTACCGCCCAAAACCGCTCATATCGGCGATATATTTATAATGGCCCCTGTGCTGGGTTGGCATGGAGGAGAAAACCATGGTACGTGACGATGGTAAGCGAAACTTTGCACTGCGCCAATCGGATGGAGATGAATCGAGCGTTTTTTCGGGCAACACTCCGCGACAAGCCGCACTCAAAGCGGCACGGCGGCTTGACCCGGGAAGCTCCGAGGATGCGGCGGATAGGGTAGAGCTACGTCTTCGGGAGAAGGGTACCGATAAGGTACACATCTACGAGGGATGGGCATGGCACGAGGAGGCTCCCGACGACAAGCCAGACTGGATGCCGGACGAAATCACGGAGGCAAACGTCTCCAAGCAAGGCATCGAGCACTTGGACGAGTGAATCGTCCACCGTCACCCAACCAAGCGTTTTATCGAATCGCTCACGGGTGAGCGGCAGTGATACTAATAGTTCTTCGCACGCACGCGACTACGAACAAAGATTTTTGCTCGCCCCTCTCGACAGTACGGATGCGCGGGGCACATCCGACCGGACTGAACGCACGACGCGTAGGATGACGGTTCGGCCTCCACTCGCGCAATACTTTGACTTCGACGAGCTACCTGCTTGCTCTTTTGCTCGCTTTTCGTAATGCTAGTCAATACATCTCAAAGAGCTTCTCATTCGACGGCCTTAAATGTATCTCCGCCATTCGTACAAATGCGAACGCCGCACGGCGGTTCTCCC
>CAYNQM010000231.1:0-3469 GCA_964399275.1 uncultured Haladaptatus sp.
CCGCGACTTGCTCTCGGAGTTCGACGAGCGCGGGACGACAATCGGTGCGAAAGAAATCGACGGGCGGCACATCGTGGAACTTCCAGTCGCCTCGTTTTCCAATGTCAAGCCCTTCGAGGAACTCATCCTGTTCACCCTCGGGGAGCACGGCGAGTTCGAGAGCGTGAGCGAACTTGCGCAGGCGCTCTCCCACGATTTGAACGAGGAGTACACCGACAGCTTTCGGTCGAAAGTCATCTACAACGTCGATAGGCTCGGGCCGGGCGGCAAAGGCTACATCGAGCAAGAAGAGCACGGGAAATCCTACCGGACGCGCCTGTCCCGAATCGGCGAGTTGTGGGTGCGGTCGCACACGAACGGCGAGGTGTGAAACACCTCGAACTGGTGAGCGGGGTAACGACCCGCGAACGGCGAGGTATGGACTGACTTCCCCTTACCAGCCTTCGTTCCACTCCTCGCGGAGTTCCGCCAGTAGGGTCTCGGTATCTATTTCATCTCGATTAACGATGGCGAGCCGCCAATACCGGCCTCGACGTTCGAGAAGGCCGTCGTCGGCTAGCCGTTGCAGTACTGACCCGATGCTCCCGTCCGAGATTCCCGTGCCGTCCCGTATCTCACTCCGGGTGAATGCGTGGCCATCGTTCGCGGCGAGGAACGCCATCGCTCTGTGACCGTTCGTCCCTTTTTTGATGTGTGAGGCTGTTTCCAGAAGGCTCTCGAATTCGTCTCGCTCGACAGGCATGGTACCTATTCGCATTGCGAGGACTAAAATGTATTCTTAAGTAGTGTAATGCACTGAAATCGGCATTTATATCGGAAATCAGTTGCAGTAGATGCTATTCGTCACTGACCGCCGCCTCCAACTTCTTCACGCGGGTTGCAAGCGCCAGAAACGTCGCCAGAAGGGTCAGCGTAACCGCGCCCGCCGCCGCGATTTCGTGGGCTGGCGTCGGGTGGCTGTATCCCGCGGCAAGCGCTTCCTGTGCCGGGAGTGCAGTGTGGTGCGGCGTGCCGACGATGGGAACGAAGTAGTCTACGATGTCGTTGAGTCCGTACCAGAAGACGGCGACGAAGACCGCACCGACCGGGAAGTCGCTGTAGCGATAGATGAGAAACGCCTCCACGACCATTCCGAGGTGGCTGACGAACAGGAAGGCGTACATCGGCCAGCCGACGCCGATGAAGCCCGAGAAGAACGCGGCCAGTACGTAGGGCGTCCACGCGCCGAGTTTGATACAGCCGAAGAAGGCGAGGGCGTTCACCCACTCCCTGTTTCGCCCGAGTTTCCACAGGCCAAGGGAGAGCGCGATGAACAGCGTGGCGACCGGACTGTCGGGGACGAACAGCCACATCGAGACTGGTTCGACCGCGAACTGCCACTCGATTAGCGGGGTCGAGAGTGGAATTGGGTGAAATCCGTAGTACCAGAAGCCGAAGGCAGTGCCGACGAGGTTGATGGCGACGATGACCCACGCCATTCGCAAGCCGAAATCCTCCAACCATTGCGGAAGCGGCGCAACGTACCACGGAAGGTCTTCACGAGGCGGGAGGTCGGTCATACTCGCCGCCACGAATGGTCAGGGCAAAGAGGCTTCGATACGTTTTAGCAGCCGGATCTTTCGATAGCGAATCACGCTATTTCGACGCGTGATGGGATGGATGAGTACCGAAGGACGAAGGTCTGAGAGGTGTCGGCAGTAGCTAACAGTAGCAGTAGAGGATGTGAGTGAGAGGTCGCTAGCTATTGCCGACTCCAAATCCCACAGCGCACCTCGTCTTCCCAGCCTCCTCGTTCGCTCCGGCCGAGCGAGCGAATAGTACGTTTGAGCGGTCTCTGACGGTGGACGACCGAAACGAGCGGAGCGAGTGCGGGAGTCGGCTGGGGGGTCTGTGGGCGGTTGTGGTCGTCTGGTATCGGGAATACCTGGCGACACTCTTGAAAGTACGACAGCAGTCGCTTCCGACGCATCACAATCCGGTGACGACCGGGAGAACCAGCACTGAAAAGCACCGCACGAAAAACCAACTCCGAGTCGAAATTGACCAAAAATGCCTAGGCCAAGAAGACGTGTCGGGGTCTGTCCGCCAAAACGTCGCGGCCCCAATCCACGGTGTCGCTGAAGGCGTCACTGCGGAAGAACTCCATGGCGTCCTCCTTCGAACGCCACTGACTGGCGATGAACATGTCGTTCTCGTTCTCGTGGTTGGCCAGCAGTTCGCTGTCGAAGTGGCCTTCCATGTCGGCGAGGACGCCGCCGACCGTCTCGAATTTTTCGACGAAATCCTCGCGGTGCTCGGGTTTGACGGTGTAGAACATTCCCATCGTGCCGAAGCCGCTTTCTTCGCCCGCACGGGCGACGATTCCAGGGAGGTCGGCGAGGAACCCGCCCGCCGTCTCCGCTGCGCTCTGGGTCTTCCAGATGCTCACGACCGCTGACCGCCCGTCTCCTTCGTACACCGCGGTCTTGACGTGGGTGTCGTAGTGGTCGAAGTTCTTTCGCAGGCCATCAACCTCGCCGAACAGTTCCTCCGAGTTGGCTTCGGAGTAGAGCACCATGGCGTACACGTCCTCGCCATGGGGTTGCCCGGCGTAGATGTCGAGGTCTTCGAGTTCGCCGCGGATGTCGCCCGCGTCCTCGTCGCTGTCGTCGGTTCCGTGGTGGTGGCCACCCTCGCCGTGTGCGTGCGAACTCTCTCCGTGTGAATGCTCGCTGTCGCCCTCGCCGTGTGCGTGGTCGTGCGCGTCACCGTGGTGGGCGTCCTCCGGCGTCGGGACGTCGTCGCCGGACATGAACGCCGGGAGGTCTTCCGGCGGGAAGCGCCGCCCGAAGTAGAACGACCCGAACTCCGCAAAGCGCGAACTGCCTTCGTCGAACCGCATCTCGTACAGCAGGTCTTTGATGTGCGTCGGGTCGTTGCTGAACAGGTCAACGCCCCACTCGAAGTCGTCCATACCGATGCTTCCGGTGATGATTTGCGTGACCTTTCCGGCGTAGCCTTTCCCGATTTCGCCGTGGCTGGCCATCATCTCGGCGCGCTCGTCGAACGGCGTGTCGTACCAGTTGTCCTCGGCAGTTCGGCGCTTGTTCATCGGATAGAAGCAGATGAACTCCGAGTCCGGCACGTCGGGGTAGAGTTTGCTCGCCACGTAGCGGGCCATTCCGGTCAGGTCAAAATGGGGCAGGGTAATGCGTTCAATCAGCAGGCGGGTAAGCATGGCATCGCGGCGCAGCGTGCCAAGCCAGCGTCTCAGCGCCTGTATGGCCTCCGTGATCATTCCGCGCACCGCCGCATCGGGGCGCTCGCTGGCCGCGGCCTGGGCGCTTACCAGCAGGCTGAGCATCAGAAAACCCGCCGCCATCGCCATGGGCGCGCGGCTCAACGCGGCTGCAATCATATCAGGGTTGGTCATCGGACCCACCTAAGGTTGTATGCTCCAAAGACTCAAAAGTATATCGTGGTGAGCTTC
>CAYNQM010000232.1:0-2669 GCA_964399275.1 uncultured Haladaptatus sp.
TTCAGGGAATCGCCTCAACGCCACTAACGCTCTCGTTCACGGCGGTGTACCTCGTCGGCTTCCCGTTCATCGTGCTTTTCACGTACTTCAAGCTGAAGGCCCACGACGAGGAGGAAGCCAAACGCTACGCGCTGGCCTACGTCTTCCTCGTCCTGTTAGCAGTGCCCTTCTTCCTCCTCTTCCCGGTGAAAGTGTCGTCGCTCTACCTGACGACGGTCGAACCCCTGATGTACGAACTCAGTCCCGCCATTCAGTACGGAATCTTCTCGACCGACACCCTCGTCAAGGCGTTTCCGAGTCTCCACACGGGCCTGTCGGTTCTGGCGGCGCTCTACGCTCGCAAGGCGGATGCGGCCTACGCCTACACGACCGCCGTGCTTTCCGTCGCCATCGTCTTCTCGACGCTCTACCTCGGCGTCCACTGGGTGACCGACGCCGTCTTCGCAATCGTCCTCGTCGGCTGTGCCTACTACCTCTCGCAACGAGTTAGCGAACCGCGATGGTCGGTCGTGTCGCGCGAAGCACTCGCGGTGGTTCGCCGTACTGCTGGCCGATAGCGAGCGTCGGAAGCCACGGTCTGTCGGGCGTCTCCCGGTGGCTGTTGGGAAGTGTTGCCGAAACGGTCGTCCGAGAGTCGCCGATTCCGGTAACTGTCGCCCGATAGCGATTCGACATCGGGGGCGTTTTACTCCCTGACGGTGTGGACGAAGATATGGACGGACGGGTGGCGACGAGCGTTCACACGGGATTTTTCATCGCGGTACTCGGTGTGTTCGCGTGGGGAACCGGCTTTCCGATGTTGTTTCCGAGCCTCGGACCGTCCGCGTTCGTGCTGGCGATGTTTCCCGAGGGAGAAGCGAGCGACACTCGCCGCGTCGTCGGGGGCCACGTAATCGGGATCCTCGCCGGATTGTTCGCGTATCATCTCTTCGCAGGCGGAGTGACGATGACGGCACAGATTCCGCCACTCTCTCTGCCGGGGCTTCGACTCGCCGTCAGCAGTTGCGTCGCCACCGTCCTCACCGTCGGCGGAATGCTGTTCTTTCGCGTCCGCCACCCGCCCGCGTGTGCGACGACGCTCATCGTCGCGCTGGGCCTGTTGTCAAGTCCGGTCGAAAGTGCCACGATTCTCGCGGCGGTCGTCGTCCTCGTCGCACTGCAATCGCTCGTGCTGTCGCTCGACCGACTGACGAGAACGACCGACACCGCAACGGGAATTTCTGAGTGACGAATCAGGCTTCTTCGAGGGTGTCGTCCATGTCCTCCGTCGTTTCGTTTTCCGCCTGATACTCCTTGGAGAGCGCGACGTGTCCGTAGTTGACGAGAGCGACGAACACGGTACCACCGACCACGTTTCCGAGGGTCGTCCAGACGAGGAAGTGGCCGAACTCGCCCAGCGTGACATCCTGTCCCATGAACATCGCCGACAGCACTTCGGTCGTCCCGAGCAAGCAGTGATGGAACGGGCCGAAACCGATCCCCGTCGTGACGATGATGACGAACAGGATTCGACTCACGGTATCCCGACTGGCGGCCACGAGCCACGTCACGAGTCCCATGAGCCATCCCGCGATGACGCCGGAGAGGAAGATGATCCACGCTGGAAGCGGAAGCAATGCGTCAGCGAGGGTTCCGAACGCGGCGGGTTCCGCGATATTGAGGGCAGGGCCGAGGAGCGCGATGAGTCCCGCGAACAGCACACAGCCGACGAGATTCGAGGCGTAGACGACGCCCCAGAGTTCGCCGAGGTCGGATTTGGACGCCCGCCCGTCCAGCACCGGCAACACGCCCATCGTGGTGTGCGCCGTGAACAGTTCCGTTTGGCCGAGGACGACGAAGAGGAATCCGATCGAGGATGCGACCGCGATGAGGAACTGTTTGACCAGCGGCGAGGGAAACGACGGCGAGAACGTCAACACCATTCCCATGAACAGCGCGCCGAAACTTACGTTGAGCCCGGCGGCCAACCCGGAGAGAAAGAGACCCTTCGAGGGGCGGTCGATTTCCTTCAGTGCATTGGTAATCTCGCGTTCGAGGATGTTCCCGTAGGAAAGCGTGGCTCCCGAGGGGTCAACGTCCGTTTCCGAACTCACGCGCCCTCTCTCCGTTGATGGCGCCGACTCGGTTCGACCATTCTCGACCGATTTTTCGGCATCACTGGGTAAAATCCTACTGGCGGCTTCGGAATTCAGTCTCGCTGTTGAATCTCTTCGCGCAGAACTTGACTGACGAGGTCGCCGTCCGCCTTTCCGCGCAGTTGGCCCATGCATTCACCCATCAGGCCCGAGAACGCGGCCATGCCCTCTTCTTCGACCTGTTCCTCGTTGCGCTGGACGACGCTGACCACGGCTTCGCGGACTTCGTCCTCGCCGACGCCAGCGAGACCAGCCTCTTCGACCGCTTCCTCCGCGGTCATCTCGGAGTTCTCGGCAAGGAGTGTCAGCACGTCGTTGACGCCCTCTTTCGCCAGTTCGTCGTCGGTCACGAGGTCGATGACGCCGAGGAAGTCCTCGTCGTCCAGATTCTCGACCGACACGTCGTCGCGCCGGAGTTCCGTCACGGTGCTTTCGAGCAGACCCGCGACGAAGGTGGGGTCTGCGCCGGTTTCGACTGCGTGCTCGAACAGGGGCATCCGACGGCCGTAGGCGACCTGTTCGGCCAGTCCCGGT
>CAYNQM010000232.1:2679-3465 GCA_964399275.1 uncultured Haladaptatus sp.
GAGAACTCGGACTGATAGCGCTCGACTTTCTCGGTGAGCAGTTCCGGCGTTTCGACCTCCGTTGGGTCGAGGTCAACGGGCGGCACGTCGGTTTCGGGGTACATCCGCGCCGCACCCGGAAGTGGGCGGAGGTAGCGCGACGTGCCGTCTTCGTTCGCACCACGCGTTTCTTCGGGGACGCCTTCCAGCGCGACTTCGGCGCGCTCTGCGGCGGCCTCGATTGCGCCTTCGGCGACTTCGGAACTCGCGGCGACGATGGCGACCGCGTCGTCGTCGCCCGCACCGACCGCTTCACGGAGTGCTTCGACTTCGTCCTCGGTGACGCCGTAGGCCGGAAGTTCGTCGGTGTGGAAGATGCCGCCCGCGCCGTGACGTTTGGCGTGGTCGGAGAGTTCGGTGCCGAGTCGGCGGTCGGGTTGGATTTCCCGCCCGACGAGGCCGTCGAAGCCGAAGAGCGGGACGGCGGTGACTTTGCCGCCCGAATCGAGCGCACCGCGGATGACGCCCGAATCGGTGTCCTCGAAGATGCTCGTCACGTCCTGCGTCTCGCCGACTTCGGCGTCTCGGTCGTGGAGTTCGTCGCGGATTTCGAGCAGTTCGACCTGTCGCCCGACTTCGTGGCGAACGAGGTCGTCGATGTCGTCCAAGCTCTGGACACCTTTCATCTCGACGCGGGCACCCTCCGCGATGGAGACGTTCACGTCCTGTCGAATGGTGCCGAGACCGCGCTTGACGTGGCCGGTCGAGCGTAGGAGCATCCCGATTCGCTCGGCGGCCTCGCGGGCC
>CAYNQM010000233.1:0-3359 GCA_964399275.1 uncultured Haladaptatus sp.
CCCGACCTCCAGATTCTCATCGCCCACCCCGCCTTCCCGTGGGAGCAGGAGCAACTCGCCATCTGCCAGCAGAAAGGAAACGTCTACATGGATCTCTCGGGGTGGTTGCCGAAGTACATCGACGACCAAGTGCTCCACTACGCGAAGACGCTGCTACAGGACAAAGTGATGTTCGGGACGGATTACCCGATGATTCGACCGAAAAAGTGGCTGAACCAGTTCGAAGACCTCGACTTCCCCGAGGAAGTCCAGCGCAAGATTCTGTGGGAGAACGCCGAAGAGTTCCTCGACCTCTAACCGGGCCGACCGAAAATCGCGGGGCGAACCGAGGATAAGGTTCGATGACCGTGTTTCGCAGGCGGCGTATAACAAGGAGTCGTTCGGACGATGCACGTTCATCGATGGACGCAGACGACGTTCGGTTCGGGGGAGGACTTACACCCATCGTGGAACTACCCTCACCGCGAACGAAACTGGTATTCCTCTATCTCTCCGTCGCCGGAGAAGCGACGGTCGAGGAGTTACACGAAGCGTTAGGCATTCAATATCTGGAACTGTACAGTGCGCTTCGCGTCCTGCGGGAACGCGACGTCGTTCGAAACGACCAGAGCATCTACCGCTGTCGTCCTCGGAGCGAGTTCGGAATCGAGACCGTGGACGGTCGGTTCCGGCACGTGCAGTAGCGTCAGCCAACGGTTCGATTCTCACCACATAACTATGTGCCAAACGGCGTAATCCGGTGTTCGTGACGCGATGTCCACACCAAACAAAAGCGCCACGGACGAGTACGTCGTGCGATGGTACGAGGGAAGCGACTTGTCGGATTTCCTCGCGCTCGACCGCGCCGTCTTTCGGCGTCGCCGGGACGACCGCTGGTTCAAATGGAAGTACGTGGACAACCCCTACGTAGACCACGTTCCCGTCTTCGTCGTCGAGCGAAACGACGACATCGTCGGTGCTCGTCCCTTCCTCGCATTTCGAATGCGTGCTGGTTCCGAGACGGTGCTCGCGCTCCAACCGGCCGATACGATGGTACATCCGGAGCATCGTCGCCGAGGGCTGTTCACTCGGATGACCCAGCACGCAATCGACCACTACGAAGACGGCGACCCGGCCTTCTTCTTTAACTTCCCGAACCAACGATCGAGACCGGGCTACCTCAAACTCGGCTGGCAAATCGTCGGCGAGCGCGAGACCTACTACCGCGTCCAGGATCCGTCGGCACTCTTCGGCAACGGCGGACTGCGGTCGCACCTGCTCGACAGGCTGGTTCCCGTGACGAGCAAACTCTACGAGGCTCGTCGGCCCCGAAACGCCGGTTTGGGAACCTATTCCGTGGAGCAATTCCCCGGCGTTCAGGAATCGATTCTGACCGACCTGTACGAGTCAAACCCACCAGACGCGGTTCACGCGCTCCGAGACGAGACGTTCTATCGGTGGCGATTCACCAGCCCCGCGTGGGAGCGAACGACCTACGTGGTCTCGCGGGCTGGCGAGCCGGTCGCCGGAGCCATCGTCAGAACGCGAACCACGTCCAACGACGTGACGGTGACGCAGTTCGCGG
This sequence comes from uncultured Haladaptatus sp., assembly GCA_964399275.1. Taxonomy (GTDB): domain Archaea; phylum Halobacteriota; class Halobacteria; order Halobacteriales; family Haladaptataceae; genus Haladaptatus. The sequence goes on from CAYNQM010000233.1 coordinate 1,565, forward strand.
ACATCGTTCCGTTGGTCGGAAGCGAACGCAGAAATCAGGCGCTCGTCCCGCTCTTCGAGCGCGTCATCGACGACCACGCCGATTCCGACCTTCTCGCGCTCGCCAAGGGGGAACTTCCGCACGAGTTGGTGTCCAAGTACGGGTTCGTCAGCGACGCAACGCCGCCGCTATCGTGGATGTCCGATTTCGACTGTCGGCTCGTCGCGCTCCCGCTCGAAAATCGGTGGAGCGTCGGCGACAAGCGACTCAGTCAGCGGTCGAACTGGTACGTCTCGTTCGCCGAGCGAGACACGGCGTAAGAGCCGCTTACTCCGTCCGCCGGGAGGCCATAACAAAACCCCGAGGTGGAGAAATCGAGGCAACAGATGGGAGACAACACACGAAGCGTGATGGCATCGGTCAGTCGGTTGTATCGGTTCGCTCTGCTGGCGGCAAGCATGCCAATCGTTCTCGCCGAATACTTTCGATCGGAAACGGGGAAACAGTACGGCGTCGGGCTGGGGGACAAACTCGTGCTCGCCGGGAAGATGGCGCGGAATAACGTGAAGATACAGACCGGTTCGACGTTTCTGGAACACCTCGTCATCGCCACGAAAGTGCTGACGATTCCCCGCGAAGAGGATGGCAGTCTAATCGAGTGCGGCTGTTACAAAGGCGGAAGCACGGCAAACCTCTCGCTCGTTGCCGGACTCTGTGACCGACCGCTAGAAGTGTTCGACTCGTTCGAAGGAATGCCGGAACCGAACGAAGACGACCGGGAGCACGTGCTGGTCAAGTCCGAGCAGGTTCACACCTACGACGAAGACGCGTGGGGCGCGCCAATCGAGGAAGTACAGGAGAACATCGCCCGCTACGGCGACATCTCGGTCTGCACGTTCCACGAGGGATATTTCGACGAGACGATGCCCGACTTCGAGCGACCCTGCGTGCTCCTCTTTCTGGACGTCGGGCTTCGAGAGTCCGCCGAGACCTGTCTCGAACATCTCTGGCCACTGCTCCAATCTGGCGGCTACTGTTTCACGCACGACGTGAAACACATGGAGATTTCCACGCTCTTTTTCGACGCTGACTGGTGGCGAGCAACGCTCGACCGCGAACCGCCGGGACTGGTCGGTGCCGGAAGCGGTCTCGGCCTCCACCCCGAAGACAACGGCTTCGGAAGCCTGCTCGGCTACATCGTCAAAGACCCGGAATCATCGGTGTTCGAGTTTGTCGCGGAGGACGGCGAGGGCGAAAACTGCGTCGAGGTCGTCCGAAAGCGCGACGACTGAGGGGAACGATTTCATAACCGGCAGACGAGGGCCACAACAGTCTTTCTTGGTCGGACGAACGGGCTATACGAACTATCGAACGCATGTCGTCACAAACAGGAGAGAGGTGGGAGTACAAAACTATCAGACCGCCTCGCGGCAGTACGAAAAAGGAATCGATTGACCCCGTTAACGACCTAAACGACCTCGGCGAAGAGGGGTGGGAACTCGTCTCGACCATCGAGTACGTCGGCGGCGGGACGAAGTATCTCGTCTTCAAGCGACCGAGATGGTGGGAGGACGAGGACGAAGATGAGTGATGAGAAAGGCGGGAGCGACGAGAGCGACGGGAGCATCAGCACCGCGAACACGATGCGCGAACGCGCCGGAGAGAGTCGCGTCAAGCTCTGGCTCCTCCTCGGCGCGAGACGCCTCGTCGTCACCGGTGCGATAGCCTTCGTCTTCTTCGTCTCGTTCGTCGTCGCCGGAACGGTGCTCTACCCGCCGTTGAAGTCCGAAATCGCCAAGGCCGACACCATCGAGAC
>CAYNQM010000234.1:0-3231 GCA_964399275.1 uncultured Haladaptatus sp.
CCCACTCCTCGACGTGGACTACCGCGGTGCATCCGGCGGACTCGTCCACATCACGGGCGGCCCCGACCTCACGCTCAAAGAGGCAGAAGGCATCGCGGCGAACATCACCGAACGCCTCGAAGCCAGCGCCAACGTCATCTGGGGTGCCCGGATTCAGGAGAACTACAAGAACAAAGTCCGAGTCATGGCAATCATGACTGGCGTCCAGAGCGCACAGGTGCTCGGCCCGTCCACGCAGAAACAGGCCGACCGCTCCCGACAGAAGATGCGCGACGTAGACGCACAGTCCTACGACGCCAGCAACAACGTCGATAACGTTCGCAAGGGCACCTTCGGCACGCAGAGCGACGGTGGCCGCGACGAAGTGGAGAAGAACAACGGTCTCGACGTAATTCGGTAATACGCCGAATGGTTCCTTTTCCGGCGACTTACTCCAGCGCGAGCAGATGGAATTTCTGTTTGGCAGTTTGTGCGACCACGTAGAGCGTGCCGTCGTTCAACACCGGGCCGGGACCGACGCGACCGTGGAACGACTTCTCGAATCGTTTCGCCGGGCCGGTTCCCGGTACTCGTAACGACGGCGTCGGATCGAAGGCGTACAGTTTGTCGCCGCCGACAAAGAGGGTGTCGCGGCCCAACGCTGGAGCAGTCCACCGCCAGTCGCCAGTATCGTGCTTCCACACCAGTTCGCCGTCGTCGGGGTTGACGGCGTGCAGTCCGTTACCTGCCGCGTAAACATGCTTTTTGACCGCCAGACCGCCGTTTGCCCACCCGACCTTTGCCGTCCAATCGACGTTCAGTTGAGGTGAGTTTTCAAGTGCGATTCCGTAGATCTTCCCATCCATGCAGTTGACGTATACGCCGTCGGCATCTGCCGTCGGCGGCGCTTTCGGCTTCGCCGGAAAGTTCCACTCGCCCGCGCCGGTTCCGTCCGGTTCGAGCAGATACAGCTTTCCGGCTTCCGTGGTGAGCGCGACGTAGTGCCCCATGAGAATGGCTGGCGACCCGAGAATTTCGCCGAATAGTTGGCGCGACCACTCTATTTTCCCCGTTGCCGAACTGACTCGGTGGACGGTCTCCCCGGTGGGAACGTAGAGCCAGTCCGAGTCGTACATCCCCGGGGTTCGAACGCTTCCCTTCCCGTCGAACGTCTGCTTCCACCGTGTCTCACCAGTTTCCACATCGAGCGCGAACAATTCGTCGTGACCCCCCACGAAGACAGTCTCATCGCGAACGAGCGGTGTCGCACGCGTATCGATGCCGCTCTCGCGGCTTTTTTGCCACAGTTCGGAACCGTCGCTTGCGTCGTAGACAACTAATGCGGACAAGGCAGGAACGAAAACTCGGCCATCAGCAACGAGTGGTTCTCGATGCATTATTTGGAAAGCCTCGACGCGCCACTTTTCGGAAACGCCATCGACTGGGGCTTTCCCGTCGCCGACCGTACGGGTGTTACTTGCGTTACAGCCGAAACTCGACCACTCGCCGTCTGCCCCGTAGATGTGCCTGTCGGGATCTGTCGATTGGTTCGTTCCCGATTTCGGCGGATCGTCGGCCATCGTCGTACACCCACCCAGTGCCGTGGCCACACCGAGCGCGAGAAATCGTCGTCGAGAAGTCATATCTACGGCGTTGTAGCTCTGTATAATAAGCTTTCTCGGCTATCGTGATACTTTCGGAGAGACGACGTGGTATGGTCGGCACGGAAAAGGACATACTTCTGCCACGAGTACGACACGCATGGACGACTTCGACCCAGTGCAGTGGAACGACATCGACCGCGCGTTCGACCGAACCTTTTACGACTGCCCGCAGGCGTTCGAAACGCACCGCGGGGAGTTCGACCACGGCTGGTGGCCCGGACTGAAGCGCGTGTACGACAGGTGGAAGACGGCGTACAAACGCAACGGCGAACCCGACCAAGGTGCCGCCTATCTCCTCTCGTACTTGGCCGAACTGGACGGCGTAGCCACCGTCCCCGAAGACGAGCTACCAGTATTACTCGACCGCAAACCCGGCAGAGAGATACTCAAAAAGTGGTTTTGGGACGAGGAGCAGACAATGTGGGCGATTGCAGTGCGAACTGGAACCCACTTTGCACTGGTCAAGTATTGGCTTCGAGAGGAGGACGTTCCGCTCCAGTGGCGAAACTTCGGTGACGAATCGAAATCGAGATTGGAGGCGTTCGGCTACACCGCGTGAATCGCGTCCACGAGCGCACATTTTCGACATACGTCGCGCGTCGTCGAGGCGCCACAGCGTTCGCATTCGTTGAGTTCTCGCCTGTCTTCGCCCGGCCCGAACTCGTTCGACGCGACCGCGGCGAGTTCTTCGTAGCCAGCCATAATGGAGTGGCGCGTTCCGGGGTGGTTCTCTTCGAGCGAGAGCATCAGTTCTTGAATCTCCGCGCGGTAGGCCTCGCTGGAGTGCGGGCATTCAGTGATGTGTGCGGGTAAATCTTCCAGATGCGCGTACAGCGCGACTTCCTTTTCGGGAACGTCTCGAAGCGGTTTCGCGCGTGGGACGAACGCATCTTGGTCGCTTCTCGTCGGGGCGTCCGAGTCGCCCCGTCCGTCGCCTTCGAACCCGCCGAGACTCGCGTCGAAGTGTTTGGCAATCTGGGCCACGTCGCCTTCGAGGAAGTTCATCAGCGCGGTTTCGGCTTCGTCGTCCAGATTGTGTCCCGTGAGCAGTTTGTCCGCGCCGTACTCCTCGGCGTACTTCGAGAGCAAGTCCCGCCGGAATACGCCGCAGTAGGCGCAGGCGGCCATATTTTCGGGGTCTTTCTCGACCACGTCGTCCATCTGCACGTCGAACTCCTCCTCGTAGGTAACGACTTCGTGCCGGATGTCGAGGTCGTCGGTGAGTTCGAGGCAGGCGTCCAGGCTCGCATCGCGGTAGCCCTCGATACCCTCGTGAATCGTCAGCGCGACCAACTCGACGCGCGGGTCGTCGGCGAACGTGTCGTGGAGAATCTGCGTGAGGACGACGCTGTCTTTCCCACCGGAGAGACCAATGAGCCACGTTTGTGGGTCGTCGGGCGTGGCGGACGCCGGAAGGAGATTGTCGTCACGAACTCGTCGCCGAAGGCGCTTTTCGACCGACCGACAGAAGTGGTCGTCGCAAAGGTGAAGTCCCGAGTAGGCCGCGTGCATCACCGCCTCCCGGTCGCACTTATCGCAGTCCATTACGTGTCGCTTGCGTCGCAGGCCGTTTCATGGTTTCGCTCCG
>CAYNQM010000235.1:0-3218 GCA_964399275.1 uncultured Haladaptatus sp.
CGGATTTGAACCGCGGACCTCCCGGTTATCAGCCGAGCGCTCAACCTAACTGAGCTATTGGCCCTCAGTGAGCGCATTTCATCGTTGCGCCCTGTGACGTTTAAGGGTTTCTTTTCGAGTCGCCCTCGTCCTCGAAGTCGATGTCGTAGGCGTCCGAATCCACCCGGTACGTGTCGCCGGAGCTACCCGAACTGCCGGAGTTGTTGGTACCTTCCGTATTTCCGGGGTTCGGGAATCCGAAGGTGTAGACGTTCCCCGAAGCGAAACCGCCGGTCTGCTTGTCGATGTAGGGCGTGATGACCCACTTCTTCGCGACTTTTCGGAACACAGCGCGCGTGACTGGGAACGCGAGCAGGAATCCGAGGGAGTCGGTTATTAGTCCCGGCGTGAGCAGGAACGCGCCCGCGACGAGCAGGAGTCCCCCGTCGATGATGCGATTCGTGGGGATGTCACCGCGTTGGAGGTCGGACTGAATCTTGCGCAGGGTGTGTCTGCCTTCGGCGCGAACGAGCAACATACCGAGGAGCGCGGTCAGCACGACGAGCGCAACTGTGAGTTGCCACCCGATGTTGGTGGCCACGAAGATGAGGAACAGCCCGTCGAGTAACGGAATCAACAGCAACAGCGCCAGCAACCGTTTCCACATGGTCGCACGTAGTGGCCCCGACTGTAAAACGCTTTACACAGAGAAAACCCTCGGATTCAGTTATTTGATAAATATCAGATTCTGAACGGGAAACCGGTTCGACTACCAGCAGAACCACCGGAGGCGGCGCCCGGAATAGACAGCATGTGGTTTCTGTGGAGGAAGGTCAATAGCAGGAGGTGAGTCGATAGCAACTGCGAGGTGTCGGCCAAAACAGCAAATACCAGAAACCAATACCATCGCATGAGGGCGTACCCTGCGTCTCGAAGAAGTCTTCGCTTCTACCGCTTTACTGTTCGTCGCCGGGGACTGGTTCGTACTCCGACCCGACGCAAATTTCCATCGCGCGCGGAATCACGCTGAGGGTCAGTTCCCTCCACTCGCCCATCTCACCGTCGAGGCTGAACTGCACGGGGTCGTCGCGCTCGATGCGGATGTCGAGCGTCGGCGTCTTGAGGTGGGTGACGTGCTCCGTCTCCTCCCCGAACAGTCGGTGGATTGTGGCCTCGCCGACGAGATTCGTGGTCGGCATGTCTTCGATGATGGTGACGTTGAGCAGACCGTCCTCCATGTTCGCCTGCGTCCGTCCCTTCGCTGGGAACCGACGCCCGTTTCCGACGAGGACGAAGACGGCGTCGCCCGACCACGTCACGTCGCCCTCGGTCGAAGCCTGTACAGAGAGGGGGACGCCGTCGAAATCGGTCATCAACCGAAGCGTGTTCACGACGTAGGCGAGCACGCCGAGGCGCTCTTTCTGCTCCGAGTCGGTTTCACTGCTCGCGTCGGCGGTCAACCCACCCACGCAGGAGTTGACGAACTCCCGCCCGTCCGCCGTTCCGAGGTCGATTCGCCGACGCTCACCTCGTTCGAGCACGTCGAACGCCTGTCCGATGCTCGTGACGCCGATGTTTCCGGCGAAGTTGTTACCGGTGCCGGTCGGGACGACGCCGAACGTGACCGAGTCCAGCGCGTCCGCCGAGACGAGACCGCGGACGACTTCGTTTATCGTACCGTCGCCGCCCGCCGCGGCAACCATCGACGCATCGTTTTCCGCGGCTTGTTCGGCGAAGTCGATGGCGTCGCCTTCCTCGCGGGTTTCGAGAACCGTAAAGTCGTGTTCTTCGGCGAGATTCCGAACTTTCTCGATGTGGTTCGCGTCGCCACTAACGGGGTTCAATACGACGACACGCTCGTACTCAATGTCGTCCGTCGCCGCGAGGTCGCCTGCTATTCCAGCCTCGTCGGCATCCATGGCTTCGAATTTCGGCGGAAAAAACAAAGTTCTGTCGGCAAAACGGTTCGAATGTGTACGCCATCGACCTTCACACGCACACCCGGTTCTTCCACGGCCACGAACAAGCCGCGGAACTGTTCGACCCCGTCGGCGTCAGACTCCTCACGCTGGCCGCGCGATACCGCGGTCTCGACGGCGTCGCGCTAACGAACCACGACTACTATCGCCAGTTCGGGGGGCTTCCGGTCGAGACGATTCCGGGGATCGAGATTTCGACGACGAAAGGCCACATCCTCGTCGTCGGTTCCAACCCACCGACCAGAACCGAACCCGGAACGCTCACACCCCACGAAGTGGTCGAGATGGCCCACGAGCGAGGCTGTGCCGCCATCGTCGCCCATCCGTACCGCAACAGCACGGTGCGCGAGGTGGACGCCGACTTCGACGCCATCGAGGTGAACGGCAAACACCCGCGAACCGAGGAGTGGGTGCGCACCCTCGCGGAGCGAAACGGCCTCCCGCTCGTCGGGGGTAGTGACGCCCACTACCCGGTCGAGGTCGGACGCGCACACACGCTCGTGGACGCGGACGTACTCACGCCCGGAAGCGTGGTCGAGGCGATTCGGGACGGCCGCGTCGAACCGCGCGTTAGACGCGACACGTTCGACAAAGGCGTCCGGCGACTGTACCGGAAAATCCACGAAGGGAAGGAAAATCTTCATCGCCCGCAAGAGGAATCGCCCGGTGTTGGCGAACCGCCGCAACCCGAGGATTGAGGGGATTCGGACGAGTTGTTCTCATCCGAGTCGCTCGTCCAAGATACGTCTTCGACTCATCTCGGTTCCTTCCGGATTCGGACGAGTTGTCCTCATCCGAGCCGCTCGTCCAAGATGAGTCGAGTCTTCGTACTCACCACTTCCTCCAACTCTCTCGCACGGGTAATCAACTGATTCACGCCCTGCGTGTCGGCGGCGTCCACGACCAGCACGATGTCGTCCTCGCCGCTGACTTGCCAGACGAAGTCTACCTGTTCCCACTCCGCGAGTCGGTCTGACATCCGCGTGGTATCGACGGCTACGTCCACGCCGATTTCTATCATCGCCTTCACGTTCCCCGTGCGGGTGGCGACTGTGAATCGTTCGATAACGTCGTCCTCGGTCATTCGTTCGACTCGATTTCGAACCGTTCCCTCCGACGTACCGACTTTTTCGGCAATCTCTGTGTACGGTGTGCGAGCGTCTCGCCGGAGGAGATTCAGTATTTGTCGGTCGAGTGCGTCCATGGAGGTTTGCACCTAGTCGGGCCTGCTACTTCATGATTACGAATATCGTAACAATG
>CAYNQM010000236.1:0-3142 GCA_964399275.1 uncultured Haladaptatus sp.
ACCAGGTCGTCTACGCGTGGCAGGGTGCCGACCCCAAACTCCTCCTCGAAGAGGGTGGCGACGACGTAATTCTCGACACCTCTCACCGACTCCCCTCTCGCGTCCTCAAGGTCGTCCAGCAGGAAGTCACCCACATCGAGGAGCGACAGGAGAAGAACCTCAAACCGCGCAAGGAAGGCGGCATCGTCGAAGCGATCGAGAGTCCGTCCATGCTCGATCTCGTCCGAAACGTCCGCTACACCATAAACGAGTTCGACGGCACCGCCATGGTGTTGTTCCGCGCTCGCTACCAGATGTTCCGGTTCATCGACGAGTTCATCGACGAGGGAATGCCGTTCCGCACCCTCACCGACCAGCGGATGTGGACCGACCGACTCTGCCAGTACGTCGATGCAGTCGAACAGCTAGAGGAGGGCGAACCAATCGACGGTCTGCAAGCCCGACGACTCGCGGACATGCTCGCCGACTCGACGTTCGGTTCGAACGAGCGCGACGAGATGTTCGACGCCATCGACGAGCGCAAGGAGGAAGCGGGCGTGGACGACCTCACCGAACTGGAGTTCGACGGTGATTTCGTGCGGAACTTCGCGCCGTTCATGCCCGGCCCGAAATCGGCGTCCGACATGGTTCGGAAGGTAACGAGCTATCAGAAGCGCTCCATGGACGCCTACTTCACCGGTCAGTATGGGGGAATGGAACGAGACCGCATCCGCATCGGCACCATCCACAGCGCGAAAGGTCGCGAAGCAGACCACGTCTTCGTCGCCACCGACCTGACCGAGAAAGTGGTCGAACAGATGGCGGCCACCGTTGAAAACGAGGGCATCGACGTTCCCGGCGTGGACGAGTTCACGGCTGGTACCGACCCGGTTCCAGTGCTGACCGACAACGAACGCCGCGTCTTCTACGTCGGCATGAGCCGTGCCCGCGAGCGACTCGTCATCATGGAGAACCTCGTCGGCGGCGCGCCGACGCTCAAACTCGACGTACTGTTGTTCAACGAGTCGAATGGACAGTCGGTCGAAAGCATTCTCGACGAAGAGCAATAGATCTCGCTTCGCTCGGTTTTCCGTCGCTCGTACTTCTCTTCGGCTCTGTTCCTTTTCCGATACCCGTGCATTGATACCAGTTCCCGAAGGACTAGGTTCGCATGGCAACTGCCGAACAGGAATTGGAGTCTACGTATGGCGAACTTCTCGACCGAGTAAAGCGACTGTCGAACATCGGCAACGCGAGCGGGATTCTCTACTGGGATCAGCAGACGAAGATGCCGGAGGGCGGGACGCCTGCGCGTTCCAAGCAACTGTCGGCGCTACAGGCAGTTCAGCACGAACTGCTGACCGAGGAGCGAACTGGCGAGTTGCTGGACGAACTCGAAGCCGAGGAACTGGACGACGAACAGGCCGCTGTCGTCCGCGAAGTTCGTCGTCAGTACGACCGCGCAATCAACGTCCCCGGCGACCTCGTCATGGAACTCACCGAGACGAGTAGCGAGGCCCAACCCGCATGGCGGGAGGCGAAGGCGGAAGACGAGTTCGAGACGTTTGAACCGTATCTCGACCGACTGCGCGAACTGCAAATCGAGCGCGCCGAACATATCGCCCCCGACAAAGACCCCTACGAGGTCATGTTCGAGGACGGCGAACCGTACTTCGAACTCGACACCGTCGAGCGGATTTTCGACGAACTCCGCGAGGGACTGATTCCCCTCATCGAAGACATCGAGGAGAACGGCGCGGACATCGCGGACGACGCCTTCGCCGGAATCTACGACACGGAAATACAGGAGGAAGTCGCACGGGACGCGTTAGACACCCTCGGCTACGACTGGAATCGCGGCCGACTCGATACCGCACCCCACCCCTTCATGTCCGGGACGCAGTTCGACGCCCGCGTGACGACGCGGTACAACGAAAACGACGCCATCGGTTCGTTGACCGCGACGATTCACGAGTTCGGCCACGCCACCTACCAACTCGGTCTGCGCGACGACGCCTACGGAACGCCGCTCGGCGATTCGCGGAGTTCGGGCATCCACGAATCCCAATCCCGGTTCTGGGAGAACCACGTCGGTCGAACCGAGGCGTTCTGGGAACTGTTCCTGCCGAAATTCCAAGAGCGATTCCCGCAGGCTGACGACGTAACGGTCGAGGACGCCTACGAGGCGGTCAATCAGGTATACACGGACAACCTGATTCGCGTCGAGGCGGACGAACTCACCTACCACATGCACATCATTCTGCGCTCGGAAATCGAGCAGGAGTTCGTCTCCGGCGAACTGGACGTAGAGAAAATCCCCGCGCGCTGGAACGAACTGATGGACGACTACCTCGGTGTCGTCCCCGAAACGGATTCGGAGGGCTGTCTACAGGACATCCACTGGACGAGTCGCTTCGGCGGGTTCCAAAACTACACGGTGGGAAGCGTCTTCGCCGCCCAACTCTGGGCCACCATCGAGGAGGAACTCGACGACCCGATGGAACTCATCCGCGAAGGCGAGTTTGGCCCGATTCGGGAGTGGCTGACCGAGAACATCCACCAACAGGGCCAAAAGTACACGACCGACGAACTCATCAAAGAGGCGACTGGCGAACCGCTGACTGCTGAGTACTTCTTGGACTACGTCACCGAGAAGTACACCGACATCTACGACTTGGACTAGAGCGACTCTGGCGGGGATTTCTGTATTCGTATCGAGATGAGACGTTGGAAAGCTTTTGTGGAGTTTAGTAGAATGCAACTGCCACCTGCCAAATTCCACAAAAATCAGCCCTCTTCTGCCGAACTCCACAAAATCAGCTCTCTCCTTCGCAGACTCCTTTCACTCCTCTTCGTCGTCGGTCTTCGCAATGGTTCCAACCACCTTCTTCGCGGCGCTGGCGGGTACGTCCTCGGGAGTCGTCAGCCACTCTCGAAGGACGACCATCAACACGCCGATAGCGAGGAAAACACCGCCCAGAATCGTCTGGCCCGCGATGATGCGTTCGATGCCGAGCAGTCCGATGGGGAGCGCGAACACCAGCGTCGCGGCCAGACTTATGGTGTCCAGAATACCGAGGTTCATACCTGCTCTACCCAGCGACCGACCAAAAGTGCGACGCCAGCGATACGATTCGGAACGGTTTTCAACCGCTCGGCGTCA
>CAYNQM010000237.1:0-3041 GCA_964399275.1 uncultured Haladaptatus sp.
CGAACGTCGAACTCGTCCTCGAAGTAGTCGATGAACTTCTCGACCGCCAGTTCGTCCACGTCGCTGATGACGACTTCCTCGATGGGGCGACTCTCCGAGATAGCTTCCAACTGCGTGTAGGATTGGACGCCAGCGCCGATGAGACCCATGCTCGTCGCGTCCTCGATTGCGAGATAGTCGGTGGCAACTGCTGCTGCCGCACCGGTACGCTTCATCGTCAGTTCCGTTCCGTCCATGATGGCCAGCGGGAACGCGGTTTCGGGGTCACTGTAAATCATCGTCCCCATGACGGTCGGCAGGTCGAAGTCGTCGGGATTGTCGGGGTGGACGTTCACCCACTTGATACCCGCGGCGTCCCAGTCGTCGGCCTCCATGTAGGCGGGCATCGAGCGAAAGTCGCCGTTGTACTGCGGCAGGTCGATGTAGGACTTCGCTGGCATCTGTGCGCTCCCGGTTGCGTAGGCCGCGAACGCGTCCTCGATGGCCCGGATTAGTTCGGGCATCTGCGTATTTTCGTCTACGGCGTCCTGATTAAGCAGGAGTGTTTCCATGCTCTGAGGGAATCGTGGTTCCCACTTAGTTCCATCTTTTGCGGTTTTCGCGTGGCTTTCACCGTAACTCGTGGCGTTTGAACGGGTTTCGGATGATTATTCGACGGATACTCATCACACAAATTCCAGAACAGCGATATCGATTCGTATCCTCCTCGGTACTGTCCGACGCGTCCCCCATCATTCTGATGCAACTACTAGTGTCCAGTCCAATTAAAGAACGAACTACGAAATTGAGACGTGCTTGGGGAGAAATTCTCCGTATCTTTCTACTGCCTTCGTTCGGTCTGAGAGTGCGACCCTGCCGTCACGCTGGTTGTATTCGACGAGATTTGCTTCCTCCAAATGTGGGACGTGATTGTGATATAGCGACAGATACACTTCGTGAACGCTTTCTGCCGAGAGTTCACCGAGCGGTTGCTCGTACTCGCTCACTGCGACTTCGTCAGCGAGTTTGGAGAGAGACATGCTCTCGTGAATTCTCAGTCGGTGTAACACGTGTCGCCGACGGAAATCCGCGAGTCCCGTAAGTACTATCTCGTGGGCACGCCCATCGCTGTCGTTTGCGGACGACCGTTTCGGCTCTGTCGGATACAAGTCATCAGGAAGACGGCTGAGTAACGTTTCGAACTCCGCACGTGGCGTGAACCGAACGCCGTCACTTGTGCAATCGACGATACCGGCAGACGCTAGTTTTGGAAGTAAACGGTGGTGAAAATCGCTCCGCAAGTGTACTCGACATCGGCCGGAAGCCGTGTCGATAGGTTCGACGATTCCCTCGTAAAAGCGTTCTTCGAGTTCCGAGACGTTCACGACTTCGTCCACCGATTGGTGGAGAATCGTCAGCAACCGTCGGGAACGTCGGTCGTCAACGAGTTTGAACCACACGTCGAGTCGCCGTTCCGACGGTGCATTTTCCAGGTTGGACTTCGCGCTCGAACACCGCATTTCGCCGTTATCTGCCCAAGTTGTAGTCATTGTTGCTGCTCTCTTTGGTTTTCGAAGCCGACTCGTAATCGATTTCCAGTTTGCGGTTGTCAATCTCTCCTCTTGCTAAGAGTACCTTACTAGGAGCGCTCTACAGCGGTTCCAAGTGCTACGATGTCTATTTATATTCCACGCAGTACTGCGATTACTGACGACCTGTTGGTGGATACTATTCCGATTAGTCACGTAACTATATACTTAATTGGACGTTTTGATACGAGCTGAAAGAAATGTGTATTTCGTCGAATACTGTTCGAAAGTAGCTCAGTGAACTGTTTTCGTCAGCACCCCTCTTCGTCTTTCTGCTCGTTCCCGTGTTCGTGCTGATGGTCGTCGTCTTCGTCCGCCGAACTGTCCTCTTCGCTACGCTCTTGTCCACCGACAATCTGCACCGAATCACGTCCGGAAAGACCGTGCTCGCCGGACTCGTCTTTCTCCCAGCGAAGTTCGGCTTCCGTCTCACTTCCGTCGAATCCAGTGTCCCGAATCGGGAAGTGGAGAAGCAAATCGTCACTGCCATCGCCATCGCTATCTTCGACGTGTCCGTCGTGAATCGGGCACGCGCCACCGCCATCCGCGACAGCCTTCGGAGAGCCGAATCGGTATCGAACCGCTTCGCTCGTCGGATCGAATTCGTCGGTTTGAGAGACTGCGACAGAGACGACGCCGCGACTGTCGAGTTCGATCTCGTTCGAATCGCTGTCGGGGTTCACGTCGATATCGAGTTTTTCCGGGAAGTGGGCAATTGCGGTACTGCTGAGGGTCGGTACTGCGAGCGCGCTCAGGGTAACTCCAGTACCGGCTTTGAGCAGGCCGCGACGACTGATTCGATGTGAATTCGCCTCGGTCAGCGGGGAACCTTTCTGATTGGACACGGCAATCGGGAGTCCTCACGGGAGGCGAATAGCGATTCTGGCACGATTCTCGAAAAGTAGTGTTCTTCCAAGAGAACGTATTGAAAACCTACTGCTATTCGGCGAAGTTCTAAAAAACGTTTGTGAGTTAGCTTGGAAACGGTTCGCCGAGCGTTCGTGATGGTGGTTGGTCGCGCCCGATTTACATCGCGCCGCCCATGCCACCCATGCCGCCCATGCCACCCATGCCGCCGGGTGCGCCGCCTTCGTCGTCGCCCTTGTCGGTGGACAGGTCGCCGGCGGAGATGATGTCGTCGATTTTGAGCACGAGGTTTGCGGCCTCGGTAGCACTGGAGAGTGCCTGCTCTTTGGCGTGAGCGGGCTCGACGACGCCGCTCTCGAAGGTGTCCTCGACGTCGCTGGTGAAGACGTTCAGGCCAGCGCGCTTGTCGCCGTCCTCGTGCGCCGCGCGGAGGTCAACCAGCGTGTCGATGGAGTCCAGTCCGGCGTTCTCGGCGAGAACGCGCGGGACGAGTTCCAGCGAGTCAGCGAACGCTTCGACCGCGAGCTGTTCGCGGCCTTCGACGCTGTCGGAGTAGTCGCGGAGTCGGGAAGCGAGTTCGACCTCGATGGCTCCGCCGCCGGAGAC
>CAYNQM010000238.1:0-3032 GCA_964399275.1 uncultured Haladaptatus sp.
AGAAGTCGGCGTCGTACTCCTTCCTGAGTCCGGCCTCCACGAGGTCGTCGGTGTTGGGGGAGAGGCAGTTCGTCGGCGGCGAAATGATGTCCGTCGCCACCATCGCATCGAGCAGTTTGCTCGCGGTGTCGCGGTCGTCCGCGACCGCCTTCACTTTCGGCACCTCGTCCGGTACCGTCACCATCGCGTTCCAGATGGCTTCCACGACGTTCTCGCGGGCCGTCTCGCCGATGGTGGCGTCCTCGCGCTCTTCGGTCATGTCCGAAGCGCGCTCGACGTACTCCCGGAGTCGCTTCTCGGTCGCGCGGTCAGTGCCGTCTTCGCTCTCGAACTTCGCGGCGATTCGCTCTGCGAGCGCGCGAACCGTCTCGTCGTCCTTTCGCGTACTCGTCGCTCCGTCCACGAGTTCGTAGAGGTCGGTGACGCGGTCGTCAGTGATGGCGCTCCACGCCGCCTCGACGGCGTTTTCCTGCACGGTATTGCCGAACGAGGTACCGAACTCGTCTTCGGTTTCCTCGCTGGCAAGTTGGACGACTGCACGCAGTTGGTGGTGTGAGATGCGGTCGCTCTCGTCGATTTTCGCGGCGACTTTCTCGGCGAACGCGGCGGTCGCGTCCGCGCCCTTGTTCGCGACCGCGTCTTCGACCGCCGACTCAACGTCCACGTCCTCGTGGGGTTGTGGCCCTCGCCACGCGGCTTCCCGGCCAAAGTGGCGGTCGCGGAAGTTCTCGATGACGTTTTCGGCGGTTTTCTTGCCGACTCGGGTGAATTCGGTCTGGAGGAATCCCGAGACGCTGTGGGAGTCGGTTTGGGCGAGCATCTTCAGGAGCGTCCCGAGTTCGACGCCGTGCGGGTGTGGACGGATTTCCTCGGTTTCCGCGGGGAGGCTCGCACCCTCCGCGCGCTCGAAGACGAATTCTTCGCCGTCTTCCATGCCCGGTTCCTCGAAGACGATTTTTGCGTGCGGATTGACCACCGCGGTGTGTTTGATGTACCGGATGAGTTGCTGGCGGGCGCGCATGTTCGCCTCCATCTCGAGTTCGATGCGCGTCCCGTGGGTTCCGACCAACTCGCGGCCGATCGGCGGGGTGTCGGACTCGCTCTGGATTTCCGGTTCGTTCTCGTCGGTGTCGATGATGAGTTCGAAGTATCGTTGTCGGTCGCTCCCTTTCGGTCTACTCGTGATTTTTGCGGGCTTCCCGCTGGTCAACTGGGAGTAGAGAACGGCGGCGGAAATCCCAATCCCCTGCTGACCACGGGACTGTTCGCGCTTGTGGAATCGTGAGCCATAGAGCAGTTTCCCGAACACTTTCGGGATCTGCTCGCGGGTAATCCCCGGCCCCTCGTCTTCCACGATGAGACGGTAGTAATCGCCCGCTTCCACGATTTTGACGCGGACGAACGGCTTCAATCGGGCTTCCTCGGAGGCGTCGAGCGCGTTGTCCACCGCCTCCTTGACAGCGGTGACTAACCCCCGAGCACCGCTGTCGAACCCGAGCATATGCTTGTTCTTCTCGAAGAACTCGGCAATGGAGATCTGTCGTTGACTCTCGGCCAACTCTTCGGCGATCCCCTCGTCGCCGAGCGTAGACTGCATCGAAGGCATTCTTCGCCAATATCTATCGGCGGGGACGTTAAAACTGCCCCGATGGTGCGGAGTGAAAGTGAAAGTGGTTGATAGGGCGGCGATACGCTCCGATTATTCGAGTTCGTCCGAACACAGAAACGAACTCTCGGCGTTCATTTCAGAATGAGAAGGTTTTCGAGCGATCCACCGCCACGTGTCGATATGTCCCCCAGTTCTCGGCGCGCGTATCTCCGTCGTCTCTCAACCGTCCCGATATTCGCTGGCATCAGCGGTTGTGCGACGCTCCTTTCCGTCGATGCCACTATTAGATTCGTGAACGACTACAAGTACGACGAGACGGCGACGTTCTACGTCCGCCGCGGAACCGAACTTCGCAACCCGGAAACGGTTCGCATCTCCCCCGGCGAGGAGCGCGTTTTCGAGCGTTCCGTGCGAACGGGAGATTCCGTGCTGGTCACGAAAAAGCACAACCGATTGCCGTTCAAACTGCAGCGAAGTGTCTGTTTCAATCCCAAGTTGACGGTGAACATCGGCGGACTCATCAGCGGCGGATGGAGTTGCTGACCGGTCGTCGCCTCAATTACCCCGGAGAATACGGGAATTCGGTGGTTCGAACGCCCTCCGTGCCGCCTCGTTCTCGTCTCGGCCAGTTCCGTGAAATGTACTCTGTTACGTTCGGTAACTGCTTCGTACCGCTATTGGATGGATTATTTTTAGCCTTGCCCACGCGCGCGTGCGTGACCTTTATCAGTGGTGCCTCCCTACGATAAATCAGAATTTATGAGCGACGGAAATGAGTATAGCGCCGGGCAGATTCAGGTTCTCGAAGGGCTTCAAGCCGTTCGAAAACGCCCGGCAATGTATATCGGTTCTACCGACACTCGGGGGTTACACCACCTCGTGTTCGAAGTCGTGGACAACTCCATCGACGAGGCACTTGCTGGCCACTGTGACACCATCGACGTAACAATTCACGAGGACGCCTCCGTCAGCATCACGGACGACGGACGCGGGATTCCCGTCGACCACCACGACGAGTACGACATGCCCGCCCTCGAAGTCATCCTGACCGTCCTGCACGCGGGCGGGAAGTTCGACAACAAGTCGTATCAGGTGTCCGGCGGCCTCCACGGGGTCGGTATCTCCGTGGTGAACGCCCTGTCCGAACGCCTCGAAGTCGAAGTCAAACGCGACGGCGGCGTCTGGAAACAGCAGTTCGAACGCGGTGAACCCGACGGCGAGATGGAACGCGTTCGTGACCTCGCGGACGACGAGGAGACGGGTACGGAGATTCGGTTCTGGCCCGACACCGACATCTTCGAGACGACCGAGTTCAACTACTCGACGCTCGAAAACCGCCTGCGCGAACTCGCCTTCCTCAACTCCGGCGTCGAAATCGCCCTCGACGACGACCGCGACGAGGAGAAAGGCGACACGTTCCACT
>CAYNQM010000239.1:0-3013 GCA_964399275.1 uncultured Haladaptatus sp.
GGACGACAAGCGCGTCGAGCAGGCCCTGCGGACCTACCTCCCCGAGGAGTTCGAAGTCGAGCGCGCGACCAGCGAGGGCCACCACGGCGACCGCATCGTCGTCCTCTCGGCCCGCGTCGAGAACGCCGACGAGATGCGCCACGTCCTCGGTAAACTCCAAGAACTGTCCAACATCGACCGACTCCGCGACGAACTGGATGACCGCGTAGACGACAACTGCTCGTTTTTCGTCTCTCTCGACAAGCAGTCGGCCTACCGCGACGTGGTCGAACTGGGACAGGGTATCACCCTCCGCGCGAAAGTCGAAGCGTATCCCGCCAAAAAAGCGGCCGCAGTCGAGAACGCCCGCGACGCACTCGCGTGACGACTCCGCCCGCTGGGCGATGAAAATCCACACAACTGACAGTTACTGTTCTACCGGCGACGTTAAGCCGACACAAAGTATATCACGGTTCCACTTGTTGTGCCAGTCGTTACCACGCAACAACCGTGGGTGAAAATCATGCAAGAGTGCCCATACTGTAGTTCTGAACTGCGTCGCGGCGGCAATTCGCGGACGACTCGCAACGGCAACCCAACCGGCCACAAGAGCACCGGAACCGAAATGGTGTCGTGCCCGGACTGTGGCGGCGTCATTGACGGATTCACAGCGCATTGAAATTTACAACGTACTGAAACAGCCGCGGCGATTTTTCACATTTTCGGTGATCGGGTGAGCTGCAGGTCTCGAATCTGCTCGACAATTTTCAGCGTTTACGGCGTGGCGAGCACCGCTACGCGATGCTCGCCGATTGTTCACGCTGAAAATGTGCGGGACCGGATTCGAACCGGCGGACCTCTACAGGACAGCGTCCTAAGCGCTGCGCCGTTGGCCTAGCTTGGCTACCCGCACGCAATACCAACTTCCGATGTCGGCGATAAGAACCTGTCGCTCTCGTCGGACGAGTGTTTATATTGGATGGCGCGCTACCTCGTGGCGTGTATCGGGCACGTGACCAAGTCGAAAACGAATCGTGGCTCGCTGAACTCCAGCAGGCAGCCGACCGTCTCGAACTCGAAACCGCCGCGCGCTCCCGCTCCGCAGACCTCTTTCTGACCACCATCTCGGACATCGACGACCCAGAAGAACGGTCGAAACGTGCGGTGGCGGCGGCCAGCCTCTACGCCGGGTCGCTCATCGAGGGCGACCAGCGGTCTCAGCAAGCGGTGGCCGACGCGGTCGGCGTCGCCCGATTGACGATTCAGCAACGCTGGAAGCCGATTCTGAAAGAGGCAGGACTGCAACCGCCGTCGTGGTGAGAATTGAGTGAATGAATTTTAGTCGCGTCCGTCTCGGGCAGGAGTGAGATTACCGTGTTCGTCGATTTCGCCCGCGACGATTCGCGTACTGGAGATGATGTCGCCGTCTTCCGCCGTCTCGTGCGGCACGACCACGATGTCGAGCGCGTCGAAGCCGCGTTCCTCGCGGATGTCGTTGATTCGCTCGCCGCCGTCTTTGGTCTCGGGCGAGACGATGAGCGCGTCGAATTTCTCTTCGGTGGCGATGCCGGTCGGTTCGGTGAGCGTTCGCACCTCGAACTCGCGGTCGTGTTCCTCGGCGAATGGTCGGAGTTCGGCTTCCAAATCGCGCTTTCGATCCTCGAACGACCGAACGTGTCTATCCTCGTTGCGCGTCTTCGGTGCGAGGTCGTCGCTGGTCAATCCAACTGTCACGTCGCCGAGTTCGAATGCTCGCTCGAACAACGCCCGGTGGCCGTCGTGTACCGGGTCAAACGTCCCACCCAACGCCACGTCCATACACCGGCGAATGGTTCCGCGTGGTTTATCACCTTCGGAACTGCCCGCCCTTATCGGAGCGAATTGGAGCGATTGCGGTACTGCTCGTACACCCGTTCGGCCCACGCGAAAAAGTCCGAGTCGGTACACTCCACCAGCGCCCGAAGCTGTCCTTCGTCGTCGTACGCGCCCGCCAGCACCCAGTCGTCGCCGAGGGTGAGTCCCAACTCGACCGGCCCGTCGTGTTCGTAGATGTCGATG
Organism: uncultured Haladaptatus sp.; assembly: GCA_964399275.1. Classification (GTDB taxonomy): domain Archaea; phylum Halobacteriota; class Halobacteria; order Halobacteriales; family Haladaptataceae; genus Haladaptatus. Next base: position 2,038 of record CAYNQM010000239.1, read on the forward strand.
ACGCGACTGACGAGACGAAATTCGATAGGGTTGCTCGACCGCGCCGTATCTATTCGTTCCGGTGACATGACGAGTTCCGTCTCGACGCCCGAGAGGACGAGTTCCGCGTGCACGTCGTGATACAGTCGGCTCAGGACGGGCGCGAGCATTCGAATCGTCTCGGTCTGGCGCGCGCGCAGTCGCTTCACGTAGTGATTCACCGGGGCCTGTGGCTGGTCGGGCGAGGCGGTGACGAGCGTCGCGTCGGCTAACCACGCGGGGTCTGGGGCGCGGTCTGCATCCGGGAGATGGCGGAAGAAGGCGTCGTACTCGGCAATCGTGTCGAGCGTTTCGACGTACTCCGCGTGGGTTCGCGCGACGAGGTCGCCGCTGGTAGTGAGTTCGTACACGCCACCCCGCTTTTCGACCCAGCCACGGTCGGCGAACTCCGAGAGGTTCCGTTGGACGCTCCGATGGGACATTTCGGTCGCATCGGCCACGTCCCGCGGAGAACCGGATCGGTCGCGGAGATGGGCGAGCAGACGGTGGCGCTCCGGCGACCCTGCGAGGAACGCGACGGCCTCTGGCGCATCCATCGGGGACGACTACTCGAAGGAGTGATGTAAATCCCGTCGAACTTCCGCGGCCGAAACGTGATTCTTAAGGGGCGAACGGGTGACGTTTCGTGTATGAGTGACGAACAAGAGGCAGAAGTAGCCGAAGAAGAAGAGACAGAATCGCAGGACGGACTGCAGGAAGGAGACTTCATCAGCCTCGATTACACCGCACGAACCGTCGAGGACGGCGACCTCGTAGACACGACCAGCGAAGAAGTAGCTGAGGAAGAGGACGTTGAAGCCGAAGGACGAGAGTTCGGCCCGCGAACCATCGTTCTCGGCGCAGGCCACATCTTCGAGGACGTCGAAGAGGACATCTACGGAAAAGAGGCAGGCGCGGAAGGGACGACCACGGTCGAACTCGCGTTCGGCGAGTACGA
>CAYNQM010000240.1:0-2867 GCA_964399275.1 uncultured Haladaptatus sp.
GGTTGCTAACTCTGTGGCGTCAAGCCTCGAGGGTTCGAATCCCTCCCTCGACGCTCCAAACTATCAACCATGAGTACGGAACAACCACAGGACGAAGACGACGACCTTCGGTACTTCGTCCGCATCGGGCAAACAGACCTCGATGGGACGAAGACCGTAGAGCGGTCTCTTTCCGAGATGAACGGAATCGGTCGTCGAACTGCACGACTTCTCGCCGAGAAGGCGGACGTTGACCGAACGGCGACGTTCGGACGACTCGAAGACGACGAAATCGAAAGCGTCGTCGAAGCCGTGGAGAACTACGCCGACGAGATTCCGAAGTGGCTCGCAAACCACCGAGACGGATACTTCTCCGGCGAGACGACCCACGAAACCGGTAACGACCTGTCCATGACGCGACGACAGGACATCAACCGGATGAAGATGATTAGCTCGTACAAAGGCATCCGCCACAAGCGTGGACAGAAAGTTCGCGGTCAGCGAACCAAATCCACGGGTCGTACTGAGGGTACGATTGGCGTGAACGTCGAAGCAATCAAAGAGGAAGCCGCCGCGGAGGGTGACGAAGAATAATGTCGCTCCCCGGTGAGAACACCAAATTCTACGAGACGCCGAACCACCCATTCCAGGGCGAGCGAATCGGCGAAGAGCGCGGTCTGATGGACCGATACGGTCTGAAGAACAAAGAAGAACTCTGGCGCGCCCAGAGTCAGCTTCGTAGCTTCCGCCGTGAGGCCCGCCGACTGCTCGGCGACATCACGGGCGACGAGTCGAACGAGGACGAGGAGTTTCTCTCCCGTCTGAAGCGAATCGGCGTCCTCGACGACGGCGACGAACTCGGCGACGTTCTGCTCCTCGACATCACGGACGTGCTGGAGCGACGACTCCAAACCGTCGCCTACCGGAACGGACTGGCCCACACGCCACAGCAGGCACGCCAGTTCATCACCCACGGCCACGTTACGGTGGAGGGCCGACGCGTGTCGGTACCGTCGTACAAGGTCGAAGTCGTCGAGGAAGGCAGTGTTGCCTTCGACGAGAACAGCCCACTTGCGGACGAACTACACCCGGAACGAGCGGGGGATAACGAATGAGCGACAACGACGAAAAGTGGGGCATTGCCCACGTACACGCATCGTTCAACAACACCATCATCACCATCACCGACCTCACCGGTGCGGAGACGATTGCGAAGTCCTCCGGCGGGACGGTTGTGAAACAGAACCGAGACGAGTCCTCGCCGTACGCGGCCATGCAGATGGCCGAGACGGTCGCCGAGGAAGTCAAGGCCGCTGGCATCGACGGTCTGCACGTTCGCGTGCGAGGCCCCGGTGGCAACCTTCAGCAGAACCCCGGCCCGGGTGCGCAGGCGACGATTCGCGCACTCGCTCGTGCCGGCATCGAAATCGGTCGCATCGAAGACGTGACGCCGATTCCGCACGACGGTACCCGCGCACCGAAAGGTAGTGGATTCTAACACATGACCGAAGACTTCGACGTAGAGTTCATCGACGGCGACGAACGCAAGGCGCGGTTCCTCGTTCGCAACGTCACACCGGCGTTCGCGAACGGGATTCGCCGAGCCATGATTGCGGACGTACCGACGCTGTCCATCGACACGCTCCGAGTCATCGAGAACTCCTCGGTGATGTTCGACGAGCAGATCGGACTGCGTCTCGGACTGGTTCCGCTGACGACGCCACCCGGCGAGTTCGAGAAGGGCGACACCGTCACTCTCAGCCTCGACGTGTCTGGCCCCGGAACCGCGTTCTCGGGTGACCTCATCAGCTCGGACGAGGTGGTGAAACCCGCCGACGACAACGTTCCGATAATCGACCTAAAAGACGACCAGCGTCTCGAACTCGAAGCAGATGCTGTGCTCGGGTCGGGAAAGGAACACGCCAAACATCAAGGTGGCGTCGCGGTCGGCTATCGTCACCTTCAGCGCGTCGAAGTCGTCGGCGACCAGGACGAGTTCGGAGAGGAAGAACCCCAGATTCTCCGAGGCGTCATCGAGGACGATGGCGAACTCGTTCCGACGGAGTCGTTCGACCACGACCTCACGAACCGGTTCCCCGGTAAGGAGGTCGAAGTGCACGACGTTTCGAACGCATTCGTATTCGACGTCGAAAGCGACGGGTCGTTCACCGTCGAAGAGCTAGTGATGCAGGCCGTCGATTCGCTGGCAGAACGTGCGGACGAACTCGAACAGGCAATTCAACTATAACCATGACAGGCCCTTGGAACCTCCCTGACGTGTTCGCCGATTTCGAGAGTTACAACTCTCGAAATCGACCAACCGAAAGTGGTTTTAAGGGCTACGGACAACAGTGTGATGCCCACGAGGGCGCGCACGTGGACCTCCCGCGCAACCTCGGCGCCTGCTGCTCATCCTGGCTCGACCCAACGGCCGAGGCGGGGCTCATAGGACCGCTGTTCCCCGAGCACGTGTTCGCCATGGTCGTCACCGACTGCCACCTGCCGGACCCCGAGGCGAACGAACGGATGTTCTGGGAAGTGGTCCGCCAGTTCGCCCGCATCGAAGGGTGCGCGTGGGCGCGGATGTATGAGCAGCGCGAGAACCGGGCGGTGACGCGCGACGATCTCGCGCCGGTCGTTCACCTGCCGGACGGTAGCCACCAACGGCTCCTGATGCCTGACGACTGGCGCCGCATCAGCGCCGAGGCAGCCTAGCCCCGAAACGAAATGCCCCGGCTTGAGTGCCAGCTCAAGCCGGGGCGTGTCTCTAACCAGCAACCAGCAAGACGAGAGATCCCATCATGACCCCCGAATGTCAACACGAGCTTAACGCACGCCCGCTTCGCTTCTACGATCCGGTCGGCCGGCGGCCTGGCCGGCCCCGCGGC
>CAYNQM010000241.1:0-2863 GCA_964399275.1 uncultured Haladaptatus sp.
TCACGTCGAGGAACTTCACCTTGAGGATGGCCATCACCGCGAGCAGGGTGAGGTACGTCATGACGATGATGACGACCTGCATTCGGGCGCGAGAGCGTCGTTCGCGCTCGATGTCGTCCTGATTCTCGCTGGTTTGTGCCGCGGTCGTCAGCACGGCGGTAATCTGGCTCGACGCCTCCTGTGCCTTGCTGATGAGTTTGACGGTTCGCGCGAGTCGCGGTAGGTAATAGCGATTGTTGAACTCGATGAACGCGGTCTTCATGCTCATGCCGTACTCGACTTTCGCGTGAATCTGGTCGAACTCGTCCGCGAGTTTGCCCGAGGAAGTGTCGGCAACCGTCTTGATGGATTCGAGCAGGGTCAGGCCGGTGTCGTTTGCGCTCGATAGCTTCCGGAGGTCGTCGGAGAGCTTTCGGATGACGCTCCGCCGCGAATGGACGTTCCACTCGCGGAAGACAGCGAGTGGGACGCCGTTGACGTACAGCGGCACGTAGACGTACACGAACGTCGTCCAGACGGGTTTCGATTTGAATCCGCTCGTCGAGGCCGGAACCGCTCCGGTCCAGACGGCGCTGGCGACGAACACCAACGAGACGGGAATCGTGATGCCGAGAACGTACAGCGGGTTGTCCCGGAAGAAGTGGTGCGGGCGCTTGAGCAGTTCGACAGTGGTGTGGGTTCCCTCGCGACTCTTGATGCGGTCGAACACCGAAAATTCGCCGACGAACTGCTCGACCAGTCCGAGGTGGAGCAGTCCCGCACCCGAGACGGTTTCCAATCGCTCGCCGCCCTCGCCGGGGTCGAGATAACCGCTTCCCACTTCGTCCTGTTTCACGGTCGAGACGAGGACGAGGAAGCCGACGCCGACGAGCGGAATCAGGCCGTAGACGGTGCCGTAGAGCAGATTCGTCTTCGCTTCCCCCATGATTCCCATGATGACGAGGATGATGATGAGCAAGAGCGGGAACAGCGAGAGCGTCATGTACATCTCGCCGAACAGCTCCAGCGTTTCGAGGGTTAGCTCCTGTTCCTGCTTCGCGGTTCGCATGTGCTTGTCCTTCTTGTCGTCCAAAAACTGGGTCATGTTCCCGCCGCTGTTGACGATGGAGAGCATGTCGGTGAAAAACTGCCCCAGCTCGTCGCTCGGGGTTTCTATCGCCCGTTTTCGGATGGCGGTTCGGTAGTCGGTGTCGAAGTATTCCGTCTCCTGTACGATGCTCTGGAACTCACGGGACACCTCCCCGTAGGTGTCGTCGGCCTTGGCGATGGCCTCGAGAATTTCGAGCTGGTTCAGCCCGCCCACGGAGAGGGCGTACATGAACGAGATGGCGTCGGGTAGGAGCATGTTGATTTCGCGCTTTCGCGCACTCGCCCGACTGTAGGGGATGGCGACGATTGTTCCGAACCCACCAGCGAAACCGAGGGTTCCGAGCACGACGCCAGTCCCGAGAATCAGGGCAGGAATTTTCAACGCGTTCAGCAGTTGTGCGGTTCCGCCGGAGACGGGCACGCCGAGCCAGACGCCGCCACCGACCAGCCCAATCGAGACCAGCAAGTAGCCCAGAAGCAGGCCGACTAGCCAGAGCAGGAGACCGACGAGCGTGCCGACCGCGAGACCGCGAGAGAGGTACAACTCCGCGGTTTCGGACATTCTGGCCTCGGCGAGTTTCTCTTCGACGCTGGCGACGAACTCGCTGTTCTCGTCGAAGAGGCGGTCGTAGACCGGATAGAAGGCGTCCGCGAGGTCGTCGGCACTCGTCCCACGGTTCGAACTCGCGGAACCGAGACTCATTCGCCGTCCTCCTCAGATGCCGGTTCGTCTTCCTCGGTGCGCTCTGCCCCCCTGTCCACGAAGGTCGCTTCTTCGAACTCGCCGAACGGGTCGTCGTCCGCCGTCGGTGCCGGTCGGTCGTCTCTCGAGTCGGTTCGGGAGTCGGGTCGAGCGTCGTTGCGAACCGAATCGGTCGCCGGTTTCGCGGTGTCGGCCAACGCGACCGCGAGTCCGTCGTTGCTGACGTGCACGTCACGATACTGGTCGAACAACCGGTTTTCCGCCTCGGCGAGGATGTCCATCGAGAGGTCGGCGATGTCTTCGCTCGGATCGGGTCGCGGCACCATCTCCTCCTTCTCGGGGTCGATGTCGATGAGGACGCTCTCCATCTCGCGGAGGTCGGCGAGGCTGTCTTCGAGTTCCCCGTTCGCTATCAGCGCGAGGATGGTGTCGGGGTCGTTGATGAACGCCTGAATCGTCGCCGCGACCTGCGTGTACCCGTTCAGGCCGTTGTCGATGAGGTAGGCGAGGATGGTTTGGCGCATGAACAGTTCCGATTCGAGTCGTTCCTGACTCCACCCGCGGTCGAACTTGATTTCCTCCAAGGTGTTCGACCCCGTGAGTCGCTCGTGCTCGTCGGTCTCGGCGCGCCACTGGAACACGTCTTTGACGTTGATTTCGTCGTTCTCGGTGTCGTAGTGGTTGATTTCGGTGAGCGACTTGGTTCGGCGCACTTTGCTCCCCTTGACCCGGGTTTGAGTCTGGACGGACACTAAATCGAGCGCGGTAAACAGCGTCTTCGAGACGTTGATGGGTTCGGTCGTAAACCGCTTCAGCACCTCGCCCACGGTGTCCGCGTGGAACGTCGTGTAGGTCGTGTGCCCCGTGGACATGACCTGAAAGAGCGTTCTCCCTTCCTCGCCGCGGATCTCGCCCATCACGATGTAGTCGGGGCGTTGGCGGAGCGCGGCCTCCAGCAGGTCGAACTCGTCCACGTCGCCCTTGTCGTCGTCGCTGAACGAGGGCCGCGTGACCGACGCGATCCAGTTGCGCTGGGGCAGTTCGACCTCGCGGGTGTCCTCGATGGAGACG
>CAYNQM010000242.1:0-2846 GCA_964399275.1 uncultured Haladaptatus sp.
GTCACGGGTGTCTTCCTCGCCGCGATTCCCGTGGATCTGGTGCTCCACGACACCTACTACGTCGTGGGTCACTTCCACTACATCGTGATGGGTGCAATCGCCGTCGCTGGCTTCGCCGGTATCTACTACTGGTTCCCCATCTTCACCGGGAAGATGTACCAGAAGACGCTCGCACACATGCACTTCTGGCTGACGATGATTGGATCGAACGTCACGTTCTTCGCCATGCTGTTCCTCGGCTACGGCGGCATGCCGCGCCGATACGCGACTTACCTCCCGCAGTTCGCCACGTGGCATCAGGTCGCAACTGCTGGCGCGTTCATCATGGGCATCGGTCAGCTCATCTTTGTCTGGAACATCGTCCAGTCGTGGCTCGAAGGGCCGGAAGCGCCCGCCGACCCGTGGAAACTCGGCGAGGACGGCCTCCTCTCGAAGGAGTGGACGTGGTTCCAGAAGCGACGTGAGACGGCGCTGACGGACGGCGGCGAACAGACCTCGTCGGACGAGTAATCCGACGGAGGTCGATAATCGCACCGATTTTCGAAAAGGAAAACAGTAGTTGGACGCTTTTTTCGGTCGTTTTCTCGTGCGCGACGCGAATCTCGGAGCCGAGACTACGTCACCGCGAGGATGATTCCCATCGAGAACATGAGTACGGCAATCCCGCCGAGGACGAGCAACAGCAGTTCTTTTTCGGACATACCGGAGCTAGGTGCGAGTGGATGAAAAGGCTAATCCTTGCCCTGTCGAAAGGTTCGTTCGTGCCCTCTCGACTCAAAGGCCGAACCCTCGTCGTCGGCCTGTACGCCCTCATCGTCTCGTTTGCGGGGTTTGTCGGCGTCCTCCTCGGACTGTTCGGCCCGGAGGATTTGCGCTCCGTCGAACTCCTCGGCGTCGTCGAACTCCAACCGACACCTATCGGGCTGGCAATTTTCGGCATGGTGACGATTGGCCTGTTTCTCGGCGTCTTGCTCACGCTCGTCGTCTACGTCTCCGAGCGCTACGACGACGCCCACCCCAAGGGCTAAGCCACGTCACTCCGACGTGTCACCATGTACCACGTCTTGGTGGCAGTGGACGAAGCAGAATCGCGCGCAGTCGCTCAAGCGAACGCCGTCATCAATCTCCCGGAGTCGGCGACGTCGGTGAAAGCCACTCTTCTGCACTCGTTTACGGACAACCCGAGTGGTGCGTCCGCCATGCAGGTCGCGGGCGTCCGGCGAGCACAGGAAGCCCTCGAAGACGCGGGCATCGAAACCGACGTCATCGATACGAGCGGGAATCCGGCGGACACCATTCTCGACGTCGCCGAAGAGCGCGACGTGGACTGCATCTGTGTCGGCGGGCGAAAGCGTTCGCCCGCCGGAAAAGCACTGTTCGGAAGCGTCGCCCAGTCGGTCATCCTCACCGCGAGGCGTCCCGTGCTCGTTACGGGCGAAGGAGAACGGTAGACCGGCCCATTACTATCGCTTCGGTTCCCGGCGTCAGTCGTACACCGCGCGGAGCGATTTAGAAAGCGCGTCGGTTTCGACGTTTCCCGTCACCGTCTCCCGGCATTCGCCGTCTCGGAAACAGAGGAACGACGGGGCCGACGTCACGTCGAACTCACGTCGGAACGCGACCACGTCGTCGCCGTTGATGCCAGCGAACGCCACGCCGTCGGGGAGTGCAGACCTGATTTCGGGGAGTCGGTCTGCAATCGCCTCGCACGGTTCGCAGTCGCGCTTCCACACCGAGACGATGCAGTCGGGATTGTCCGCGATGAAGTCGGGGTACGTCTCGTCGGTAAGCGCGTCTACGTCCTCGGGAACCGGCGACGACGGGCCGATTCGCGCGACCATGTCCGCCATCAAACCGAGTTCACTGCCCGTATATTCGCCGTCCAACTGCGCCCGAAGCGCGAGGTAGTAGCTGAACCCCGCACGCGTCACGTTGCTGTTGCGAGCCTCCTCGCGCGAAATGTCGAACGCATCCGCGACGCTCTCCTCGAACGCTTCGGTCGTGACGCTCGCGTACGTGTCGAGATATATCGACCAGCGATGCTCGAACTCCTCGCTGAGCGAGACGGTGCCGTTCTCCGTGACGACGCCCTCTGCGAGGAGGGCGTCGAACAGCGCGTCCGCGTTGCTGGATTCAGACGCCAAGGTATCGCTCCCTCGTCTCCTCGTCGTCCCGGAGCTCGTCCGCCGTTCCGTCGAAGACGATGCTTCCTTGATCAACGACGTAACACCGGTCGGCGAGTTTGATTGCGGCCGCCGCGTTCTGTTCGACCAGCAGGATTGTCGTCCCCGTTTCACTGATGCGCCGGATGGCGTCCTCGACGTTCGCGATAATCTGCGGGGCCAACCCTTCGTAGGGTTCGTCCAGCATCAGCAGGTCGGTGCTCTGTTTCAGGGCTCTGGCGATGGCGAGCATCTGCTGTTCGCCACCCGACAGCGTCCCGGCTTTCTGGGAGTGTCGCTCTCGAAGCCGTTCGAACTCCTCGTACACGTCTTCCGTCGTCATTCCGGCGTGTTCGACCTGCGGTATCGAGCGCCCGACCGTGTTCGACTTGTTGTGAACGACCTCCGCGAGATGCAGGTTTTCCTCGACCGAGAGGTTGGGGAAGACGCGGCGCTCTTCGGGAACGAGCGAGATACCTCGCGTTGAGATGTCCTCCGGTTCCATCGGGGTGATGTCTTCGTCCTTGAAGCGAATCGTCCCGTCGCGCACGTCCGGCGGACGTGCGCCAGCGATGCTCCGAAGCGTCGTCGTCTTCCCCGCACCGTTGCGCCCGAGGAGTGCACAGACTTCGCCCTCTTCGACGCGCATCGACACGTCCCGCAGGATGTGGCTCTCGCCGTAGT
>CAYNQM010000243.1:0-2804 GCA_964399275.1 uncultured Haladaptatus sp.
GAGTCCGATTGCGTAGGAGTGGTAGTCGAGTCCGGCCCCGCCGTACTTTTCGGGGAACGGCATTCCCATCAGGCCGAGGTCGGCCATCTCGCTGACGAGGTCGGCGGGGAACTCGTCGGTCTCGTCGATTTCCGCGGCGCGAGGCTTGATTTCCTCGTCCACGAACTCCGCGACCATGTCCCGAATCTGTTTCTGCTCTGCGGAGAGACTGAAGTCCATACCCGAAAATGCGGGCAGTCAATCCTTTACTTTTCCCATCGTCGCCCGACTCTCGCTGGACGAGGGTGGGCAATTCGCTGCCGTCATCACCGATGACCGCTGTTCGCCGGTATTGATCGCCGAATCGCTTCCTCTCAGCGGAGCCGCTTGCGGATGCTGTCCACCGTCAGCGCGCCCTGCACGAGGTACGACAGTTTTCGGTTCTTCGGCGCGATGGTGGCCGCACCGAGCAAAATTGCACCGCGTTTCGCGTTCCCCTTTTTGAACGCGTATCCAGCCTGCGCGAGCAGGGACAGCACGTTCAGTTTGTCGAAGGAGTTCTGTTTTTTCGCTCCGGTCGGCGCGGCGGACGACAACAATCGCATCCCGGATTTCACGACGCCGAATAGCGTTCGAAGCATAAATCAAGTAACGACCTGCGACAGCCTAAGGATTTGGGGCGAACTCGAAAGTCCTTGAAGGGGGCAATTACTCGCGCCCGCCGTCCGAAACCGATTACCCGCGTGAACGCAACTATCGAATTATGTTCGGCGTGGTGACGCGAAATCCGGAAGAACTCGACTGGCCCGAGTTCGAGCACGGTTTCTACGAGATGAAAGACGTGACGGGACGCGCGACTGAACCAGTGGAGTCTGGTGTGAACATGATTTCCTGTTTCGGCGACAGCGCCGCCGCCGAAAGCGACCCTTCGCTCGTCCCGGTTAGCGACGAGGGCGAACTGGCGACGCGCGAGCAGACCTACTTCGATTGGGGGTATATCTGCCCCACCCGCGAATCCTACCGCGAGGGACTGCTGGAGATGGTTTCGGACGCCGCGGACGCAAACCCTGACGTTCGACTGGATGACGTGGGATTCCCCCGCGAAGAGTACTGCCACTGCGATCAGTGCGAGTCCGAATTCGAGGCGAGCGACTACGACGACTGGTGGGAATGGCGCGCCAACGTCATCACCGAATTCGTCGCCGAGGCGGCGGAGCGAATCCCCGGGAAGACCTACCTCACGCTCTATCCCGACCCGTATCCGGGGCACCTCTACGAGCGCGCGGGATTGGATTTGGACGCCCTCTCGGAGTACGTGGACGAGTTCGTCGTCCCGCTGTACGACATGGCCTACACCACGACCTACTGGTTGGAAATCATCGCCACCGGGTTCGAGGACGCCCTCGACATTCCGTTCAGTATCGAACTCTACGCGGTGGACATCGATGTCGATAAACTCGTCCACGCCACGGAAGTCGCGGACGCCTACGCGAAAGACGTGTTTTTCGGCTACGAATCCGGCAACGCCCGCGCCGCGGTTCGGCGGATGGACGCGGATTCGCGCGAGGGCGTTTCCCACGGAAACTAACTTTTATACGGAACCGAATCTGTCGTCCTGCCACGCTACCAACTGCTCGCGGTCACGGGTGTTGTCCGGCAGTTCTGCGAACCACCGTGCGTCGGTTATCTCACCGTCGGGGTCTTCGACGGTCGGGGTCGTCGTTTCGGCACGTGCTTCGAACACCGGGAGGACGCCCCACGTCGAGTAGTCGCCGCACCGAATGGCGGTTCGGGTCGCTATCGCCAATCCCTCGTAGTCGGCTTCGACGCCAGCCTCCTCGCCGAGTTCCCGTTCGGCGGTTTCGCGGTACGACTCCCCGTCGCAGACGCCGCCACCGGGAAGCACCCACATGTCCACCCCTTCGTGCCAGACGAGGAGCATTTCGCCCGACGGACGGTAGACGGCGGTGTGTGCACCGTAGGGTGCACCGCTCTTCGAAACGCGCTCGGCGAGCGTCCGGAACCGGCGACGCGACACTTCGTAGGTTCGTGAGAACTCCAAAAACTGCGCGTGGGCGTCCGTCAGCCTGTGATACGCTTGCTCTGCGCGTTGCTCTGCCTCGGTGGCGAGGAACCAGAGGTCGTCGAGCGTCATGCTGTCGGTGGAGCGTACGGGTTCGGTGTTACGGCCGGTCGAGAGGGCGAAGAAGAGCCGAAGTCCGGAGAGTATGCAATCATGTGCCACGATATTCTGGCAACCGGAATAAGCCTTCGGTCGCCAACATTCTCGAATCGGTCGGTTTTTACCACCGGGTAGGCTATTCGGCGGTATGAGCTTCGAGGAAGACGACCACGTCATCCTGCACGACAAGCACAGCGACTACGACGGCGAAGAGGGCGAAATCACGCAGGTCGTCGAAAGCATGTTCGGCGACGCTACGTACACGATTAGCTTCGACGACGGACAGGAGACGGGCATCCCCGAGGACTCGCTCGAAGCCGTCGAAGACGAAGAGTAACTTTTCTACCCCCCATTCGTACATCCACCATGGCCAGCGTTCCGTTCCACTACATCGACCTGCGGACGTTCTGCTACGCGACCGAGGACGACCAGCGCGTCGCGGACGCTTTGCGCACGTATCTCCCCGACGAGTTCGAAATCGAGCGCATGACGAGCGAGGGACACCACGGTGACCGCATCATCGTCCCAGCCTCACCGCTGAGCCGGGCGCGCGGATCAGGCTTTACCGGCGTCGCGGCCCGGCGCGGCGGCGGCGGCGGGCGCCGAAGGCGGCACCGGCCCGAGGCGCTTCTGCGGCTGCGGC
>CAYNQM010000244.1:0-2761 GCA_964399275.1 uncultured Haladaptatus sp.
GGCTGGAGGGCACCTCGAACGCGCGGAACCAGCCCCGCGAGTGGATCGAGGGCGAACTCCAAGACTGGTGTATCACCCGCGATATGGATTGGGGCATCGACTATCCCGGCGAAGGTGGCGACGAACTCGTCCTCTACGTCTGGTTGGACGCGCCAATCGAGTACATCTCCTCGACCAAGCAGTACTCCGAGCGCGTCGGAGCGGACAGCTACGACTGGGAAGAAGTTTGGAGAGAGAGTGGAGAGATCATCCACATCATCGGCCGCGACATCATCCAACATCACACGATCTTCTGGCCCGCGATGCTCCACGCCGCCGAATACAACGAACCGCGCGCCGTCATGGCCAGCGGCTTCGTCAACCTGAACGACAAGGGCTTTTCGACCAGTCGCAACCGCGCGGTTTGGGCCGACGACTACCTCGACGAAGGCTTCGACCCCGACCTCCTGCGCTACTACCTCAGCACGACCGGCGGCTTCGAGCGCGACGTGAACTTCTCGTGGGAGCAGTTCCAAGAGCGCGTCAACGGCGAACTCGTCGGCACGGTCGGCAACTTTGTCTACCGAAGCCTACTCTTCGCGGCGCGGAACTACGACGGCGCGCCGGACACCGAAGTCAGCGACGAGGTTCGTCACCGCATCGAGTCGGCCATCGACGACTTCGCAGAGGCCGTCAACGACTACTCGCTAAAAAAGCTCGGCGACGCGGCGACCTCGCTCGCCGGATTCGGCAACGAGTACATCCAGCGAAACGAGCCGTGGAAGCTGACCGACGACGACCCCGAAAAGGCCCAACAGGTCATCTACGACTGCGTCCAGTTGTCGAAGGCGCTCGCGGTGCTGTTCGAACCGCTCCTGCCCGGCAAGGCAGAAGCTCTCTGGTCGCAGTTGGACGAGGACGGTTCCGTTCACGACGCGACCATCGAGGACGCCCTCGCCGCCCCGCGTGGCAACTTCGGCGAGCCAGACGAACTGTTCGGGAAAATCGAAGACGAGCGCGTCGAAGAACTAAACGAGAAACTGCAAGCGAGCATCGAAGCGGCTACGTCGGACGACGAAGAAGACGACTCCGTGAGCGACGACGAATCCACCTCGGATCAGGAATCGACCGACCGAATCAGCTTCGACGAGTTCCAGAACCTCGACCTGCGCGTCGGGCGAATCGAGTCGGCAGAGCCAATCGAGGGTGCGGACGCACTCTTGCGATTGGAAGTCGATATCGGCAGTGAAGTGCGACAAATCGTCGCGGGACTCAAACAGCTCCACGATGTGGACGACCTCGCTGGCAAGAATATCGTCGTGGTCGCCAATCTCGAAAAGGCCGAACTGTTCGGCGTCGAGAGCAACGGCATGGTGCTGGCGGCGGGCGAACAGGCCGACCTGTTGACGACCTACGAGGACGCCGAACCCGGCACGAAAATTAAGTGACCAGTTAAAGGTCGTCCACGAGGGTTGCAAACTCGTCCATCGGGATGATTTCCATCGTCTGCATGTCGAGTCCGTACCGCTCGATGCACAGCGACGCCTGATACGCCGCGTTTCTGTCCTGCGCGTCGATGATGAGGAGGAAATCGTACTCGCCGAGGATTGCGTACGTTTCCTCCAGCGTCGCCTCGTGTTCCTCCAGTTCGGTTCGCACGTCGCCCCAGATGGACGCCAGTTCTTGCACGTTCTGGTAGTTCTGTTCGACGTTGACGACCGATGCGTATTTGGACATATTTTCCCGCTTCGGAGGCAACACAAATAGCGGTTGTGGCTAGCTACCACCGGACAGCAACTCGCCAGCGAGTTAACTACGGAGTTTTTTTGCAACGCCCCACCAACCATCGGCCATGAGAAATGCGAAAATCGTCTGCACGCTCGGCCCGGCGTCGAACTCACAACGCACGGTTCGAGAACTCACAGACGCGGGGATGACAGTGGCTCGCGTCAACGCGAGCCACGGGTCGCGCGACGACCGAGCGAACCTCATCGAGACGGTTCGGCGGGTAGACGAGGCGACCGAAAACCCGCTCGCCGCGATGCTCGACCTTCAGGGGCCGGAAATCCGAACGGCCGAAATCCCGGAGCCGATTACCCTCGAAACCGACTCCACGGTTCGGTTCGTGGAAGGAACGGACGCGACGCCCGAGGAGGTCGGCCTGTCGGTTGCCATCACGAACGCCGAACCCGGTGACTCCATCCTCTTGGACGACGGTCGAATCGAGACGACGGTCGAACGAGTCGAGGACGACGCCGTCGTCACCCACGTCGAAAGCGGCGGCAAACTCAGCAGTCGGAAGGGGGTCAACGTGCCCGGCGTCGAACTCGACTTGGATGTCGTCACCGAGAAAGACCGCGACGACCTCCGCCTCGCCGCGGAAGCGGAGGTCGATTTCGTCGCGGCGAGTTTCGTCCGCGATGCAGACGACGTGTACGAGGTCAGCAAAGTGCTCGAAGACGCCGGGGCAGACATTCCCATCGTCGCAAAAATCGAGCGTCGCGGTGCGGTCGAGAATCTGGAACAAATCGTGGATGCGGCCTACGGCGTGATGGTCGCTCGCGGTGACTTGGGAGTCGAGTGCCCGATGGAGGACGTGCCGATGATTCAAAAGCGTATCATCCGCACTTGCCAGCAAGCCGGGGTTCCCGTCATCACCGCGACGGAGATGCTCGATTCTATGATTCACTCGCGCAGGCCCACGCGTGCGGAGGCCTCGGACGTGGCGAACGCGGTTCTCGACGGCACCGACGCCGTCATGCTCTCGGGCGAGACCGCCATC
>CAYNQM010000245.1:0-2754 GCA_964399275.1 uncultured Haladaptatus sp.
AATCATGCAGACGCTCGGCAAGGCGCGTGACTCTGCCGGTGACATCGCGGAAGACCACTTCGCCGACGACAACCCGGCGGTCATCATGGCCGAGTCCGGTGCCCGTGGTTCGCTCCTGAACCTGACCCAGATGGCCGGCTGTGTCGGCCAGCAGGCAGTGCGGGGCGAGCGCATCAACCGTGGCTACGAAGACCGCACGCTGAGCCACTTCCAAGCGGACGACCTGTCCGCGGACGCGCACGGCTTCGTGGAACACTCCTACACCGGCGGCTTGAATCCGCTCGAATTCTTCTTCCACGCGATGGGTGGCCGCGAGGGACTGGTGGACACGGCAGTCCGTACCTCCAAATCCGGCTACCTCCAGCGCCGTCTCATCAACGCGCTGTCCGAACTCGAAACGCAGTACGACGGCACGGTGCGCGACACCAGCGACACCATCGTCCAGTTCGAGTTCGGCGAGGACGGCACCTCGCCGGTCCGCGTCGCTTCCGACGAGGAGAATCCGATAGACGTGGAGAACATCGCAGACCGAATCATCGACGAGGAGTTCGACAGCGAGAACCGCAAACTGGAGTTCCTCGGCGAACGAACCCCGCCGACGAACCTCTCCGAACACGCCGACGCACGGCAGGTGGAATCAGATGACTGAAGTTACGGACGACATGGAAGCCGTCGTGGAGGATACGGAACTTCCGCGACGCCTCAAGGACGAAGTGTACGAAACCATCGAATCGCGCGACGGTGTCTCCGTCGAACAGGCCGACGAAATCGCTCGCGCGGTCGAAACCCGCTACTTCAACACGCGGGTTGATCCCCTCGACCCCGTCGGTACGGTCAGCGCCCAATCCATCGGGGAACCGGGAACGCAGATGACGATGAACACGTTCCACTACGCGGGCGTGGCGGAAATCGACGTGACCCAAGGACTTCCGCGACTCATCGAACTCGTGGACGCCCGGAAGACGCCAGACACGCCGATGATGACGGTGCATCTGGAGGACGAGTACGCCGACAACCGCGAACGCGCTCACGAAGTCGTCTGGCAAATCGAGGCGACGAAGATTCTAGCGCTCGGCGACATCTCGACCAACGTCGCCGACATGATCGTCTCCATCAATCTGAACGAAGATACGCTCAAAGAGCGGATGATAACTCCCGACGAGGTCGCAAGCATTATCGAGGACAGCCTCGGCGTGCAGACGAACCATCAGGGTACAATCATCGAGTTCGGTCCAGACCAGCCGAGTTACCGTAAACTCCTTCAGTTGGTCGAGGAACTCCGCGAAATCGTCTTCAAGGGAATTGAGGACATCACGCGCGTCGTCATTCGCAAAGAGCAGTTGGAGGACGGCGAGGAGTTCGTCCTTTACACCGAAGGCTCGGCGTTCGGCGACGTCATCGAAATCGAAGGCGTGGATGCCTCGCGCACCACGTCGAACAACATCCACGAGATTTACCGCAACCTCGGCGTCGAGGCGGCCCGCGAAGCCATCATCGAGGAGACGATGGACACGCTGGAAGAGCAGGGGCTTGACGACGTGAACGTTCGGCACCTGATGCTCGTCTCCGACATCATGACCAACCGAGGCACTATCGAGTCCATCGGTCGCCACGGTATCTCCGGAAGCAAGGAGTCCGTGCTCGCGCGTGCGGCGTTCGAGGTCACGGTGAACCACCTGCTCGACGCCGCCATCCACGGCGAAATCGACGACTTGAACGGCGTCATCGAGAACGTCATCGTCGGCAAACCAATCAAACTCGGAACGGGCGACGTCAACCTCCGGATGGGGTCGGTTAGTCGCGGTGCCGAACCCTCCGACTAATGACCGTCACCCTCACTGATACGGCTCGCCAGTACATCGCTCTCTTCGAGGACGAAACGGGGGCGACTGCCCGTGACTGCGTCGTCTTGGGCGACGAGGACGGAGACGACGAAAAGCGCGTCATCTTCGTCGTCAAACCCGGCGAGATGGGACAGGCAATCGGGCCGGGCGGAAAGCACGTCCAGAGCGTCGAGGACAACCTCGGCACGGACGTGGAACTGGTGGAAGACGCGGACGACGCGGCGACGTTCGTCGCAAACTCACTCGCCCCGGCAGAAGTCCACCACGTCACCATCAGCAAAAACGACGACACGGTGGCCTACGCCGAGGTCGCACAGGCCGACACCGGGGTCGCAATCGGTGCGAACGGTCGCAACATCGAGACGGCGAAACTGCTGTCGGAGCGTCACTTCGACGTGGACGACATCCAGTTGACGTAGTCGAGGCGACGCAATCGAGACTTTTCCTCGCAGTGAACGAATCCGTTGGCTCGGCTTAGAATCGGTGAAACGCGCTCAAATTACTTTATCGACCCCTTTCGAGCGACCTGCGGGCGTAACGCGAAGCACAAAAGACACGGTTTAAGTAGCTCCATCGAATAGTCCCGGACATATGGCGAACGGCAAGTACGCGGCTCGGAAGCTGAAGAAAGACCGCCAGAATCATCGGTGGTCTGACTCCGATTACGCCCGACGTGCGCGCGGTCTCGGGGAGAAATCCGACCCCCTCGAAGGCGCGCCGCAGGGTCGAGGTATCGTGCTGGAGAAAGTGGGCATCGAAGCGAAACAGCCCAACTCCGCGATTCGAAAATGTGTTCGTGTCCAGCTTATCAAGAACGGTAAGCAGGTGACGGCGTTCTGCCCCGGCGACGGTGCCATCTCGTTCATCGACGAGCACGACGAGGTCACGATCGCGGGCATCGGTGGCGCGA
>CAYNQM010000246.1:0-2751 GCA_964399275.1 uncultured Haladaptatus sp.
CACCGTCCAGAAGCCGTGGCCGGGGATGCTCCGCACCCTCTACAAGAACGACGACCGCTACATCAGCGAGTACTGGGAGGAGTACTCCGACCCAGACGCGGATGAGTGGGTGTACTTCCCAGAAGACGGCGCGAAACTCGACGAAGACGGCTACATCACGGTTCTCGGGCGCGTGGACGACGTGCTCAACGTCTCCGGCCACCGCCTCGGAACGATGGAAATCGAATCGGCCATCGTCGGCGTGGAAGGCGTCGCAGAGGCCGCGGTCGTCGGTGGCCACCACGACGTGAAAGGCGAGGCGGTGTACGCCTACGTCATCACCGAAGAGGGCTACGACGGCAGCGAGGAACTGCACGACGAAATCGTGGCAGGTGTTGAGGACGCCATCGGCCCGATTGCACGCCCCGAGCAAATCGTCTTCACGCCGGAACTGCCGAAGACCCGCTCGGGCAAAATCATGCGGCGTCTGCTGGAGGACATCGCCAACGAGGAAGAACTGGGCGACACGTCCACGCTCCGGAACCCGGACGTCGTTGAGGACATTCAGCAGAAAGTCAACGACTAGTTCGGCTACTTCGGTTTTTTGACTCGATACGGTCGATTTTCGTGGAAACGAGCTACGCGTTCCCCGGCTTTTGTGGTGAGGTGCAGGAAGCAACTGTTAGGCGCAGGCCACCTCCCCGAAATCGATTCCATCGCCATTACCGCCACAATCGACAGAAAATCACACTGTTCAACGACTGATTACCTCCTTCGAACTCGCTAGCCGAAGACGGAACCGTGAAAGCACTGAAGCCCCAAGCGACGCGCATGGACGAACAACCGGGACTCTCCGACCAGTACCGAAAATCCAGTCCGTGGCCGCTGTTCGTCGCGTTCGGGCTGGCTCTATTCGAGGTCGGAATCGTGATGGCGGAGTATCTCTTTCCCGTCGCCGTCGGTGGCATGCTGATGTTCGTAGGCAGTTGTGTCGGCATCCTCCGCGAATCGGAGTACATCCACAACCCGTGGAAGGCACTCGTTCTCTCGGCAGGACTGTCATTCGTCGTCGGCGGTGCGCTGTGGGCGATGACCGGCGGAACGACACAGCTCCGCGGAACGGCCATCCTCGTGGGTGGGGCAGTCCTCCTCATCGGGGGCATCGCGGGCGCGCTCTGGCAACCGGAGTCGGCGTAGCGCCGCACCAAAGTTCCGCGGGAAATCACTAACCTATTTGACGCCCCCTTCGTTACCATTTCGTATATGGCAGAAAGCACGCTCGACCGGGAAACACTGCTCGACATCACGGTCAACGTCATTCCACTGGGGATGCTGACGTTCTTCCTCGTCCTCTTCCTCGCCCTGAGCCCGTGGGGCGGCGGGTCGCTCGCTGGTCTCATCAGTTTGGGACTTATCGTCGTCCCCCTCGTTTCGCTGGCATTGCTAACGTATATCGCGGCGCGGAAGATCTAGACCGAAGTCGTAACCTAACCTTTCTTTACCCCACAGTTCTCACCCTTTCGCATGGCAGCTACAGGGCAGATAGCTCTCACCGTAGTTATGGGAGTGTTTTTGCTGGCGGTCGCCACGTTCCTCACTCGCATCGAGGATTGGCGGTCTTACGCACCTCTCAGCGGCGGGGGCTATGGGTACGCAGAACGAACCGGGCAGGGCCACGAGGAGAAACCTGCCGGAATTATTCGGTGGTTGACCACGGTTGACCACAAAGACATCGGAATGCTGTACGGGACGTACGGCCTCATCGCCTTCGCGTGGGGTGGAATCGCAGTGCTCCTCATGCGCGCGGAACTCGCCGCGCCGGGCACCGACTTCATCAACGCGAATCTGTACAACGGGCTGTTGACCACGCACGGCATCACGATGCTGTTCCTGTTCGGGACGCCCATCATCGCGGCGTTCTCGAACTACTTCATCCCGCTTCTCATCGGGGCCGACGACATGGCGTTCCCGCGCATCAACGCCATCGCGTTCTGGCTCCTCCCGCCTGCGGCGCTACTCATCTGGCTCGGGTTCCCGCTGGCGATGCTCGGATTCAACGTCGAGCCAGCGCAGTCTAGCTGGACGATGTACACGCCGATTTCAGCTGAGCGCACTCTGTCGTCCAATCCGGACGTGCTGAATCCCGGAATGGACTTCATGCTCCTCGGCTTGCACCTCTCCGGTGTCAGCGCGACGATGGGGGCAATCAACTTCATCGCCACTATCTTCACCGAGCGTGGCGACGACGTCGGATGGCCCGACCTCGACATCTTCTCGTGGACCATCCTGACCCAGTCGGGACTCATCCTGTTCGCGTTCCCGCTGCTCGGGAGCGCGCTCATTATGCTCCTGCTCGACCGGAACTTCGCCACCACGTTCTTCACAGCGGAAGGCGGTGGGCCGATTCTATGGCAACACCTGTTCTGGTTCTTCGGCCACCCCGAGGTGTACATCCTCGTCCTGCCGCCGATGGGACTGGTCAGTCTCATCTTGCCGCGGTTCGCGGGCCGGAAACTGTTCGGGTTCAAGTTCGTCGTCTACTCGACGCTGGCAATCGGTGTGCTTTCGTTCGGCGTCTGGGCGCACCACATGTTCGCCACGGGTATCGATCCCCGCCTCCGCGCGAGCTTCATGGCGGTGTCGATGGCGATTGCGATACCGAGCGCGGTGAAGGTGTTCAACTGGATCACGACGATGTGGAACGGTCGGCTTCGCATGACCGCGCCAATGCTGTTCTGTATCGGTTTCGTCCAGAACTTCATCATCGGCGGC
>CAYNQM010000247.1:0-2732 GCA_964399275.1 uncultured Haladaptatus sp.
GCCACGTTGCCGAAGCGGACGCCATGGACGTAGTCGCAGGATTCACCTGCGCGGACGACATCTCGAACCGCGACGACCAAGACCGCGAACAGAACTGGGTGCGTGGCAAAGCCTTCGACAATTCCTGCCCGCTCGGCCCGGTCGTCGCGACGCCCGACGAAGTACCTGAGGACGCCGGGGTTCGACTGCGCGTCAACGGCGAACTCCGACAGGAGTCCTCGCGCGATCAGTTCATCTTCTCCGTGCCGGAACTCATCGCGGAAATCACGACCTACCTCACCCTCGAACCCGGCGACGTGGTGATTACCGGAACCCCGGCGGGCGTCGCACCCCTCGAAGACGGCGACCACGTCGAAGTCGAAATCGATGGCATCGGAACGCTCGCTCACGACGTTCGCATTCCGTAAGCCGGAGTTCCCTCGCTATCTGTTTCGAGAGTCACCGAAAGAGTAGCAAAAACAGTTACTCGCCGATTACAGCACGTCCCACGCCTTGAGGGCGCGGTTCCACGAGGTCACGTCGGCAATCCAGCGCGCGGCAATCGCCTTCTTCAGCATCTCCGCTGGGACAGAGCTAAAGGTGCTGATTGGCATGTCGATGCCGCCTGCCTTGATGCCGTGCGCAACCGCGTCGTCGCCGATGGAGATGACGGTTCCTTTGTTGTCGTACGTCCACGTCGTGAGTGGCTGACCGCGGATGGAACGGGCGATGTTCTCGCCGACGATTTCAGCGGCCTGCCACGCGGCCTGTGCGGTCGGCGGCGCGGGGTTCTCGCCTTGGTCGATGATTGCACAGTCGCCGATGGCGAACACGCGCTCGTCGCTGGTTTGGAAGTCACCTTCCGTCGTGACGCGGTTGTGTTGATTGTCGAGATTGCAGTTGGCCATCGCCTTTCGACCCGTGACGCCGCCGGTCCAGACGAACACGTCGTATTCGAGCGGGTCGCCTTCGTCGAACTGGATTTCCTCTTCCGTGGCTTCCGTAATCGGGTCGTCGGTCAGGATGTTGATGTCCTTTTCGAGGAGGTGCTTCTTGACCGTGCCTTGCAGTTCGGGGTCTTGGCCGGGCATGATTTCGTCCATCGCCTCGACCAGATAGATGTCGATTGGGGCGCGGTGTTTGTCGCGGTACTCCGCGATTTCGCCCGCGCTCTGGATGCCCGACAGTCCGGCACCGCCGATGACGATTTTCGCGGGGTCGTTGCGCGAGGCGGTCTTCGCGGTCTCCTTGACCTGTTCGTGGATTTCAAGCGCGTCGTCCAGCCCTTTCAGGGTGAGCGCGTTCTCCTCCATACCGGGGATGCCGTAGAACGCGGTCTCGCTTCCGAGGGCGACGAGCAGGTAGTCGTAGTCGATGTCGTTGCCGTCTTCGAGTTCGACCGACCGTTCGTCCGTGTCGATGCCCGTGACGGTGTCGTGGACGAATCGGGTACTCGGCGACTTAAGCTCTTGAATGGGGAACGTAATTTTGTCCTTGACCCGAGGGTCGCGGATGATCCTGTGGGACTCGTGGAGCACGAGGTGGTAGTCGTTGTCCGACACCCACGTGATGTCGGCGTCGTCAAGTTCTGCTTCGAGTTGCTGTATCGCCCCGGCACCAGCGTAGCCAGCACCAAGCACGACAACCTTCGCAGTCATACCCGAACCTCAGGAGTCATGCGATACAAAGGTGTTGAAACCCGCAAGAGGGTGCGTGATAATCTCTCCCTCGCATTCCCCGATTCGTTGGATGTAAGCTTTAAAAGCAATCGCGCTAAACTGTGCGGTACTATGGACAAACAGGAGTTGCGGAAGCAGGCACACGATTTGGACGTAACCGTCTGGGTCGGCAAGAGCGGACTCGGTGCTGTCACGGAAGAGTTGGAAGATCAACTGAAGAACGAGGATCTCGTCAAGGTGAAGTTCCTCCGGGCGGCCCGCGGCGGCACCTCGACCGACGAACTCGCGGACGAACTGGCTGACGAGGTGAACGCCAACCTCATCGAAACTCGTGGAAACACGGCGGTGTATCATTGATGCAGTCCGAGGGAACGAACACGGCCCTCGAAGAGTTGTTAGCCAATCTCGGTCTCGGAGACATCGCAGAACCGGCGGCACAGGCAATTGTGTTCGTCATCGCCTTCATCGCTATCTACCTCCTCGGCCGGATTTTCGTCATTCCGCTGGTCAAGCGACTGCTCGATAGTCGCGGCTACGACCAGAACGTCAAAAAGCCGCTGGTGAAAATCACCCAGTTGGTCATCCTGTTCGCGGCGGTCGGGTTGGCGTTCGCCTTTGCAGATTACGGAAACATCCTCACGGCACTGGCAACCGTCGCCGCCGCCGCGACGCTCGCAGTCGGTTTCGCACTGCAGGACATCATCGCCAACTTCGTCGCTGGCGTGTTCATCTTCACCGACAAACCGTTCAAAATCGGCGACTGGATAGAGTGGGACAACGGAACCTACTCCGGCATCGTGGAGGACATCGACCTGCGCGTCACTCGCGTTCGTACCTTCGACAACGAACTCCTAACCGTGCCGAATTCGGTCTTAACCGACGACGTTATCAAAAACCCCGTCGCCAAGGACAAACTCCGTATTCAGTTCCTCTTCGGTATCGGCTACGACGACGACATCCACCAAGCCACGGACATCATCGTCGAGGAGGCGGAAAACCATCCGGAAATTCTGAACACTCCCGAACCGTCGGTTCGACTCACCGAACTTGGCGACTCCGCGGTTGGCCTGAAAT
>CAYNQM010000248.1:0-2727 GCA_964399275.1 uncultured Haladaptatus sp.
ACATCGACACCGACCTTCCGGTCGTCGTCGCCGATTCGGCGCACCCCCGGAAGGCAGTCGAGGAAGCCCTCGCCATCCTCCGTGGCGAGTCGGGCAGAACCATCGTCGGCATCGACCCAGGAACGCGCCCCGGAATCGCGGTTCTTTCGGGCGACCTCGTCGTGTCGTCGTTTCACGTCCCGCTCGCCGACGCCGCCGAGGTCGTCCACGAGGCGGTCGCAGACGCCATTGACCCCGTGGTTCGAATCGGCGACGGCGCGCGACTGCAGGGCGCGCAACTCATCCGCGAACTCAAAGACGTGCAGGTCGAACTCGTGGACGAAACCGGAACCACGCCTTACCTCGGCACTGGCGCGCGCGGCATGGGCGACGTGCTCGCGGCGGTCAACATCGCACGATTGGAAGGCGAAGTGGTGGAAGAGCGCGACATCGAACCGACGCAGGGCGAACTCGGCGTCATCAAACGCCGGTCGCGCGAACAGGCCGACGACAACCGCGAAATCGACGAGGAACTCGTCCGCCGGGTTGCGGCGGGCGAGTTGACAATCGAGGAAGCCCTCGCCGAACACCGAGCGGAGTAGCGGTGGAGTGCAGTCGGTAGTTACAGTTCAACCAGCACGGTGTACTGGTGAGTCTCGTCGTCCGGACACTGGAGATGTTCTTCTTTGACTATCGTCCCCGAGAGCAACTGCTTGCCGACTTTCTGAAACTTGTCTATTTCGACGTGTCCCTTCTGGCGGGCGATAACTTCCCCGTCTGGGTCGGTTTCGAACTCACCCATTCCGTCGCATCCGGCGAATGGGCACTGGACTCGCACGAGAACCATGCGACAACTACTACCTGTCGATGGTTATAGGTTTTCGTGTGCCGCGTTCTCCGCCCGGCGCATCAGTTCACGAACCGCGACCCCGGTTTCCTCGGCTATCGCCTGCGCGTCGTCGAATTCGGTGCTCACGTCGTAGACGGTTCCGGATTCGTCGCTGGCAATCTTCACCGTCACGTCATATTCCGTCCGCTCGACTTCCAGCGTCACCGTCTCGAACTCTCGGTTGGCAATCCAGCGATGGCTTGAACCCGCGGCGCGAATCCCGAGCGTTCCGGTCTCCTCGGCGAGTTTGCGGGCGACTCGTTCGGCGTCTTCGGGTTTCGTGATGACCTTTACGAGGTGACCCGGACGCGACTTCTTCATCGTCGCCGGGAGAACGGACACGTCTCTCGCGCCCGCGTCCGAGAGGGTTTCCTGAAGTCCGCCCAGAACTTCCGGCGGCGCGTCGTCCAGATTCGTTTCGAGGACGGTGATGTCGTCCCGAATGAGTCCACCGTCGTCCTCCGATTCTCCGACAAGCACCCGCAGAACGTTGGGATGCTCCGGAAAATCGTATCCACCTGTGCCGTACCCCGACTGCTCGACGTTCAGCGTCGGAAGCGTTTCGACCCCGTCGGCGAAGTGCGCGAGAATCGCCGCGCCAGTCGGCGTCAGCAGTTCCGCTTCGACTGGGCCGCCAGACAGCGACCAGTCCGCCTGCGTCGTGATTTCGACCACGGCAGGGGCCGGAATCGGGTAGATACCGTGGCTCATCTCGACTTGTCCGCCGCCGGTTGCGACCGGCGTCGTCACGACTCGCTCGGCGTCGAGGTCGGCGAATAGCAGGCACGCGCCGACCACGTCCGCGATGGCGTCGTCCGCGCCGACTTCGTGGAAGTGCGTCGAATCGAGGTCGGTGTCGTGGACGCTGGCCTCTGCCTCGCCCAGAATTCGGAAGACGGCCTTCGCGTCCGCCTCGATGTCGCCGTCGAGTCCCATCGATTCGAGCAGGTCGATGACCTCTCGGTAGGTTCGTGCCGGGCCGGAACCCTCCGCGTGCTGGTGGTCGTGAGAGTGCTCGTGGGCGTGGTCATCGTGAGTGTGGTCGTGTCCATCCCCATGATGGTGATGATGGCCGTCGTCATCGTCGTGACCGTGACCATCGTCGTGAGAGTGCTTGTGGCCGTGAGAATGGTCGTGGTGATCGTGAGTGTGTTCGTCGCCGTGGTCGTGTTCTTTTCCGTCTCCGCCCGTCTCGTCCGCCTCGTCGGTCAGCAAGACGTGAACTCGCGTGCCAGAAATCCCGTTTTTGACGACTTTCTCGACCGAGTACTCTACGTCGAGAGCGTCTTCGACCGGGGCGAGTGCATCGCGGTTCGCTCCGGCATCGAGCAGTGCTCCGAGAATCATGTCGCCGCTGGCCCCCATTCGACCGTTGAACGCAAGCGTCCTCATACGTCTTTGGGTGTCCCGGAGCGCGAAAATCCCTCCGGTCATGTTGGCACCACTATCCCTTTGTACCGCTATCCCGTAGTGTCAACCATCGCACGCGGGCATCGTCCACCGATATCGGCAGACAGCGTGGCCGAAACCCTCGGTAGCAAAGGACTTATGGCCCGCGAACTATCACCCACAACTATCCCCCCGTGACTGAACAATCATGAACGAAGTGCAACTGGAGGTTGCGAAAGCGTATCCGAATGATTCGGGACGCGGCATCGCCCGTCTCGACCCGGATACGCTCTTGCATCTGAAGCTGAGCCCCGGAGACATCATCGAAATCGAAGGCGGCGATACGACCGCAGCGAAAGTCTGGCGTGCCGACCGGCAGGACTGGAACACCGATACGGTTCGTATCGACGGTTTTACCCGCCAGAACGCCGACGTCGGTATCGGCGAGCGCGTCGAAATCCGCAAGGCCG
>CAYNQM010000249.1:0-2718 GCA_964399275.1 uncultured Haladaptatus sp.
CGGACTCGAAGAGATTTCGCGCGGTTCCGGCGGCCTCGGCACCATCGTTGCGGCCCACACCAGCCTCGCGGGCAACATGCTCTACGAGTTCGGCAACGAAGAACAGAAGCAGGAGTACCTGGCGCCGCTCAACGAAGGCTCCGATATCGGAGCCTTCGCCCACTCGGAACCCGGCGCGGGAAGCGACGTTCCCGCGATGGACACCACCGCCGAGAAAGACGGCGACGAGTACGTTCTGAACGGCGGCAAACTCTGGATTTCGAACGGCTCGGTCGCCGAGACCGTCACCGTCTTCGCCAAGACCGACGAGGAGGCGGGCAACAAGGGCATCTCCTCGTTCGTCGTTCGCCCCGAGGAAGACGACGGCTTCCACGTCGAGGGCACGGAACACAAACTCGGCGACAAAGGCTGTCCGACCGCCGAACTCCGATTCGACGATCTCCGGATTCCGGAAGACCGCCTGCTCGGCGAAGAGGGTCGCGGCTTCGTCCACGCGCTGAAGACGCTGAACGGCGGGCGAATCACCATCGCCGCGCGCTCCATCGGTCTCGCCCGCGCCGCGAAGGACGACGCGCTGGAGTACGCCCAACAGCGCGAGCAGTTCGACCGACCAATCAGCGACTTCCAGACCATCCAGCACAAACTCGCGGACATGGACACGAAGGTCAGCGCCGCGAAACTGCTCATGCATCAGGCCGCAGACCGCAAGATTCGCGGCGAAGACTACATCAAGCAGGCCGCGCAGGCCAAACTGTTCGCCAGCGAAATCAGCCGCGAGGTCGCAAACGAGGGCATCCAGATTCACGGCGGCTACGGCTACACGACTGACTTCGACGTGGAACGCTACTACCGCGACGCCAAACTGAACGAAATCTACGAGGGGACGAGCGAAGTCCTGCGGAATACGATTGCCGCCCAGATGTTGGACTGAAAAACGAATTTTCGGCGGATTTCGGCACGTCGATTTCCGAGTAATTTTTCGCACTCCGAATTTTCGATGTGGCGCGCGCTGGCACAGACCTGAGGAGTTCACCTCCAAAGGGCTGTCTGACAGCGTGCGAGGGATGAGCACTGGAGCGTCAGCGAAGCGCGCAATCGGTTGGGGAGGGAGTGGCGCGGTTGCGGGTGGCGGTCTGCGGTATTAGGAGTCGGAAGTAGCTAGCTCGATAGCAGTAGAAACTATCACCGGGAAGAAACTAGCTGATGCCGACTCCAAATGACCGCACCCGCACCGCAACCGCACCTCGTCCTCCCCAACCTCCTCTTCCTTCGGACGAGCGAACCTCGCCCGGGTTCTCGTTTGCTCCCGCTGGTCGCTCACGAGAACGTCACTCAGTCGTCCCTCGCACGAGCGAACCGGAGGTTCGCTACCGCGCGCCGGAGTGGTCGTGACCAGCAACCGGAAACCCTCATTCGATTCGTTCTCGCATCCATTCGAACTGGTCTCGCAATCGCTTTTCGCCGATTTCCGTCAACGAATACACGTCGTACAGGCCCTCGACGCGCTTTTCGACGTGTCCGCTCTCGACCAGCCTATCGAGCATTCCATAGAATCGTTTCGGGTCGAGTTGTGTGTCGTAGTGCGATTCGAGCTTGGATTTCAACCGTTGGCCGCGAAGTTCCCCGGCCTCGGCGAGCAGGATGCACATGTCGCGCCGAGTGCCGCTCTGGTGCCATCGCGTCATAACTGAATTCAGATGCTCCCGTGACACCTGCCTTTCTATTCCGTCCGTTCGAGTCAGTTTTTGTTTCCTCCGCTATCTCTCCGGGGTGGAACCGATAGCTTCGACTGCCCCGCCTCCGAACTACCGGTCATGACCACGCTTTCGGAAAACGGAATCTCGGCGCAGTACTTCGAAACTGATCACGAACGCGTACTGGAGTTTTCGCGCGAAGGGAAAACCGCCGTCGTCGCCCAGAACGCCGAAGGATACGGCATGCTCAAGGTACGCGAAACACCTGAGAGTCCCGAAATCGAGCGATACTACGGGTTCGACATGGCGCTCGACCACGCCGGGGAACTGCTTGGCGTGCGACCGAACGACCTGCCGATTCCCGAGCCTGCTGATGATTTAGGAATGTAATCCGGTTTACTCTTGGAATTAGCCAACTCCGAAAACCTCTCCAGTCCGCGATGGAAGACATCTCCGCAAAAAGAAACGAGGCATGACATATACCCCCGCAAACCTTTTCTCCGGGGATTGAGTGGCCTTCTGTAATGACTGACCTGAGCGAACTTCTGGAAGACCTCGTCGCTGGCGTTGACGCGGTGTTTCTCTTCTCTCCCAGCGGGTCGTACTACGAGCGGTTCGCCGACTTGAACGGCGCGGACGTGGTGGTGGTCGCTCCGGACAACCACGTCAGTGCGAACAACTTCGTGGAGCTACCGCTGGAGTTCGAGAACGTCAAAGACCGCATTCGGTTCGGCATCGAGGGCGCTATCGACCACGGACTCGCCGAGGACGGCGACGAACTCGCCTGCGTTGCCAGTATGTTCGACGACGGCATCGACACCACGACCCGCGTCCGGGCGAACGAGGAAGACCATTCGGGAATCTACGATCTGTTCGCCAACTCGCGGGCCGACCCCGGTGTCATCCGCGACGTGTTCGAAGTCGCCATCGAACTTGGGAAGAAGGGCCAGAAAGGAAAGCCGGTCGGCGCGCTGTTCGTCGTCGGCGACGCTGGCAAGGTGATGAACAAGTCTCGACCGCTCAG
>CAYNQM010000250.1:0-2592 GCA_964399275.1 uncultured Haladaptatus sp.
GCCGC
Source organism: uncultured Haladaptatus sp. (assembly GCA_964399275.1). GTDB lineage: Archaea > Halobacteriota > Halobacteria > Halobacteriales > Haladaptataceae > Haladaptatus. The sequence goes on from CAYNQM010000250.1 coordinate 6, forward strand.
CCGGTGCGCCCGCGCCGAGGGTGGAGTTGCCGCCGTGGAAGACGACCGGGACGCCCAACTCCTCGATGGTCGAGAACAACTCCTCGTGTTCGGGGTCGCTCGGGTCGAAGCCCTGCGCGATTTGCTGGAACTTGAACCCGGAGAGGTCGAGATCGTTGACGGCGCGTTCTGCCTCCTCGACGCAGTCGTCTTTCAGGGGGTCAACGCTCGCAAAGCCGACGAAGAAGTCAGAGTACTCGTCGCGGACTTCGGCGACGTAGTCGTTCGGAACTGGCGGGTTGCCGGTGTTCGTTTCGGCGTCCCAGCCCAACAGCACCGTCTTCCCGATTCCTGCCTCTCGGTACTCCTCGACGAACGAATCGTAGGTGTCCGTCTCCATCTTCGCGCCGAACTTGTTCGCGGCGTCTTCCATCATCTGGCCGCCAGCGTCTTCCAAGAATTCCTTCGTCGGCTGGTGGGCGTGGGTGTCGATGATGCGCGGTTCGTCCTCGTCCGCGAGTACGTCGATTGGCATACGCGATAGTTCGCGTTGGGCGTGAAAAAGATAGGCTACTCGCCCCCGTCTCGCCCGAAGTGCAATCAGAAACATGACCAATCATTTTAGTAAAAAATACGGCGAACAAATTTATAAATTAAAATTCCAATTATTATCTGGATGCTCCCACCCACCGATACGACGACTTCAACCTCGTCAAAAATCGACCGGCGCTCGTACCTCAAATTGGCAAGCAGTTCGGTGGTCGTCGGCACCGCGCTCGGCGGCGCGTCCACCGTCACCGGTTCGGCGGATTCGAACACCTCCGACCAAACCATGGCCGCCGACGAATTCCAGTTCGACACCGTGTACGATGTCGTCTCCGACCTCGGGATGGACCCGACCGGGGAGGAACCGATAGACGACATCCTCGACGAGAACATCCAGAGCAACACGAAACTGGAGTTCCCAGAGGGAGAGTACCGCGTCACTGACTTCACGTTCGATTTCGGCAACGGACTCCACGACTTCGGAATGGTCGGGGTCGAATCGGACGCGACCATCGTCCTCGACACGGCGGACGACGTAACTCCGAGCGACGGCGCGGCGTGGTTGTCGCTCGGCGGTAAGGACTCGTACAACCTTCTCTACGAAGGTCTCACGCACGACGTTAGCGGCGCGTCGGAAGCACCCCGGATGCAAATCATCGTCGGCGACGGACTGCACGTCCGGGACGTCGTTCACCGCGGCAGTCACGACGGTTCGAAAGGGCCGTTTCTGTTCGGCGTGCGAACCGAATCCGGAACCGGTCTCGTGGAAAACCTCCGCGCGCCGGAGGGCGCACCTGACGGAAGCGGCGCTGTCGGTCTCTTCGTGGAGATGAACACGAACGGCGAGTTGGAGTTCCGGAACTGCCATCTCGCGGGATTCCCGAACAACGGTCTCTACCAGTCGAAAAAGAGCACCGGGGCCGTCCGCGTCGTCGGCGGAGAGTACCGGAACAACAACATCGCAAACGTACGCCTCGTGGGGTCGGGAAGCGAGGTTCGAGACTGTTGCGTGACCGTGGACACACCCCACTCCGACGACTCGTTCCCGACGAACATGCGGGGAATCTGGCTGTTCGCACCCGACGCCACGGTCGAAAACTGCGACGTGAGTTTCACCGCGCAGACGGCCAGCGACGGTGCGATTGTGGTCGTCGGAAGCGGAACGCACGAAATCCGCGACACTCGAATCCGAATCGATACCGACGACACGGCGGCGATGTACGCCGTTCCGCCCGAGACGACGCCCGCCCCCGTCTCGTGCACGAACGTTCAGGTAACTGGAAGCGCAGACCACACCGGAAGCGGCTATCCCGGTAGCGCCGCCCTCCGCGTGTACGGCCGACCGAACTCGGTGTTCGATTCCTGCTGTGTGGAACAGACGGGAACCGACCGAGACGGCGTCCTCCTGCAGCACAGCGAGAACAGTCGCGTCACTGGCAGTTCGTTCAGCGTGACCGGCGACGCCGTCGTCCTCGACAACTCCGCCGATGTCGTCCAGCAGAACAACGAGACCTGTATGGCGTCGTGCTCCGCGCCGTCGTGTTCGTCGTCAAGCGAGGAGTAGCCGCGTACTCGGTCGTCAGCGACATCGATTGCCGACCGCATCGAAACGGAGAAAAGACGTTCGGACGGGCCGGTAGTCGTTCACGGCTAACCGACCTCGACTACCCTCGCCCTACTCGCTCTTCTTGATGAGGAACTTCATGTCGCCCTCGAAGACGACGGTGTCCTCTTGATTCGTCATCACGGTGTCGATGACGACGAGGCCGGAGTCGTCCCTGCTGGAGAGGTCTTTCGTCTCGATGACTTCCATGTCGAGCGAGATGGTGTCGTCCATCCTGACGGGCGCGGGGATGTCCATGTAGTTCATGCCGAGGAACGCGAGGACGGTGCGCTCCAAGAAGCCACAGCGGTAGACGAAACCGGTGGCGAGCGAGAACGTCATCGGTCCGTGGGCCACGCGCTCGCCGAAGTACTCGTCTTCGGCGTAATGTTTGTTCGTGTGGAGTTCCGTCCAGTCGCCCGAGAACGCGGAGTGCTGAACGAAATCGTATTCCGTGAC
>CAYNQM010000251.1:0-2571 GCA_964399275.1 uncultured Haladaptatus sp.
AACGCCGAGACCATCAAAGTTCCCACGAGCGAGGGGCGAAAAGCAGTCACCGACCTCGAAGTTGGCGACGAAGTGAGGCTCTATCGGGAGGGCGGCGCGCGTCACTTCGGCGAGAGCGTCGAAGAGAGCATCATCGAACAGTAAGCGAGTTTCTCCGTAGTCGCGTTCTCACTGCGTCGTCGTGTCTGTGTCTATCGGATTCGTACACCAGTGACAGAAGTCGAGGTCGTCATCGATGCTCCGGCGGCAGTGCGGACAGCGGGTTCCATCGTCGCCACTGCTCGTGCGTGCCGAGGCACGATTCCCCCGCAGGGCAGACCAGTAGGCGTCCACGATGTTGCACGCCTGTACGATTAGAATCGGGAGGACAACGTCCGTTCCGAGTCCTTCGACCGCGTCCGAGTAGGCGGCGAAACCGCCGCCTGCTTCGACCGCCTGAAAGGTGTCCGGCGGGATGAACGCTATCGCAGTCGCAACCGCGAACCCGAACCAGAGGAGTGCGCGAAGCCACTGGCGCAGGTAGGCGTGGCCCATGCCGGGGTAGACGAACGCCAACAGAGCCGCCAGCCACGGACGCTTTCGTGCCATTTTTCGTTGGTTGTCGGTGAGTGATGTTAAATCCTTGCGATATGGTTTTCCCCGAGCGTCGTGTTTCGGCGCGAAAATCCGAATAATCGTGGAGACGGAATAAATAATATAGGTGACAAGTATAGATAAACGAACGAGCGGAACGAGCAGACGGCAGTCTGCGAGTGGAACGAATGAGTCGGGCGTAGATTGCGTCTAGCAGTTGCAGTCCGCAGGTCGGAGTACTTCGTTACAAAGCCTCGCTCCACGAAAAACGAGACACTGCCGGTTCAAAATCGCAGCCACAGTACGTACTCATCCGCGAAGTTCCCGAATCAAACGCGAGAGGGTCGCTACGTCGTACTGCCCGGGTGCGGTCGCGTCCGTCGAATCGAGGGGTGCATAGCCGATTTTCGAGCCGTAGAGCGGCGTTACCGCCCGCGAGTGGCGGCCGAGGTCGCCCATCGCCATCGTCGCCACCCGTCGCCCGTCTTCCGTGAGGTGGTTCGTCACGGAAAGCAAATCGAGTACGTCAGACCGCGACTGGGCTGTCACCGAGAGTTTACCCACGTCGGCGTGGTCGGTCGCCTGTCGAAGGAGTTCGTCCATCCGGTTTCTGGGGGGCGTTCCCTCGAAGTCGTGAATCGAGGCGACGACTGCGGTGTCGTGGGCGCGAGCGTACTCGGCCACCCGTGCGCCGTCGCCGGACAGCAAACTCTCCAGTTCGATGTCGATTGCGACGACCGTGTCGCGTTCGAGAACGGTAGCGAGAGCGTCTAGTCGCGCCTCGTCGTCCGTGGCTTCACCCCCTTCCCACGAAACGCGGTTCGTGGCGAGGAGGGGAAGGTCGCCGTCGTACTCGGCCGCCTGTCGGAGCGGGTCGTCGGCCAGATCCATCCGAAATTCCACGATATCGGCGTTGTTGCGGGCGCGTGGTTCGTCGCCAAGAGTGGTCGTGGTCGCGGCAAGGACGAACGAATCGAACTCCATGGGCGATACTCGATACGGCGGGACAAAAGGTTACTCGGAGTTGGGTTGCCAGCCCTGTCGGACGATTACTCGGTGTAGGGTTCGTGCGTGGCGACGAATCCGTTTTCGTCGGGTTCTACGTCGGCAACCTCGTAGAACCGAATATCTTGTTCTTGGGCCGTTTTGACCGGGAAATCGTAGTAGGTCGAATCGTATCCGAGCGTTCCATCGTGGTCGCTGACGAACTCGCGGTGGTCGTCGAGTCGGCCCTGAATCACGTCGTGCGAGACGTCGCGAACCTGCTCGATGCGCTCCTCGAAGACGCCCGTGAAGTCGGATTCGAGTTCGTAGCCGACCGAGTTTCGGCCCGCGACCATCGCCGCGAGCGAAGTCGTCCCGGTTCCCCAGAACGGGTCGAGCACGGTGTCGTCGTAAACGGAAAACATGGAGATGAGTCGGTAGGGAAGCTTGAACGGGAACGCCGCCGAGCGTTCGCGCAGGTCGCCGTGGTCGAGTTCCTGTATCTCGCCGCGAACCTCCGTCCAGAGGTCGGAGAACCATTCGTTGCGTTCCTCCCAGAAGTACGCCGATTCGTAGCGCTGTTCGGCACCGGGTTCGAAGTCCCGCGAATCGCCGTTTCTGAAGACGAGGAGGTACTCGTGTTCGAGGGCGGTGTAAGCGTTCGGCGGGAGCATCCCCGACCCCATGAACTTCGTTAGGCGATTGGATGGCTTGCGCCAGAGAATGTCCGGCAGGGGGCGAAGCCCCCGTTTTCGGAGTCGTCGGAGTATCTGCGAGTGGTTCGGAAAGAGCTGAAACGTCCCATCAACCTTCCGTGTCGCGTCGCCGACGTTTATCACCGCGATTCCGCCGGGCTTCAGCACGCGGGCGAGTTCGGCCCAGACGGCGTCGAGTTCGTCGTGCATCAACTCGAAGGCAGTGTCGCCGTCTTCGGCGTCCAGCGCCGCCTTCACGTCTGGGTTCAACCGCGAGAAGAGGTCGTCCCACATATCGATCATCGGATACGGTGGCGAC
>CAYNQM010000252.1:0-2534 GCA_964399275.1 uncultured Haladaptatus sp.
CGTCCGGAATGCAGTGGACGGTGTGCGGTGCCGAGAGGTCGTGCTCGTACACCTCCTCGGGTTCGATGACTTTCACGATTTCCGGATTCTCGCGGTTTTTCGTATCTATGATGTGTAGCCGGGACGACCGCTGGCCCGGAACGACGAGGTGTCGCCGTTCCAGTCCCTCGACGTGACAGGACGACGAACAGGCGTTCCAACCGAAGTGGTGTAACTCGTCGCCCTTGTTCGGCATCTCCACCCTGTCGATGACTTCGCAGTACGTATCGGAGTCCGGGTCAACGTCTACGACCGACAAGAAGTCCGGCGCGTCAACGTCCGTGCCGACGTACAGCGATGGCACGTAGGCAATCGTCTCGCGCTCTGCCTCCTCGATTGCGGCCTGCGGCGTGGCGTACCCCGGCCCCTCTACGTCGTGGTGATGTTCGTGGTGCTCGTGCGCTCCGCTTTCGGATGATTCTGTGTCGCTCACGGTTTTCTCCCTCCGATTGAACTACGGTATCGAATGTCGTGGTGTGGCGGGTTTCGGCAAATATTGCCTATAATTGTCACCGAGGTTCCCACCTTTCTGCACGATGGGGGTGCAGTGGCACCACGCCACCCACAACTAGTACATTAACTATAAGAAAATTTATAATTATCTTGGGCAGTAGAGTTAATCCTCTGAGGAGCCTATACGCTATGATTATGCTCGACGAGATACGACGAGTAAACCGAGCCACGCGCGTCCAATACAGCCTCATGCTCATTTTCGGGACGCTGTGTATCGTCACCGCATTCGCACCGCTCGAAGAATCCATTCGTATCACGACTGTCGGTACCCTCTTCGGATTCACTGCTGGCATCTGGGTTTCGCACCTCGTCCAAGTGCTCCAGCGTGCCGCCGATATGCAAAAAGCCGACGTTACGGGGTAACTCACCGGTGACTCGACTAACATGACAATGGATCAATCAGAACCCACTACCGACACGGAGACCGAATCGACGTTCCTCGACAATATCGAGTTTCTTACGGGGAAAGACCCCAATCTCGGTTCGTTTCTCCTCGTCGTTGGAATGGTGACCTGCGTGTTCATCGCGCTGTTCCAACTCACGCTCCCGACTCCAATCTCGTATTTGCTCACAGCTGGTGTGCTGTTCGTCACCGTTCTCAGCGCCATCTTCGCCTTCATTCTCGACACCCTCGATTACTTCGAGGGGGACACTACGACCACCACCAGCGAGTCTGACGACCGCAGTACGACCGCCAGACCGTGGGTACCTGCAGAGAAAGTCTCCACACCCCTTCCGCCGCTGCTCAACTTCGACGCCGAACTTCGGGCTTACGCCGACATGTACGACGGCGATCTCCCGCAGGAGTTCGACCCATTCATCAGCGACTACCTTCGACTGAAGACCAACACGAGCAACCGCGCCACCACCGCCAGCGACCTGCGTGCCGACCTCAATCCGATTGGTGCTCTCTTCGAGGACGGCACCGAGGGGGACAGAATCTACGAAGACATATCAAAACGACTCTTCCGATACCTCGGCGACAGGGAGACGCACCTCACTCTGAACCAAATGGAATTCCACGACGAGGACGGTAACGAGGTCGATGTCGGAATCATCAATGACCAACTTGCCCACGCCGAACTCAGTATCACCAACGAGGGTGAGGCAACCGAAGTTGAGGTCGTCATCTCGTTGTACGACGAAGCGAACTCCGTTATCTCCAGCCACACCTATACTACGGGGGTCGTCAGCCCCGGGAGCACAAAAGATATCGACACCGAAATCTTCGTTCCTTCAAATACCGAACGCGCCGGTGCGACCATCCGTGGGTAAGCTTCGACCGAGCTATCGTTGCTCCCGAGTCCGCTGAAGCGCCCAACAAACGAAAGAGGTCGCATCCCTCGTCTCGAATCGCGCTCCGTGCTGACCACGACTGGCCGCACCCATCACTCTTCGAGACTATTACCGACACTCACAGAAATGAAACAGGTTCGAACTCAGCAGTGGCTTACTCGTACAGCCACTCAGCGTCGTTTTTCTCGTAATCGACCAGTTCCGCTTCATCGAAGAAGAGGTCGATTTCGCGCTCGTTCGCACCTTCGTCCTCGTGGTCGGAACCGTGGATGACGTTCCGGCCGAGGTCGAGGCCGAAGTCGCCGCGGATGGTGCCCGGCGCGGATTCGGCGGGGTCGGTTTCGCCCATCATTCGGCGAACCTGTCGCGTTGCATCCTGTCCTTCCCAGACCATCGCGAAGACTGGGCCGGAGGTGATGAAATCGACGAGGCCGTCGAAGAACGGCTTCCCCTCGTGTTCGCCGTAGTGGTCGTGAGCGAGTTCGTCGCTCATCTGCATGAACTTGCCGCCGACCATCTTCAGACCGCGATCTTCGAATCGGGAGACGATTTCCCCGATAAGGCCGCGCTGAACGCCGTCAGGCTTGACCATCACGAAGGTTCGTTCGCTCATTCGTTACCACTCTCTGCTTGGCCGTCCGCCGTCCATTCGAGGTCGCGCGGTTCGCGCCCGAGGACGGCGTTCT
>CAYNQM010000253.1:0-306 GCA_964399275.1 uncultured Haladaptatus sp.
GTGTCCTCCTCGTACTCCAGCAGGTCGTGCACGTGGTGCTGGTTGTGCTCCGAGAGTTCGGAAATCTCGATGTCGTCGCCGGGTTCGAGTCCGTGCTCGGAGACGTACTCGCCAACGTCCTCGTTCCGTGCGTAGATGACTTCCAAATCCCACTCGTCGGCCCAGTGGTCAACGAAGTCGTGAATCGCCTGGAAGTGCTGGTAGTGGTCGATGAAGACGGCGGGCGGGACTTCCAAACCGTGGCGCTCCGCCACTTCTTTGATGAAGTAGAGCGTGAGCGTGGAGTCTTTGCCACCCGTCCACATC
>CAYNQM010000253.1:316-2498 GCA_964399275.1 uncultured Haladaptatus sp.
GCGGGGTTTTCGTACTCTTCGAGACCCTTCTTCGTGACTTCGATGGCTTTCTCGATTTTGTGCTCAATCGAGGGATAATCTTCGGGGTTTTCGCCTTCGCCATCGGTGTAGTCCACGTCGAGATAGTTTGGGAACTCGTCTGGCATGACTCGTAATTAGATATAATTAGGTGAGTAAAGTGCTTTTCGGCTCAGCGTGAACAACCGTTTCAGTTAGAGAAGTTTAGCGGTCGAATTTGCCGACACCTGCGAGAAAGACAGCATTGCAACTCACTGTCCAACCGCGAACCGAAGCGCGAAGATTAGGAAATGAACTTGTTGTCGCGCCAGTTCACGCCGCTAGACGAGGAGTTCTCGTTTCGTGGCCCTTCTACGACTTCGATGGATGCCGGTCGGTCGTCGCCGTCCACGATGCGAGTCGCTTCCAACTCGCCGTCGATTTCGGCAATCGCGGTCAGCGTCCCTTTCTCCGCTTGACGTGCGAGCGAGCAGAGCACTTCGAACATGGGATACTGGAGCGCGGTGTTCTGGAGCACCGTTTCCCGGTCGCCTTTGAACGCGGCCATCTCGATGAGTTCGCCCGTAGGCTCTTCCTCGTCCTCGTCGTACTCCTCACCCCAGCGCGGTGCGTTGCGTCGTGCCTCTTCCTCTTCGGTGAAGACGCGCGTTTCGGAGACGCTGGCTTTCAACTGGGCCGTCGGCGTGTATTTGCTGATGCTCTCGTCCGTCGAAACTGCACTAATGATAAGCGTGTTATTTCGGCGGGTGATATCGACGCTGTCGATTCCATCCGGTAGTGCAGGGTCGCTTTCGAAGTGGTCGTAGACGGTTTCAAGCGGCAGTTCGAGCGTCGAATGTAGTCGGTATACCTGGCTCATTTGTGGTCGTGAGTTCCGTCTCCCGTCGGCGGTACGTTTGTTACTACGCGCCCCGAACTTATAGGGGCTACCCTTTCGGTTGAGGGCGAAACTGGCGAAACTGACGAAACGTCGCTAGTTGGTTCGGAGCGTTTCGCCCAGTTCATCCCGTTCTTCCATCTCTGCGAGGATGTCGCTTCCGCCGACGAACTCCCCATTGACGAACGTCTGCGGAATCGTTTCCCATCCACTGTGCTCCGAGAGATTCTCGCGGTAGGCGTCCAAATTGTCGAGAACGTCTACCGTTTCGAACTCGTCGCCGCGATGCTTTCCGATGAGTTCCACCGCGCGCTGAGAGAACCCACACTGCGGCATCATTTGCGTTCCTTTCATGAACAGAACGACCTCCTCGTCCTCGATTGCCGAATTTACTCGGTCTTCGACCTCCTCGGCGGAGAGTTGTTCGCCGGGTGTGAATGTCATACGCTTGCGTAGGTACCCACGGCGCAAAGAAGTTGCGACCGAGTCATCGAGTCGTGTGTATCGTTCTGTACCGAGCGAACGACGAGTCGTAGCCCTCGATGGTGGTGACGGTTTGCCTATCGACGACGACGGTAATCGAGTTGTAATCCCGCGGAACTGTGACTGCGGCGTCGATGTGCGTTCCCGGTTGGCAGTCCGCAGGTGGCGTGCCTTTCTTCGCGGACGCCGCGCGGTCGGAACCGGTCTCGATACGCAGGAAGTAATCGCCGTTCGCAGTCGGTTCGAGCGTCGCGTTCACGTCGGCGATGGACGCCTCGTGCGTGACCGTGTAGTTGAGCGAGACGGACATCACGTCGTGAATCGGTTGCTGTCCGACCCAGTTTTGGGATTCCGTCTGGTCAACGCATCCGGTTCCGGTAGCGATGACGAGCGACTCGGACGGGATTCCCGTGGTCGGCCCGCCCGCTTTCGCAGAAAAGCCGAACAGCGACGGACTGGCAGAGCCGACGGCGAAACCGACAACCACTCCGACGAGGAGCGTTCCGACGAGGATGTGTCTAGCCTGCATGTCTCCCTGGTGACTACACGAAAGTAAATACTTTCTGAGCGAACTTTTCCGTAACTACTCGTCGCTTCCGACGCCGATGACCTGCATGAGCGAATACACCGGCACGCCGTTCAGTTCCTCGACGCCCTGCTTGTCCGCGAGGACGATGCACGCCACCGGTTCGCCGCCCCGGTCTTGGATAGCTTCGATGGTCTCGGTCATCGTCGTCCCGCTGGTGATGGTGTCGTCCACGACGTAGCACTCGCGGTTCCGAATCTGGGCGAAGTTGCGCGAGA
>CAYNQM010000254.1:0-2481 GCA_964399275.1 uncultured Haladaptatus sp.
CCGCGATGGCGCTTCGAACAGCCTTCTTTCGCTCTTTCTTGTTGATGGAGAGCGAACGGTCTTTCTCGGCCTTCGGCGGGTGTGCGACACGTCCGCCGACGGTGAATGGAACGCGAGCACCTTGTCCGTTGGTTCGCGGGACGTGGGCCATACCGCGGCCACTGCCCGGCGACTCTGCGGACGTCCGCATTCCGGCGTGCGGGTCGGTACCGTAGTCCTGTTTCCGGTTTGCCTGTGCGGCGAGCACTGCACGCTTGATGAGATCCGTCCGGACGGTCGTGTCGAACACGTCCGGAAGGTCAACCGTGTCAGCTTCCTCGCCGTTCAGGTCACGTACTGTTGCTTGCATGGGTTATCCCTGGTTAGACTCCGTGCTTACGTAGCGCACCTCGGGGTCGAGGCGCGGTTGGTCAGTCGGTCGAATCGCAGGGCGGAAGCGCACGAGGCGCTTTTCCGGGCCAGGAACCGAACCCTTGATGAGCGCGTACGGACCATCGACTTCGCCGTAGTTGACGAATCCACCGTTGACCGAGGCTTCGTCGTCGTCGCCGAGGTCGATGAGGCGCTTGTTGAGTTCGGTGCGCTGGTGGTAGCCCATCTGACCCAGTTGGGGAACCGTCGAGCGAACGCGCGACGGATTCCACGGGCCGAGGTTGCCGATACGGCGTCTCCAGCCTTGTCGGGCGTGTTTGCCCTTTCGCTTCTGGACGCCCCATCGCTTGACGGGACCCTGCGTTCCTTTCCCTTTCGTGACGCCACCGATGTCGAGGTACTCGCCTGCGCGGAACACGTCAGTCATGTCGTGTTCCCCGCCGTCTTCGAGTACGTCGAGCGCGAAGTCGGCGCGCTCCGTGAGGGAGCCGCCGCCGACACGCGTTTCCATGACGTCCGGTCGTTTCTTCGGTACGTTCGTGAGCTCACTGGGGACCGTGTGGGTGATGACTCGGAGGTCAGCCACGTCGCCTGCCTCGATGGCGGTACGGAGTTCGTCCTCCGCGGATTCGGCGTCGTGATTCTCCGGCACGTTGAGCGTGCGGTTGAGTTCCTCGTGGAACTCCGAACCCCACACTTCGGTCAACGGCTTCTTCCCGTACGGCGTATCTTCGTAGGCACGAACTGCGACGGCCCGCATCGGGGGCGTCTCGACGATGGTGACGGGAACGGTCTCCTCCATCCCTTCGCGGGGGGAGTTTGCCTCGTCGTTGACCATCACCACGTGAGTCATTCCTGCCTTGTAGCCCGCAAAGCCTTGGAGCGACGGCTGGCCGTCGCTGTCTGGCCATGAGTTGAAGCGTGGAACCTCGCTGGTCGCACGCTTACGGGGGCCGAAGCCCAGCGAACCTTTTCGTGGTCTGCTTGTTTGTGGCATCGTATCACTCGCTGTTGAGGTTGAGGCAAGCGAGGGAGGCGAACATCGCTTCTTCAGTTCGCACGACCTCGCTGCCTTGGTTCGGAACCGTATTCAGCCAGAGGTCGAACCGGGCTGGTACGCCGGATTCGACCGTGGAGATACCCTCGGGGTCAACCCCGAGTATCTCCGGCAGTCCCCGACCGGGCGAGCCGAACGCGACGGACATGCCGTCGGTATCGACTCGTGCAACGACTTCGTCGAGTCGCGCCACGGAGAGCGATTCTCCGAAGCGAGACGTGGCGATTCGGACACCAGCGTCGTCGCGGTCAAGGGCCGCCGAAAGGCTCATGCGCATCACTGTGAACCCCGACTGCGGGGCGTCCACGAGCTTCGCACGAACCGGTCTTCTCGAAGAGATCCTGACGGTAACGCGCTCCCCCTCGCCGACCGTCATTTCTGACGGAACGACGAGCGAAATCGGGTGTTGCAATCCGCAATTGACCCGGACGCGCCCTTCAGGTCCGACCTCGGTCACGATTCCCTGTCTTAACGACCCCGAACCCTCCGATTCGGAGCCGGTCTGCGATGATGCGCGGAGCGGCGGTAAGACGCCCGCATACTCCAACTCGTCCCGCTTGCCGAATACCTCCTTTCGAAGGTAGGGCGGCGTAGCGGCGTACCGTAAGACGGTTTCGACGAATCCGCCGCCCCATCTGCGCTCGCCTTCCGTATCGGGGAAGACGACGAGGTTGTCCGTCCGGAATACGGTCGCCGCGCGGGCGACGTAGCCAATTTTGCGAGTTGCCTCGCGTTTATCTTCGGCTTCCCGGACGAGGGACGACGGCACGAGTATGGTGACGGTCATACCGTGACGCTTCGACGCCTCATCACTAGACTGTAGCGAAATTTTCTCAGTGACGGTTAAAAGGGTGACGCTTCCGAATTGGGGGCGTGACGTATTCACACGGCCGAAAACATCCGAATCAAGAGATGTGTGTGAGGGAGTTCCACACGAAGACGGGCTGACTCGCAAGCCTTATACAGTAGTCGAGAATACGAAGAAGTGCAAGCACACTGCGCTGGTAGTGTAGTGGTATCACGTGACCTTGCCATGGTCACAACCTGGGTTC
>CAYNQM010000255.1:0-2460 GCA_964399275.1 uncultured Haladaptatus sp.
GTCGGAGAGTCGCTCGACGTTCGTGACGAACAGGTCGTCACCACAGATGAGCGTCTGCTCTCCCACGCGGTCGGTGAGTTCGGCGAAGCCGTCGTAATCGTTCTCGTCCAGTGGATCTTCGACGTAGACGAGGTCGTACTCGTCCACGAGGTCTGCGACGTACTCTATTTGCTCGTCGGTCGAGCGCGTCTGGTCGCGGTAGTGGTACTCGCCGTCCTCGTACAGTTCGGCACCGGCCATGTCGAGACCGAACCGAATGTCGAAACCGAAGTCGTCTGCGACGGTCGAGACCGCCTCGTCCATGATTTCGAACGCTTCGTCGTCGTCGATGGACGGTGCCCATGCACCCTCGTCACCTTTGGCCGAGGGGACGTCTCGCTCGTCCAAGATGTCCGCAACTTCCTGATGCACTGCGGCGTTGGCGAACACCGCGTCCTGTACGCTTGGTGCGCCGACCGGTGCGGAGAGGAACTCCTGAATCGCGGTCGCGTCCGCGGCGTGTTCGCCACCCCCAATGACGTTTCCGAGAGGAACCGGGAAACTATCCCCGCGGAACGCACCACCGAGATGTTGGTAAAGCGGCGCACCGAGCACGTCGGCCGCGGCCTTCGCGGCCGCCATGCTGATGGCCACGGCGCTGTTCGCACCGATTTCCGAGAAGTCGTCTGTTCCGTCCGCCGCATGAAGGGTGGCGTCCACGTCGCGCTGGTCGCCGACGTACACCTTGCCTTCGAGGCGCGGAACGGCGTGGTCGCGTGCCGATGCGATTGCCTCGCCGGGTTCGAGTTCTATCGCTTCGTACTCGCCCGTGCTTGCACCGCTCGGCGCGGCGGCACGGCCGAACCCGCCGCTTTCGGTCAGCACGTCGGCTTCGACCGTCGCGTTGCCGCGCGAATCGAGTATTTGGCGGAGTCTGACGTGCTCGATGCGCGTCATTTCTCCCCCTCACGACGCACGGTGAACGGGAGCACACCGGCGTCGTACTCTTCCGCGGCGATGAGTATCGGCTGTGACTCCTCAGTTTCGACGAGAACCGGCGCACCGTACGACACTTGCAGTGCTCTCGCACCGAGGATGCGGGCTTTTTCGTATCGGGAGTAGTGTTGTTGAGCCATTACTGGTACGGGGCAACGATGTCCACGAGGTCTTTGTGTGACACTATCATTCGACGGCAGCAGTGACGCTCGACGCCGAGGTCGTCGAGAACCTTACCGGGGTCTTCGTTCCCCATGTGGGTCTCGGCGCGCGCCTTGTACTCCTGCCAGTGTTCACCGACGACCTTACCACACGTGAAACACCGCACTGGGATCATCATGGGTAAACCACCTCAACGGTAGGACTTCTGGTAGCGGGCACGGGCACCGGGTCCGCCCCACTTCTTTGGTTCGGATTGCCGAACGTCGTTGACCAGCAGGGAGCGGTCGAACTCCATGAACGCGTCACGGAGTTCTGCGTCGCTCGTGTGCTGGACAAGTCCGCGGGCAATCGCGGTTCTGACGGCGTCTGCCTGTCCGGAGATTCCGCCGCCCGAAACGTCAACATCGACATCAATGCTTTCTCGCTCATCGTCCGCGATGCGGAACGGTTCGAGCATCTTGAGTCGGGCCATCTCCGGCTCGACCAGTTCGACTGGTTTCGAGTTGATTCGCACGCGGCCTTCGCCCTCCGTAACCGTGGCGCGGGCGATTGCCGTCTTCTTCTTTCCACTCGTGTTCGTTACCATGTGACGTTAGCACCTAGGTATTCGCTGACTTCGCCCAGTTGGACGAAACGGATGTTCGAGAGTCGGTCCAGCGACGTTCCGTCGAGGACTTCGCCATCCTCGTCGTACGGGTTGCCGACGTAGACACGAACGTTCTCGAACGCCTCACGGCCACGCGGCTTCTTGTACGGAAGCATGCCGCGGATGGAACGCTTTGCTATCATGTCCGGTCGCTTCGGGTAGTACGGACCACTGTCCGAGCTGAGGTTGAACCTCGTCTCGTACTTGTCCAGCACGTCCTGCTTGCTTCCGGTGATAATCGCTTCTTCGGCGTTGACGACGGCGATTCGCTCGCCGTCAATCGCTTTCTGTGCGACCTTGCTCGCCACGCGACCGAGAATGCAGTCGCGGGCATCGACGATGACATCGGCGTCGTATTCTGCGATACTCATCGAATCACTCGCACGTTAGCGCCGTTGGGGTTGTTTTCGATTGCCTGTTCGAGTTTTATCGGTTCGCCGTTCGCCTGCTCAATCTTCGTCTCCGCAGTCGAAGAGAAATCGACCGCGGCAACGGTGACGTTTTTCTGCAGGACACCGCTCCCGAGAACCTTGCCGGGCACGATGACGGTTTCATCCTCTTGCGCGTATCGCTCGATACGACCCAAGTTGACTTCCGCGTGCGTGCTCCGTGGTTTCTCGAGGCGTGTCGCAACGTCGCTCCACACATCGGCGTCCGAATCGCGGGACACCGACTTG
>CAYNQM010000256.1:0-2450 GCA_964399275.1 uncultured Haladaptatus sp.
GGCGAAGATGGGTCCTTCGTTGAACTCGAACTCGCGGTCTTGCTCGTTGAAGACGTGCGTGCCCGTCACGTCCGCCGGGAGGAGGTCGGGGGTGAACTGCACGCGGCTAAAGGAGAGGCCGAGTGCGGAGGCGAAACTGCGGGCGGTGAGGGTCTTTCCGGTGCCGGGCACGTCTTCTAAGAGGACGTGACCCTGTGCCATCACGCCGAGGAGGACTGTTTCGAGGAACTCGCGGTCGGCGATGACGGCGGTTCCAATCGCGTCGAGGACGGAATCGCTTTTGACATTCGCTTCTGTAACGTCCATGAAATATTCCGCGACGGCCAGTGATTTTAATGTGGTGGTCAGTAGGGTTTGAGTTTCACAAATCGAAACCCATAAAGGCAACAGCACGGTACTGTGAGATGAGCCGAGATAGCCTAGCCCGGCCAAGGCGGCAGATTCGAAATCTGCTGTCCTCACGGACACGGGAGTTCAAATCTCCCTCTCGGCGTTCTCTCAGGAGCAATTCGGCGAGCACCGCGTAGCGTGTGCTCGCCACCGCGACTGAGAGAACGCACAGGGAATTTGAACTAGACCAGACGCAAGCCCGTGCAACCGAGCGACTGAAAGGAGCGAGGTGAGCAGGAATGTCTGGGCGTGGTTCAAATCTCCCTCTCGGCGTCATTCTCCGAGCGCAAAACGGCGAGAGGCATTCATGCTTCTCGCCTCCGTGCGAGGAGATTACGATCAGGGAGAATACATACCTAAACGGGCTCTCGTAGCCGCCCGTTCCCCGGAGACGACCGGAGAAGTCACGACTCCAAATACCGCAACCGCACCTCGTCCTCCCCAACCGACTCCTTCACTCGCTATCGCTCGTTTTAGTCGCCCCTCGCGCGTTTCTCGCGCGCCGGATACAGAAAAATAACTCAGAATCAGAACAACAGCAAGAAGTTGTGGACGCCCAGGAATCCGTACCACGCGCCTGCGGCGAGGTAGGTCGTCGTCCGAAACGCGGCGGGGTAGCCGTCGGGCGTCCAGTCGTCGGGCAGGAATCGCTTGAGGAGGAGGCCGCTCTCCGCGAGAACCGCCACGCCGGCGACGGCGAGGACAAGCGTGATGAGCGACCCGCCGACGCGTCCGAACATCTCCATCAGGGTTCGGGTGAGCCACACCGATTCGAAGACGTCGTCCCGGAGATGGAGGACGGTGACGGTGCTCACGGCGTCGAGGGTCTTCCCGCCGATGAGTACCGCCAACAGCCACGCTCGCCTCGGCGCGAGCGTCGGCCACTGCTCGGCGGACTCGTAGCCTCCCACGGAGCGGTTTGACATACGTTGTCTCACGATGGACACCACCTTTGTTATGGCACGGTTAAGCACGAAATAGGAGGGGACTGCCGTCGGCGTTTCGAATTAATCGTCCGTTAGACCGGACGGAACGTTTGAAAAAATACTTGCTCGCCTCCGACGAAGCTGTCACCCATGCGTAATTTCGTCGTTCCACCAGCGCTCGAACCGGGGGACAACGTCGCCATCGTCGCGCCCGGAACGAGCCTCGCAGAGCCGTTTCCGCACGTCTACGAACTGGGCTTGGAGCGTCTCGAATCGGAGTTCGACCTCACGCCCGTCGAATTTCCGACTGCGACGAAATCTCCCGAATGGCTGTACGACCATCCCGAAGCGCGGGCACAGAATGTGATGGACGCCTTCGCCGACCCCGAGATTTCGGGCGTCGTTTCGGTTATCGGCGGGGACGACCAAGTGCGAATCCTTCCCCATCTCGATACGGACGTGTTCCGCGAGAACCCGACGCGATTCTTCGGTATCAGCGACAACACCAATCTGCAGACTGTGCTTTGGAACGAGGGTCTCGTCTCCTTCTACGGCGGCACTCTCTTCACCGACTTCGCCATGCAAGGGTCGATGCACGACTACACGGTGGAGTATCTGGAGCGCGCCATGTTCGCGGATTCGTTCGGCGAACTCCGTCCCGCTGACCGATTTACCGACGAGGATTTAGACTGGGCAAACCCGGACAATCTCGACCGGCACCGGGAGATGGAACCCAATCCGGGGTGGCGGTGGCGCGGCGGGAGCGAGCGAGTGACGGGCAGAACGTGGGGTGGCTGTCTGGATATCATCGACCTCCAGTTGTCCGTAAATCGCTACCTGCCTGACCCCGAGGAACTCGACGGGGCAGTCCTCTTGCTCGAAACCGACGAAGAACTGCCGAGCGAGTTCGACGTGCGCTGGATGCTGATGGGAATGGGCGAGCGCGGTCTGCTCTCGCGGTTTTCGGCGGTTCTCGTCGGGCGGGCGAAGGCGCGGACACACGAAATCGAGCGAACTCCCGACGAACGCGAGGCGTACCGCAACCGCCAGCGCGATGCAATCGCCGACCTCGTCGCGGAGTACAACCCCGACGCGCCGGTCGTTTTCGACCTCGATTTCGGCCACACCGCGCCC
>CAYNQM010000257.1:0-2221 GCA_964399275.1 uncultured Haladaptatus sp.
GGTGAACAACCGCTCGGACGGCGTAGTCATGGTCGCGTTCCACCAGCGCGTTCGCCCCCTGCCCGGTCTCGCCGCCGACGGCGTCTGTCCGGAGTGTAACGGAAAAATGGAGACGGCGGTGCGCCGCGACGCCGAGGACGTTCTCGGAACCGAAATCCGGGTGGACCATCGCTGTGCGCAGTGTCGGCACCGACTCCAGTCCACGGTCGGCCTCTCGCTGTTAGACCAGTCGCAGGTCGTCACCTTCTACAGCGACCACGGTATCGACCTCTGTACGAAACCGTTCTGGGCGCTCACGTGGTGCGTGAGCGACGAGTACACGACGGTGCTTTCCGACGACCCGTGGCACATCGAAGTCGCCATTCCGCTGGACGGCGAGGAACTGCGCGTCGTCGTGGATGGCGACCTCTCGGTGCTCGAAATCGAAACGACCGACGCGAAAGACGAAAGCTGACAACAGGAACACAGGACTGCGTTTCAGTAGACGATGCTAGAGAAATGTAGTTCAGATTACTCTTTTCTCAGTGAGAGTCCTCCATCCAAACGAGGAGAACGACCATGCAATACGAAACTAACTCCGGACTCTCTGAACCGATTTCCGCACGTTCTGCGGTTCGTCGCGGCCTCTCTGCCCTGCTCGTCGTCTCGCTCGTCCTCGGCTCTGTCGCCGCGTCGAGCGTCGTCTACGTGTACGGTGCACAACTGGTCGCAACGAGCCTCCCCGCCATGCTCGTCGGTTGGGTGGCGAGCATCGGCGTCGCGGTTGCGCTTCCGTTCCTCGTCGTCCGCGCAGTCAGCGAACTGCTGACCGCGCTCGGACTGTAATTCTTCGCCGATTCAGAGCTTCGAGACGGCCATGACGGCGTCTTCCAAGTCGGGTGCGTCGAAAAAGTCCCGACCGACGTAGGCGTTCGTTCCGGCGGTGTAGAGGTCTCGTGCCGCGACCAGCACCTCGTCGGGGAGCGGTTCCGGGTCGCGCTCGCACAGCGACTTCCACTCCGCGATACCCTGTTCTTTTGCGCTCGCTTTGGCGTCGTACACCGCATCGACCCACTCGGTCTGCTCGCGCTTGTGATACTGCCGGAGGAACTCCTTGCTGACCTGCTGGCCGTGGAATGTGAACCGATTCTCGTCGAAGGTGCCGACCACGTCGGCGACCCGAATCTCGCCGTCGTAGTAGCAACATTCGATTTTCCCGTCTTCGTGCGTGAGGTTGGCTTCGGTAGCTCGCTGCGTGACGAGGTCGTTCACCTCGCGGGCGATTCGCTCTAACTCCTCGACGCTGGCTTTCCCGGCGATTTTGTCGGCCTCGCGCAGAGAGAGGTAGCGGTCTTCTTCCTCGTACTTCGTGGAGAATTCGACGACCGACTCTTCGAGTTGGACTGCTCCCTCCGGCCACTCCGGAAAGTCCAGTCCGTGGTCGGCGGGATCGGTTCGCCGTCGAAGACTCGACCCGACCGGAACGCTGTTTCGGAAGACGATTTCGAGCGGGATGAGGTAGTTGTCGTCGGCTCCGCTGTGAAAGAGGTCATATTCGTAGTCGCGGCCCTCGCGTGGCAAGTTGGGAACCTGCGTGAGGTCGATTGCCATCTCGGTCGGTGGATGAGTCGCGTCCGACAAGGAGACGACCTCGCCGTCGGAAACGACGCCTCGGTAGTGCGTCGGAATTCCGGCGTCTTCCAACAGTTCGAAGTTGAACGCACCCATGGTGCAGAGGCTCGCACCTTTGTCTCGAATCTCGTCGGGCATCTTGCCCCAGTCGAACACCGAGTAGTCGTCAGTAAAGACGAACGAGCCGCGTCCGAGGGAGTTCGGCGTCGGTTCGCGCTCGACCCGAAACTCCTTCACACTCGTCATGGTGTGTGGTCTGCCGCCCCCGGACTAAGAAGTTTCCATCCCCGTGCTGAAATCAGCGACACGTGGCCGAAAGATATACACGCTCGTGTGATGCGTCCTGCCGTGACCCACCGCTTTTTCACGGTCGAACTGGATGGGGCGGTATGGCCAACGTGCGTGCGAAGAGCAACGTCCCTCGGGACGAATTCGGCTTCGAACACGTCCCCGAGACAGACCAGTCGTTCGAGAACGCGCTCGAACGGGCACGAAGCGGCGAGCGACTGACGGTCGCAGACGGCGTCGAACTGCTGACGACCGGCACCGACACGCCGGGCATCGACATGGACAGAAAAGAGCGCGTGCTAGAGGCCGCAGACCGCAGACG
>CAYNQM010000257.1:2231-2440 GCA_964399275.1 uncultured Haladaptatus sp.
TTCGTCGCCAACCTGAACAACAACGTCACGACCGCCTGCAACACCGGCTGTCTCTTCTGCAACTTCAAGAACACCGCCCAGAACTTCGAGAAAGGAGCGGACGACCACGACGGCTTCACGAAGACGCCCGAAGAATCGCGAGAAATCGTCGCCGACGCGCGCGAGCGAGGGATTTACGAAGTCACCTCCGTCAGCGGTCTCCACCCCGG
>CAYNQM010000258.1:0-2430 GCA_964399275.1 uncultured Haladaptatus sp.
ATACAACGAGTTCTTCTTCTCGTTCCTGATGACGGACGGACAGCCCCAACACTGGGCACCAATCGTCTGGGGGATTCTGAACTATCAGGGCCAGTTTCAGGCGTTCTACAACCTGATGGCCGCCGCGAGCATCGTCGGCGTTCTTCCGGTCGCCATCCTCGTCGTCGTCGCACAGGAGAAAATCGTCAGTGGGCTGACTGCGGGCGCGCTCAAGGAGTGAGACCCAACACCGCGCTCGCGGCTTTCTCGACCTCGTCGGTCTTCTCGTCCGGCGCGTAGACGCCGAGTCGCCACTGGGTTCGCTGTGATGCTTGCAACCCCTGCACGAGCGGCGACTGGTCGGCCAGTCGTCTGATTTCGCCATTGACGACGACGCGACTGGACGACTCCGGCATGCTCGGTTCTCCGGGGTTGTCGAGCAAGACCGTCTCCGGCGGGACGCCCGCCTTCGTCGCAATCTCGCGCTCGAACGTCCGAATTTCGTCGTGATCTGCCGAGACGATTTCCTCGGGAACCGCGTCCCATTCTGCCCAGACCGCGCGCTTGAACAGGTTTCGCTCGGCGATTCTGTCGGCCATCTCCGCAGTCGCCTCGCAGTCTCGAAGCGCGGCGAGCAGTTCGGCGTCGGTGAATCGCCCGAACTTCTCAGGCGCGATGTCGGTCGAATCCAGCAGTCGCTCGCTCGTTCGCTCCAACATTGACCCCGCGATTCGGGAGACGTGATGGCGGTAAACCGTCGCGTTCATCAGCGCGCGAGCGACGAGCAGGCTTTCGGCAGTCGGGACGTTCCCCTCCGCTAGCACGAGGGTTCCGTCCGCGAATCGGAGCGCGCCGAGCAGTCGCCCGTAATCGACGGTTCCGTAGGGAACCCCCGTGTGGTGGGCGTCTCGAACGAGGTAATCCATCCTGTCCACGTCTAACTCGCCCGCGACGAGTTGGCCGAGTTCGCCCTCTCCCGCGACGAGTCCGGCGATTTCGTCGGGATTCAGGTCGTGACGCTCCAGTGCGGTGGCGAGTTCGCCGCGGGTGAGCAGGTCGCCCACCTCGTCGTGGTGTCGTCCCAGTCGGCGCTGGATGATGCCCTCGGTTTGGTGGCCGTAGGGGCCGTGGCCCACGTCATGGAGGAGCGCGGCGGCCTGCACTGCCTTGGCTCGCTGGCCTTCGATTCCGAGTCGTGAGAGCGCCTGTCCAGCGAGGTGGGCCACCCCGATGCTGTGTTCGAATAGCGTGTGGTTCGCGGAGTGGTAGACGAGTCGTACCGTGCTCAACTGCTTGATGTGCCGAAGTCGCTGGACTGGACCGGTGTCCAGCAGTTCCTCGGTGACCGGCGGGAGTTCCACGTAGTCGTGGACGCTGTCCTTGATAGCCTGCATACGACTAGTTGCTTGTATTTCGGTGGTAGGGCGTAAAGTGTCCGGGTTTTCTCCTTTTTGCTGGTGTGGTTCTAGCTTTTCCCGACTTCTCTCAAACTCGTGGCACTGGTTCGAACTCTGTATCTCTGGTGACGCTAGCTGATGCCGACTCCTAACTACCGCACCCACCCTCCCCAACCTCCTCCCGCAACCCGACCGAGCGAACCTCGGTCGGGTTGGTTACGAACGCGGTTCGTCACATCCCGAAAATCTTCGATTTTCGAGGATCTCGCTCGCTCCCGCTGGTCGCTCCCGCGAACACCGTGCGGTCGTCCCTTGCGCGGGCGACCGAAGGTCGCCAACGCGCGCCACAGTACACGTGGACTGCTCGTGGACTGCTCGAATTTTCACTCAGTAGCAGTTGTCTCCGGCGCGCGGGAGCGAAGCGACCCGCGCGAGGGACGAGTGAGCGGTGTTCGCGTGAACGCAGTGAACGCGAACTCGGACGAGGTTCGCTCGTCCGAAGCGAACGAGGAGGTTGGGGAGGGCGGTTGCGGTGTTTGGAGTCGGTAGTAGCTAGCTTTACCAAAACGACATTGGAGAGAACGAGGAAACCAATCTCGTGAGTAGCGTGATAGCGTGAGGGGTCGGCGATAGCTAGCACAAACAAAACAAATCAACAACCTTCTACGTCGCCATCCTTGTTTCCGTTTCTCTCACGTAGGCAAGACTTTTTGAATGAAGCCGCGAATATCCCGTATCGTGTCCACGACGAACGAGTACATGCGGTTCTTCCCCTACGAGTCGCCCTACGAGAACCAGCAGGAGGCGATGGACCGCATCTACAACGGACTCTCCCGCGGACAGGACGTGGTCTTCGAAGGTGCGTGCGGAACCGGCAAGACGCTCTCGTCGCTCGCTCCGGCGCTCGAATTCGCCCGCGAGGAGGATAAGACGGTGGTCATCACGACCAACGTCCACCAGCAGATGCGCCAGTTCGTCACGGAGGCGCGGGAAATCAACGAAAACGAATCCCTGCGCGCGGTCGTCTTCCGCGGAAAAGGGTCGATGTGCCACA
>CAYNQM010000259.1:0-2422 GCA_964399275.1 uncultured Haladaptatus sp.
CTCACGGGTGAGCCGTCAGCCAGTGCCTTGGCGTCGGTCAACGCGGTGGTCGCGTTCTCCCAGATTTCGTCGCTTCCGACGGCGTTGTCGCCTTTCGTCTCCAGTTTGTACCGCACGTCGAGGTCAACGTTCTCGTAGATGTCGTCGATGACTTGGAGGGCGTTGACGATTTCGCCACGAATCTGGTCTTTGCGGATGAACGCGTGACCGTCGTCCTGCGTGAATCCGCGCACGCGGAGCAGTCCGGAGAGTTCGCCCGACTGCTCGTTTCGGTAACAGGTGCCGAACTCGGAGAACCGAATCGGCAGGTCGCGGTAGGAGTGTTGCTCGTTGGCGTAGATGGACGCGTGGTTGGCGCAGTTCATCGGCTTCAGGCCGTACTCCGTGTCGTCCTGCTCCCAGTTGAACATCTCCCCCGCGGCGGTGAAGTTGTCGTAGTGGCCCGTCGGTTTCCACAGCTCTGCCTTGTTCAGCTCTGGCGTCCAAACCTCGTCATAGCCGAGTTCGTCGTTCTTCGTCCGGACGTAATCCTCCAGTTCTCGGCGAATCGTCATCCCGTTCGGGTGGTAGTGGGCACATCCCGGCGAATGGTCGGGAATCGAGAATAAATCCATCTCGCGGCCGATTTTGCGGTGGTCGCGCTCCGCGGCTTTGCGCTGTCGCTCCAGATACTCCTCCAGTTCCGACTCGGTAGGGAAGGCGGTTCCGTACACGCGCGTGAGCGTCTCGTTCTCCTCGTCGCCGCGCCAGTAGGCCGCCGACGTTTCGAGGAGTTTGAAGCCGCCGATGTCACCCGTGGAATCGACGTGCGGGCCGCGACAGAGGTCTTCGAACTCGCCCTGCTGGTAGAACGAAACTGGCCCCTCGCCCGCCGCTTCCGTTTCGAGAATCTCCTGTTTGAATGGGTTGTCCTCGTAGTAATCGAACGCGTCCTCGCGCCCGCGCTCCATGCGTTCGATGTCGAGGTCTTCCTCGATGATTCGGTGCGCCTCGTCCTCGATTTCTTCGAGGTCGTCGCTGTCGAGTTCGACGCCGTAGATGTCGTAGTAGAACCGGTCGTCCGTCCACGGCCCGATGGTGAGTTTCGCCTCGGGATACAGCCGTTGGAGTGCCTGCGCGAAGACGTGTGCCGCGGAGTGTCGAAGAACGTCGAGATACTCGTCGCTCCCGTCGGTGACGATGACGAGGGCGCAGTCCTCCGTGAGGGATTTTTCCTTGGCGACCAGTTCGCCATCGATCACTCCTGCGACGGTGTCACGACCGAGGCCTTCGCCGATTTCGTAGGCCACGTCTTCGACGGTCGAACCGCTGGCGACCGTCAACTCCGACCCGTCTGGAAGCGTTACCACTATCTGATTATCTTCGTCATTTGACATGAATGAATCACGTGTATCTCTGCCCGAACACGGATGATGGCATCGACGGTAAGCACTCTGTTAATCGTTCGTCGGACAGCCTGTAAAGCGAACACCTACCGTCATACTCGTGTTTCACTTTCCCCCGAGGGTATATAAATCCCTTCATTCGGTGGTTCGACCGCTCTCGTACGGTTGCGGGGAGTCACCCGCATCACTCGCTTTCCGCGCGATGTGTTCGTTCTCCCCTCGATTCTCCCAGATAACTTACAGATGGTCGATGTCGATGGTGTCAACACTCCGTCCCGTCATCTATCCCGGCGGTGGTTTTGCCGACCATTCGCCGGTTCGAAACACCATACTTTTAGTTAGCCACCCTCTATCGTCACCACATACGACAATCGCCCTACGACAAGAAACTCAAGGACAAATCATGACACCAATACAGACACAGACACCCCTTCCCGACACCATCATTGACCTGCTTGGTCTCGACGGTGCAGGCTTTTTGGGGGCATTCGTTGCGGCGGCAATCGGCGCGTTCCTGGTTGCGAATATTCTGCTCATCACGGGTGCACTCGCCGGTCCGTGGGCCAAGCGAAAGGTCGCGGCGGCGTTCTGGGGGAAAATCGGTCCTAACCGAATCGGGCCGTACGGACTCCTGATCATCGTGGCTGACGCAGTTCGTTTCCTCTCGAAAGAACTCATCGTTCCCGAAGGCGTTGACCGACCTGCGTGGGACATCGCCCCACTCATTGTTCCGTTCTCGGCGCTGATGGGATTCGCGGTCATCCCGATGGGGAACGGTATCCAACTCGCTGACCCCGAGACGGGATTAGCCTACGTGTTCGCGGTTTCCTCCCTCGCTTCGCTGGGACTTGTGATGGCGGGGTACTCCTCGAACAACAAGTACTCGCTCCTCGGCGGACTCCGAGCGGTGGCACAGAATATCGCCTACGAGATTCCGCTCGTCGTGACGGCGGCGTCCGTCGTCATCTTCGCGGGGTCGCTCCGGATGGGCGAAATCGTAGCCCAACAGCAGGAGACGCTGTTCTCCATCGCTGGCT
>CAYNQM010000260.1:0-2422 GCA_964399275.1 uncultured Haladaptatus sp.
AACAGCGCCGTCTGGCTCATCCCGCCAAAGAGGTTATCGAAGAATCCCGGTGGCTTGTCCTCGGCTTCGAGGTTGATGGTACGCTCGACGAGGTCAACCTCGATGCCGGGGTACGCTGGGTCACGGAGATTTATCGGGTCAGCCTCGCCCTCGCGGTGGAGGGCGACCCATGCGCCGGTGCGTTCGTCGGCGACCATCGCGTCGCGCGGGAAGTAGTACGGCTGACCATCCACGGTCACTTTCGGCAGGCCTGCGCCGTCCTGCTCGGGTTTGACCCACTGCGGGCTGGTCAGCGTCGAGTCCAGGCGATACCACTTCACGAACCCTTTTTTAGCGAGCCGACTCCCGCGTTGGAGGTGACGGGCAACCCGGAAAAAGTCGAGTGGCGATGTAGACACGTTGGGCGGCGAGAAGTCGATGGGGTCGCCGGTCTCGAACTCGTCGGCGAGCTCGTCGAACTCCGCTTCGCGCTCTTCGCGATGCTCCTCGTAGTACCAGTACGCGACGCCCGCGCCAGCGATTCCCAGCACGCTGAGCAGGAGTGTGAGGATAAACAAGATAGTCATGAGTTAGTTCGACCTCCTTCGTCCGAGAAATGCGCTGGTGTCCGTCTCATCTGTGTCTCCGTGAACTTCGCGCCGCTGAACGCGCCCGAAGTAGTTGTCCTGTGTCCGCGCACCCTTCGACTTCGTGCTCTCGTGATACGCCGCCGCCAGATGGTTGAAAATCGGTTTGAACGGGTCGAGACTCGTCTTCTCGTCGATGGCCGCCGCCTGCTCGACACTCAGCGCGTAGCGCGAGTCTGCGAGGGCGTTCCAAATCTCGTCACCGCGTTCGAACAGTGCCGTCGTGCGGCCACGCTCGTCAATGTCGTCGTCGGTGAGTGGTTGCCATATCTGCGGTTTCTCTTTCCGCTCGTTGTAGAAACTGAAGCCTTCGTCAGCGAGTTTGACCTTCGTCTCCTGAATCGCTCGTTTCCGGAGCGACTCGCTGAACGCGATATCGGTGACGAGACCTTTGCGGACGCTTCGCATCTGCATCGCGATGTCTTCGTCGTCGTAGTAGCCGGTGCCCAGGTTGATTTGTTCGAGTAGGTCACTGTACTCCGAGCTCCGGATGATGGAGAACGCGACGTCGAGGTCGTCGCGCGGTTCACTGTCGTTGCCACTCGGCTGATGTGGTTGTGCTTGCATGGATTACAAATCCTCCGCGAGTGTTTGGCTCATGAGCACGGCGCCGAGCAGCATGACGAGGCCGCCGAGGCCGAGACTCCCGAGCACGCCGATGTTCAGTAGCTGTGCGAGCGTTCTGGTCTGGTAGTCGTAGCGGACGGTGGCGTTATCCCGCACCGCAGTCCCGTTGAAGTCGCTGTAGGAGTACGAGCGCGTCTCGCCAGTCCGGATTTCGACGCCAGTCAGCGCGATGGCGCTACCCGCGATGATGACGATGGCCGCGCCGATCATGGCAACGCCCTTGTAGCGCAGACTCTGGCCGATGAGCCAGACTGCGAGGCCGAGAACGACCAGACCAGCCACGATTTTGAATAGCATTAATTGGACACCTCAGGCTGTTCCGTGTATGGTAAATGAAGGAGAATCGTGTCCGTGGCGTCGATTTTGAGAGGGTTCATCAGACCATCCTCTCCACGGCGGAGGTGATTCCGAAGAATATCAGAACCCCCATCCCGACCGGGATGAATCCAACCACGAGCGTTGTCAGGTCGTCACTTGCTTGGTAGTCGTAGCTGACGCTCACGTCCTCGCCCTCGTCGAAGAGCGCGCTCGAACTGTTCACGTCGAGTGTGCCCGTTTCGTCGTTGAGCGAGTAGTCGGATGCAGACGCAACTTCGTAGCTTCCGGACGAGTCGTTGTAGCCGTAGACCGTCTCACTGCCGGGGTCGATGTTGTAGCCTCGGAGGTCGATACTCTCGTCGAAATCGACTGCGTGAGATTCATTTGTCACGACCTGCGTGCCGGTGTTGTTCGTGATGGTCGAACTGACCGGTGAGAGCAGGATGAGTCCGACCGCTGCGAAAACTGACAGCATTATCACGACTCTCGCAGTTCCCGAGGCCATAAGTCAAATAATGGACATCATTGTGTTCGTGCCATAATCGGGCCAACAGTGGCAACGAAGATGAGGACACCGAGCATCACCGGAATGAACCCGATGATGGTTGCGGTGAGGCCCGTCACGTTGGAACTGCTAATCACGTCGTTCGTAATCGGGATTGCGACCCCGACGCCGACGATGACTGCGACTGCAATACCGATGATCAGCGACACGAGGTTGCCCCGTGCCTGAGCGCGGTTATCGTCGCGCATTCGCGTGAGCGCGCCATTGAAAAGCGCGCTGTGTAGATTGTCCATGTTGTTCACCTCCTGATTACCTGTCCATTAAATTAGGATATGAATAAGAATTG
>CAYNQM010000261.1:0-2370 GCA_964399275.1 uncultured Haladaptatus sp.
TCTGGACGAACCTCGACGCGCTCGACTTCGAGTGCTTCGTTGACCCCCTCTCGGCCGACGAAGAAAAAGAACGCGTCGAACCCGACGGCGTCACGGTGCTCTCCATGGCGGACGCGCTGGACGAGCACGAAGCCCTCGTCAAGGAAAACTTCGGCTCGATCATCGACCCGCAGGAGAACTACCTGACGGCGCTCTCGACCGCGCTGTTCACGACCGGCACGCTCATCTACGTTCCGAGCGGCGTCGATGCGGAAGACGTGAAAATTCGGACGACGATGCAGAGCCAGTCGCTGTTCAACTACACGCTCGTCGTCACCGAGAAATCGAGTTCGGTGACGATTCTGGAGCGACAGGATAGCGAGGAACTCTCGGGCGAGCGCTACTACAGCGGACTGGTCGAAATTACCGCTGGCGAGAACAGTCACGTCCAATACGGCTCCCTGCAGGACTTGGACGAGGAGACGTACAACTACACGCTGAAGCGCGGCAACACCGCTGACTACGCCACGCTCAGCTGGATTGAGGGCAACCTCGGTTCACGTCTCACGAAGTCCTCGGTCGAAACGAACCTCGACGGCGAGGGCTCCGAGACGAAAACCGTCGGGGCGTTCTTCGGCCACGAAGACCAGCACTTCGACATTGCGGCTCGCGTCTGGCACAACACGGCGCACACGACCGCAGACCTCGTTACCCGTGGCGTGCTCGACGACGAAGCACGCTCGGTCTACGAGGGCGTGCAGGACGTCGGAACCGAAGCGTGGGACACCAGTTCCTACCAGCGCGAGAACACGCTGATGCTTTCCGACGGAAGCGAAGCCGACGCCTCGCCGAAACTCATCATCAATAACCACGACACCGAAGCGAGTCACTCCGCGACGGTCGGACAGATAGACAAAGAAGATCTGTTCTACATGACCTCGCGCGGCGTGCCACCGCAACTGGCGAAAGACATGCTCGTGGAAGGGTTCTTCGTCCCCGTCTTGGACGAAGTCGAAGTCGAGGAACTCCGCGAGGATCTCGACTCCGGAATCGTCGAGCGACTCGGTAACTAATCGTTCTGTTTTCGTCGTTTTCTTCTCGTTCGCCGGAATCTACATCAGGGAGTGTTAAGTTTCCGCGCCGCTACGCACGAGATATGAGTATGGGTCAGCGCGTCTCGTCGGACCGCCAACTCGCGCGCTTGCTCCAAATCGGCGTCGTTTTGGAGGAACTCGTCGAGGCGCGGGCGGCGCGACATTTCGAATCGCTTCCATCCCGAGAGCAGAACGAACTGCACGAGGACGTGCGCGAACTACTCTCCGAAGCAGGGGAAGAGTCGGCAGAACACCGAAAGCGCCTCGAATCGCTCATCGACGAACTCGATGCCGAGACGATTCCGTTCGAGGAAATCGAGATGCTCGTCGGCGAACAGTACGCCCAGACCGCCCCCGACGACTTCGACGGCGTGCTCTACGACCAACTGCACGGCGAGGAGACGGCGTACAAGTTCTACGACGACCTCATCACGGCAATCGAGGCGAGCGACGCGACGTTCAGTCTCGACCGCGACCGACTGCTCGAAACGCTCACCGAGATTCGGGAGGAGGAGGCAGCGGGCGTCGAAGAAGTTGCGAAACTGATGGAGGCCAGAGAATGAACACCGCAGACCAGTATTTGAAAGCGATATATCTCGTCCAGCGCATCGAAGACGGTCCAGCGGCGACCGGCACGCTCGCCGACCGACTCGGTGTGAGTCCCGCGAGCGTCAACGAAATGGTCGGCAAGCTCCAAGAGCGCGGGCTGGTCGAACACGAGAAGTATCGCGGCGCAACCCTCACCGAAGACGGCGAGTCGCGCGCCAGCGACGCCCTCCAGACCTACTGTATCCTCGAACGATTCCTCGCCAACGTCCTCGAAGTCGAGGACTTCCGCGCCGAAGCGACGGCCCTCGAAAGCGTCATCGACGAGACGGTCGCGGAGCGACTGGACACGATTATCGACCGCGAACCGCAGTGTCCGGACTGTTTCCACGCTGACGAGGACATGTGTGCGTATCTGGTCGAAGAAGGTGGGGCTGACTGAGCGGGGTAAACCAACCGGCGTAACGTGATTTTCGTCTCGAACTGTTTGCGTTACGTTCAAGTATACCCCGGAGTTACGTGAGTGTGAAGCCTCGTATCTACTGCGGAGTCCCGTGGTGGTGAGCAGTTTCTACGAAACTGCGAACCGCATGGGGCTTTGCGAGTAAAGCGAGCAAAGTTCCGTGGTGGTGAGCGGTTCTGTGAGAACCGCGAGGTACACGGGACAAGCGAATGAAACGAGTGCAGTCCCGTGGTGTAGCGGCCAATCATAATGGCCTTTGGAGCCATTGACGGCGGTTCGAATCCGCCC
>CAYNQM010000262.1:0-2356 GCA_964399275.1 uncultured Haladaptatus sp.
CCTCGTCCTGTTCGGCTTGGTCAACGCTGACTTCCGTGCCGTTGTAACCGTCTTTCGGACGACCCTTGATGCGAAGCACCTGCCCCGGTTCGAGTTCTTCTTTCGCGGCCTCGGCCTGCTCGTCCCAGAGCGAGATGCGAATCGAACCCGTCTCGTCCGCGACGTCGGCGTTCAGGACGCGCCCGTCCTCGTCGTCGCCGTCGCGGTCGAACGTTCGCACGTCGCCGACGCTCGTCACCTTGGCGATGAACTTCGCTTCGTCCATGCCGGGTTCGATGTCCACGACCCCGTTTACCTCGTCTTCGTCCAGTTCGTGGGCGATGAGCATCGCGGCGGTTTCTTCGTCCGCGAGCCCACCCATCTGTTCGACTTTTTCCTCGACGGCGTCCCGGAACTCGTCCAGAGAGATGTCGGCGTCGAGGTCTTCGTGTACGTCCTCTATAACGCCCATAATCGTACTCTGGTGCAGGGTTGGCCCTCGCTTAAGCGTTGTCTTTGTGTCGGCACCCCGACTATGCCTGGTGGTTGTATCGCGTTGCGACTCATGAAAGAGAGTGGCCGCGTCTTCCAAAATAAACCTACGTCTTCCGCGGAATGCGACTCGGGTCGGGTTTAGGGGCGCGCTCGGTTCGAATACTCACGCTCCTTCTTCGCTCGTTCCGTCCTCGCTCGTCGTACTGCCCTCTCCTACCGTGGTCACTTTTTTCGTCTTCCCCTGACTTTCGTGGGACACCGTCACCGACTTCGGAACACCTGAATCGAACGCGAACGTCGATTCGTATTCGACTGCGCCGATACACTGCGTGCAGGCGGAAACTCCCTCTTGCTTCTTTTCCTTCGCTTTGACGGTGATCGACAGCGTTCCTGCGTCTCGGTCGTAGTTCACGTTCGCCAGTTTTGCGACGTAACACGGGTTGGGGGTGCGAATGGTGCCTGTCACGACGACCTGATTCTTCGACTCTTTGAGCTTCACCGTCGCCTTGTTGGACGACTTTCCGTCAGCACACCCTGCATCGACCATCTCGAGACTGCGGTTCTGGAGGCTCGGTTTCGGCCGTGTGGTGGTCGTGGTAGTCGTCGATTTCTCGTTCGATTCGTCCGATGATCCGCCGGGGGAACCGCTTTGGCTGAGACAACCACCCAGCATTCCGACGGTGATGGCCGCTCCGGTTCGCTTGAGGAGGGTTCGTCGTTGCATATCAACATCCATGAGACGTATCCTAAAAGAACTCCCGTAGGCGAAAATAGAAATTTGAGTTATCCTCACAGCGTCCGTGGATTCGAGTGGGTGCGTGACACACGCACGCCGCACCCAGACCGTAACCCCTATTACGACAACCGCGAAATGAATGGATGAGTCCTGGTAGGGTAGTGGACTATCCTCTTGGCTTGCGGAGCCAGGGACCGGAGTTCAAATCTCCGTCAGGACGTCATTCTTACGGAATCAACCCGAGAGAGCCAGTGGCTCTCTCGGGTCATGGAGGAAGATAACGACTCGCGGAGATTTGAGCCAGCGAGTCGCACGCCCGCGCAACGACCGAAGGGAAGTGAGCAGGAACGTCTCGCCCAGTTCAAATCTCCGTCAGGACGCTCACTTTCATTCGCGACCTGTCGTGCCTCACACTCGCTACGCTCGCGTGAGACTCCGTCAGGACATTTTTTATCGACACCAACAACAAGTCGTACTCACTTCGTCGCGCGAATCAGTACTTTCTCGTTGCTGAATCCACGAACAGACCCAGCCTCAACCGTCACGTCGTACACTTCCTCTGCTACCGGTTGCCGAACCAATTCGTCCAATTGCTCGCGCGATTCGAGGTCGGGGTTCGTACGTTCGACCCACGATTCGTAATCGAGTTCCTTGCGCATCGTGACGGATTCATCGATGGCGAACCCGGCTTCCACCAGCCACTCCTGCCACTGCTCGACGGAGTAGGCTTCGCCGTGGGTCGAATCGCGGAGTCGTTCGAATCGATTGTAGAACGTCGCTAATCGCTCGTCGTCCGGTGCGACGTTATCCTCGAACGCGAAGACACCGCCCGGTTCGAGGATGCGGGCGACTTCGGCGACGAACGCTTGCGGAGCGGGAAAGTGGTGGGCCGCGATTCGACAGGTGACGGCGTCGAAGCAATCGTCCGCGAACGGGAGGCGTTCCGCATCGGCGACGATACCTGGGAGGTCGAACGCTTCCGTGGTGGTCGCGACCATTTCGGGAGTTGCGTCCGCGGCGACGACGGTGTCGATGGTTTCGGCGAGTGCGCGAGCGGTGTGGCCCGCGCCACATGCGACGTCGAGGGCACGAACTGGGCCGCGATTCGTGCCACGAGTCGCATCGTCGCACCACGACGCGAGGAGT
>CAYNQM010000263.1:0-2347 GCA_964399275.1 uncultured Haladaptatus sp.
CTTTCGCTCATCGCACCCGACGCGAGCATCAACATCATCCGCGAGTACGAAGTGGCGGAAAAACATCGCTTGGAGCGTCCCGAGGAGGTCGTCGGTGTGCTGTCTTGTCCGAACAGCAACT
Source organism: uncultured Haladaptatus sp. (assembly GCA_964399275.1). Classification (GTDB taxonomy): domain Archaea; phylum Halobacteriota; class Halobacteria; order Halobacteriales; family Haladaptataceae; genus Haladaptatus. The sequence continues at coordinate 122 of CAYNQM010000263.1, forward strand.
GCATCACGACGAAAAACGAGCCAGTTGAGTCGAAATTCGAGGTGCTCGAAGACGGTGTTCGGTGCGAGTACTGCGAAGCCATCATCCGCGACGACCTCGCCGCACATATCAGCGTCAAGTGAGAAATGGCGGCCTAACCCGACAAACAGACGGAAACGGTCGGTTCGGTTTATGCCGTCCCTCGAACTCGTGAGGTGTATGGGAACTCTAATCGGCCAGCGAGCCGCGGTCGTTTCTGCGGTCGGTTTGTCGCTCCTTCTGGTTCTCTCCGGGGCCACACCGCTGGCGGGCGGTGTCGCCGGATCGAGCGCGGAGCGGAACGCCCAGCTCGGGCAACTCGGACAACTCGGTCAGTACAAAGTCTCCATCGACAACGCGACCATTCGGACGTGGGCGCTCAACAACGTGACGGTGACGAACGCGACGGTCGATACCGTCCGCGTGAATCGGCTTCGGGCAGACGGCGAAATTCGTCGGAACGTCACGCTACGCGACGTGGATATCGCCGAAGTCGAAATCGAAAGCGGGAGATTGAACAACGTCACCGCACGAAGAATCGTCGTTCGAAACCGTTCGATTCTCTCCATTCCGGGCGGCAACATCTTCGACCCCGGCGTTAGAGACCGCGTCATCAAGCGCACTGTGCTCGCCAACGTGGTCGTCGAGGGTGCGAACATCGACACGCTGACGGTGCAGAACATGACCGTTCGAAACGCGGACGTGCCGGAACGCTCCGACCAGTCGCCCGTCCCGCGTGCCGCGACAGACCCCTCCTCGGAGCCACGACCCGCAGTGGTCATTCAGAACGGAACCGCAAAATCGGCGGTCGTTCGAAATGCAACGGCCGAAGAGTGGTCGGCGAGCGAAGTCGATAGAGGACGAGTCGTTCAGCAAAACGCGACGAACGCGTCCGGAAACAGTTCTAACGCCAGCAGTTAGTCGTCAGAACCGGTGGGCAATCGCTCGGTTTCCACTCGTGCGGTATCTGAAAACGCACTGCCAGCCAGCCGAAATCGCGGGACGTCAACTTCGTCCCGCTGCCGAATTTCGAGTCCCGGAACGTCGCCGAACACGGCGTCGAATGTAGTGGCGTCCGCTTCGATCGCCGGAATCGTGAGGTCGATCCGTTCGAAGTGTGCCTCGTCCCACGTCCCGAGGTCGCGCTCCACGTCGCTTCCGTCGGGATGCAGTTCGACCCGGAACTGCCACGGCGTCATGACGAACGTTCGTCTCCCGTCTCGGTCGCGCACCGACCAGCCCGCTGATTCCGCGCGGTCGCACATCGCATCGAACTCGCTGGTGCAGAGACCGAGGTGGTCGAACTGCGGTCGCTGTCCGGGTGCAATCGTGACGTTCGCGTAGCCTCGTTGGGCGTTCTGTAGGCGAAGCCGAAACGCATCCGGAACCGGGTCGTCCGCCGCCAGCGCGTGAGATTCGCCATCGACGTGGCCAAATCGCTGGTACAGCGGCAGACCGTGGTCCGCGAGACGGCGTTCGGCACCGCTCACGCCGGGCGTGTTGAAGTGGAGGTAAAAGAGTCGCGTCGGGGAGTGCATACCCGACGGTCCTCTCGGTTCGAAAAAACCGGTTCGGTTTGCGGATTACTCGTCGCTGTCTTCGGCGTCGTCGCCTTCCGCTTCGAGTTCTTCGACGATTTCGTCCTCGTCGATGTCGGCGTCTTCGAGGGCCTCTTCGAGGTCTGCCTCACCAGCGCCGCCCATCATGCCGCCCATTCCGCCCATCATGCCACCAGCGGAGCCGTCGATGGTCTCCTGCACGATGACGCGGTCTAAGTCGAGGCGGTCGATGACGTCCTGTGCAATCTGCTGTTTCTGGAACATCCACTGCTGGTTCATCGAGAGCTGTGGAGTGGCCTCGATGTACAGCGTCTCCTTCTCGACCGTCTCGGTCTCGGTTTCGCCGTCCTCGTCTTCGACTTCTTCCTCGACTTCGTCCGTCTGGACCCACATGTCGAGGTCGGCGTCGATGTACATCGAGAACAGACCCTTGGCCTTCTCGTCTCGGTCTTCGACCTCTTCGAGCACTTCGTACTCGTACTCGATGTCCTCGCCGGCGAGCGGGTGGTTGAAGTCAACTCGCGCGCGACCGCCGATGATGGTCTCGACGTAGCCCTGCTGACCATCGATGTTGACGCGTGCACCGGGGTAGCGGTCGTCTTCCTGAATCTTGTCGGCGCTGACGGTTCGGACTTCTTCGTTGTCGTAC
>CAYNQM010000264.1:0-2343 GCA_964399275.1 uncultured Haladaptatus sp.
CGCTCCACACGCCGGGGCACAAAGACGACCACCTCTGTTTTTACTCCAAATCGGCGGGCGTCCTGTTCGCGGGCGACCTCATCTTCCAGAACGGAAGTTTCGGCAGAACCGACCTCGAAGAGGGCGACCGCGAGGCACTCGTGGAAAGCATCGACCGCGTCGCCGCCACGGTGGACGAGGAACTGCGCGAGATGCACACCGGCCACGGACCGAGCGTGACGACGAACCCCTACCACGACATCGAACTCGCGGGGAAGGCGGCGCGGATGTACTGAGTCAGGTCGGGAGTCGAGTGGCCGGTGACTTGGTCAAGTGATCACGAGTTGCTCGTTTCGACGGAGCCAATCGGCCAGCAGTCAGCGATTTCCAGTCAGCGATTTCGCCGAATCGCTTCGTAGGCGTCCTCGTAGACGCTCGCGGTTTGTTCGGGGTCGGCGCGTTCTTGCTTCGTCAGGGGTTCCAGCACGTGCGTCTCCGCCGGTTCGAGCAGGTTCACCACGTCCTCGACGCGTTTTTCCAGCGACCCGTCTCTGGCACTGCTGTCGGCGACTTCGCAGGCCTTCGCGTAGCGCGTACCGTCGTACACCCGAAGTCGGCGGGGTTCGACCACGGCGACGGCCTCGAACTCGACGCCCTGAATCGGGCGGGCGATGTCGCTGTAGGACTCCACGACTGCGCGCTCTTCGTTCCGAATTTTCTCCGCCAGTGCGCGAAAGTGCGGGAGGTAGCGTCGTTCGGTCTGGTCGTTCAGTTCTTGGAGGGATTCGACGGTGAGCGCGTCCGCAAGTGGCAACTGCTCGCGCACGAGGTCGGGGTGGTCGGTGGTTCCGTTCACGACGAAATTCTCGCCGACGCGGTCAACGAGGAACTCGCGATGCGTCTGCCCGAGCAGTCCTTGTCCTTTTCCCGGTGCAGGCCACCAGAGTCGGTGAACCGGATTCAGATTCTCGGGAGTGTAGTCGCCCCGACTCGCGTCTGCCAGTCGTTTCGCGTCCTTGCCGTACAGTCTACCCTCCGAGAGGGCGGCCACGGCGTCGTCGTGGTCGAACCAGAAGTCGTTGCCTGCGCGCGGTTTGAATCCGACGGCATCGAGGTGCGAAAGCAGGCCGACCGTGAACGTCGTCTTGCCCGCATCGACTCGGTCACTTCCGGCGACGAGAATCGTCATGTCTTCAGTCCGTAGTAGCCCGGTTCCTCCTCGCTCGGTGGTTCCGCGACGACGAGGGCGTCCGCGTTGCGCATAATCCACGGAATCGCCCAGTCGAGCAGGATGTCTTCCGTCTCCACGTCGATTTCCGCGTCGGGGTCGAGACCTTGCAAGAGGCGGGCGATTTCGTAGACGCTGTACATCGTTTCCTCGTCGAGCAGTTCGTCCGGTTCGTAGAAATCGCAGGGATACAACTGCTCGAAATCGTCTTTCGGCTTCGGCATAGGTGAAGATACGTGTCCCGGCGTAAAACTTCACGTCATTGCTTTGCCCTCGTGAAACGACAGGCGACGGTGCCCATCAAAAATCCATAACTAATTGGACATATACGAGTTTTTATAATGTTGCATTCGAGATACTGAATGACATGCGCGAGGAGCAGGGAAGTGAGATAAAAGAGGCACTCGTGTCAGCGTTTGCCGAATTTGGCGGCGAGAGCCTGCGAGACATCTGGTTGTTCGACCAATCCGATTTCGAGACCCTGTATCTCCGAGACGATGTCGCGGCCAAACTCGAAGAAATCGACGTCTCGAAATTCGTCGATAACGAACGCTACGGGTTCGTCACGCGGGACACCTACGACCAGTTGTACTACGCGTCCTACCAGTACACCGTCCGGGGATTCGACGATTTCGAACAGTTCCGGATGTTCTTCTCCGGCGACGACCGAAACGTCGGCGTGTTCGCCAGCCTCGATCAACAGACCGGCGGGCACGATTACGAAGCGCTGTTTCAGCACGTGCGGGACGTGGCCATCGGCTACGAGATATCTTCGCTCGTTCCGGAACGATAGCGAAACGACGCATCCGCTACCGCTCACTATCGCTATGAGTCGGTAGACACGGCGCTAAAAACGATTGGTGGATTTACTCGAACCGCGGCGCGACGTTTTCGTACTGGTCTGCAACTTCGTCCCAATCGACAACCTCGAAGAAGTTGTCGATGAAGTCGCCACGGTCTGGTCCGTAGTCGTAGTAGTAGGAGTGCTCCCACACGTCGAGTGCGAGAATCGGGTGGCTACCCCAGAGCGCTCCCTGGTCGTGCTTGTCAACTTTGACGTTGCGAAGCTGTTTTGCGACCGGGTCGTACACGAGAAGTGCCCAGCCACCTGCGGCGCTCGCGGCGGCCTTGAACTC
>CAYNQM010000265.1:0-2340 GCA_964399275.1 uncultured Haladaptatus sp.
TTTCGGCCATGCCTCCCACGAAAGTTTGTCATTTCGAACACATGCCGACTTTTTCAGGAATCTCAGACAGAGAATGACGATTCCAATACACAAACATGGATGACACACTCGACGACGTTGACCGCGGTATCCTGTACCTGCTTCAGGAAGATGCTCGCAACACGACCACGACCGAAATCGGCGACGCCGTCGGCGTCTCGGCCAGCACGGTCGGGAACCGACTCCAGCGACTCGAAGAGATGGACATCGTCGAGGGGTTTCACCCCCAAATCGACTACCACAACGCGGGGTTCCCGCTCCGGGTTCTCTTCATCTGCACCGCACCGATACCCGACCGCGAGGAACTCTGCGCACGCGCGCTCGAAGCCGATGGCGTCGTCAACGTCAAAGAAATCATGGCCGGTGTCGATAACGTTCACGTCGAGGCGGTCGCGCCGACTCGGAACGAAGTCGCCGACATTGGAAAATCGCTCGACGAAATCGGTTTGGACGTGGTGAACGAAGTGCTGGTCAAGGACGAATACACCCAACCGTTCGACCACTTCGGGCAGGACGAGGCGTCCGAGTAAGCCGCGTCTCGGAACTTCAAAATTCGGAAAATATCGGTCTCGGGATGGGATTTGAACAAATTCTACCCGATATACTTAACCATTGACGAGTCCTTTTGATTAGTACCGGAATGGAGCGAACGTCATACCGCTTGCAGGACAGTGAGCGCCCAAGCACTGCCGTCATCAACGCCATCGCGGATCACGAAGGCGTCTCTCCGGACGAAATGCGACCACAGCTGTACGATGTAGTTGACCCTGATGCGCTGGATTCCCTCTTTCAGCCGCAAGTCGATGGTTCGTTCAGAGGTGATGGAAGGGCCGTCTTCACGTACCGTGGCTACCGAATCACGTACGAGAGCGATGGGTGGATTCACATAAACGACGACCAGAGCGCCGATTCGAACGCGTCCGAACGCTCTCCCGCCGACGAGTAGTCAGCAGAGTGTGGAGAGTTCCGCATCGATTGCGGTGACGTACTCCGTTCGGTCGTATCCAAGTCGGCCTATCCAGATGTCGTCGTACGACGGGTGTAACAGTGGTAACGCGATAACGTCGAGTCGTTTGCACTCGACTGGTGAGAGCACACAGTCGAGAAATCCGTCCAACGAAATCGACTCGAAGTCGAACAGGATTTTCGTCGCGTGCTTCCCGGTCGGAACGACGACCGCGGGGTTTACTCGTTCTATCTCCGTTCGCAGATGTTCGAAACAGGTATCCAGTTCGTCCGCGGTCGGCTCGCGGTTCTCTTCGTCTTCCCCCGAGGGGAAGCACTTCACGGCGTTCGTGAAGTAGGCGTCGTAGCCGAGTTCGGCGAACAACGACCGAATCTTTCGTCCCGAATGGCGAGTGGTGTAGGCCATTCCCGTCCAGTTGCCGCCCCGCCATCGCTCCGCGTCGGGATTTCCGTATCCGGGCGCTTCGCCGATGACCATCACGTCTGCGTCCTGCGGGCCGGTTCCCCACGAGATTCGGTTTCGGCACGCGACGAGTTCGGGACAGCGAGAACAGTCCGGTTCGAGGACGGTTCGGGAGTCGGGGAACTGTGGCATTTAGTCGTCTTCGTCCACGATTTCGATGCCGCGGTTGTTGACCGCACTCGGGTCGAGTCCGACCTCTTGCAAGTATTGTTTGTACTCGCGCTCGCAGGCCTCCGCGTCGGCCTGCTTGTCGCTGGCGCGGTCGCACAGCGCCACGAGGTCTTCCGGCACGTCGTTCGTGTAGACGATCCAGTGGTTGATGAGGTCGGAGAGGCGACGAATCGGGCTGGTGAAGTGGCCATAAATCTCGAAGTTCAGCGCGTGATGGCCGCCGAACGGATCGCTCATGTACCGCGCACGGGGCATCACCTTCATCACGGCCCACTGAATTTTGTCGAGTTGTCGGCGGGGTGCCTCCTCCAACGTGGCGTTCACCGCTTTTCGCGGGTCGTCCCACGAGTGGCCCGGAATCGAGACGCCGTCCAAATCCTGAATCTCCTGCAACGCCTCGCTCCACTCGTCGGGCGTCGGTTGCGGGTGAACCCGGTACATCGCCTCGACCCCGCGACCCCACATCAGTTCGTGCGTGACCGCCTTGTTCGCCTTCAGCATCGACTCCTCGATGATGGTATGTGCGCGGTCGCGCCGGGGATTGAGGACGAGACTGCCGTCCTCTTTGCGCTGTTCGTGCATCTGGTCGGCGAGTTTGAATGACAGTTTACACTCCTCGTGAAGTGGCGCGTCCTCGTCGTCGATTCGGTTTTCGGCCTGCGAGTAGGTGAGTCGCTCGTCGCTCCGAATGACGGACTTGT
>CAYNQM010000266.1:0-2270 GCA_964399275.1 uncultured Haladaptatus sp.
CTCGTGGGTCATCGAGACGTTGGCCGCGTCGATGGTGATACCGCGCTCCTGCTCGTCCTCCTCCGTGTCCATCATCAACTGGGTGGCTTCGCCTTTGTCGGCGATCATGCCTGCACCAGCGAGGAGGTTGTCCGTCAGCGTCGTTTTACCGTGGTCGACGTGGGCGGCAATCGCAATGTTCCGGATTTGCTCCGGTTTGTCCATGAGCCGCTCGCACTGTTCGACGATTTTCTTTCGTCTGCCCATATATGGGTATCCCTACCTGTAGGAAGTTGAAAAGCGTAGTGTTTTCCCGGCCGAAAATCGCCTGAAAATGCCTCATTACCCTGTCAAACAGTCACATATGGCACAAGAGTAATGGCCGTTCAGGGCGTGTCAACAACACGCATGGATATTCGAGTACACGGTGCTACGCCCCCGACCCCGTTTCTCAGCGCCTCCGACCTCTTCGAAACCGAGCACGATCTCGACAGGCCGGTTCACGTCAGGATTCGTGACGACCCAGACGAACGAACGTGGACTGCCCACCCCGACGACCACCATGTCCTCAACATCTCGCGACAGGCCGCGACCAGTGCGATGGCCCGCGAACTCGCACTCCACGAGTATTCGCACATGGCCCGCAACGAGCAGTCGCATCCCTCACACACGCAATCGACCGCTGAAGCGTTGTTCCTCGCGTTCGCTGGCCAGTCGGTCGAGCGCCGAAAACTCACACACTGCTACCAGATTGCGAACCACATGAAAGACATCTACGCCGACGACATCACCCTCCGCGTCGGTCCGAGCGACAAACTCGTCGCGTTCCTCGAATCCGAACTGGCCAGCGCGGTTGCAGACCGACCGACACATCCCCGAGGGAGGCGCATGACCGCAACCACCGACCCCGAGATGACCGCCGTCAACGCCGCCTTCGCCCTCGCGCTGGTCGAACGCCACGACCTCGTCGCCCGAGACCACCGCCTCTACGACCTCGCCCGCGCCGCCTCCCGCGACGCCCCGAGTGTGAACGTGCAGGGGTTCAAATACCGATTCCTCTCGTTAGACGACGACCCCGACGAGAGCGAGTACCGGAAAACGCTCGTGGACGCCTCACGGGAGTACGTTCTCGGAAGTGGTGAGAGCGGAGGACAGGCCGCGGATTGAACGCCGAGTGTAAGATTGGCTGATGTGGACGCTCCCCGGTTGGTTGACCTGCTGTCGCGGTGGCGCGTGCGAGGAACGCGCGCGAGGGACGACTGAGTGGTGTTCTTGTGAGCGACGAAGGAGCGAACGAGAACCCGGCCGAGGTTCGCTCGGCCGGAACGAAGGAGGAGGTTGGGGAGGTTCGAGGTGCGGTTGCGGTAATTAGGAGTCGGTAGTAGCTAGCAAACACCTACACAAGTTATCTCTCAGAAACGAAATCGCACACAAATCATCTCTCAGGAACAAAACCGCACATAAAAACCATCTCTCACAAACGACCAACCGACGAAAAAGCGGTCGCTGAGAAGGAGGAAAAATAAAATGGAAAAGACCGCACCCAAAGAGAGAGAAAAAACTTACCGTGCCGCCGCGGCGACGCGCTCTTTCTCTTCTTTCTGATTGATAGCGTAGGTCTGAACGTCGTAGTCCGCGGCACCGATGAGTTGCTGTGCCAGCGCTTCCTCGGCGTCCGTCGGGGACTTGAACGATGAACCGTGGGTACCTTCGGCGATGAACTTCAGCGACTGGTCAACACGACGCTGGGGCGCGACGTCCACTGCTTTCGGAACCGAGATGCCACCGTACTTGAGGCGGACGGTTTCCTCGCGCGGGGCGGCGTTCTCGACTGCGCGGACGAGCACCTGCACCGGGTTTTCCTCGGTGCGCTCGTGGACGATGTCGAACGCGACGCGGACGATTTTCATCGTTTGCTGTTTCTTGCCCGTGTTCTCCTCCGTCTGCATCAGCCGGTTGATGAGGCGCTCGACGATGCTGACCTCGCTCTTCTGGAACTGCTTTCCGGCGTGGCGACCCATCGTGTGCGCGACGGGCGTCACGGAAATGTAACGCTCCGTGCTCGGGTCGTTGAACTCGATGTTCGTCACGTCCCACGTGCCGAACAGCTCTGCGACAGCACCTTCGTCTTCCGTTCCGACGTGTGCGTCGGGTTCCGGTTGTTCTTCGTCTGCACTCATGAGTTATCGCACCGGTTTCTCAGCGTTTCCGCGAACCAGTTCTTCGAGGCTCACGCCGTTGACTTTCTCTACCTTGTAGTTGACGCCGGAGATGTCACCCATGGCACGACC
>CAYNQM010000267.1:0-2197 GCA_964399275.1 uncultured Haladaptatus sp.
CGTTCGGCGGCGTTCCGATGAGCGTTCCGACCCCGCCGACGCTCGCGGCGTAGGCGGTGCCGAGAAGCATTGACACTTGGATGTTCTCGAACTCGTCGTCCACGGCGATACCGCCGTCAGCGGCCACGTCGGAGTCGGCACCCGTTCTCGCCGTCGCGGTTTCCACGTTCTCGCGCCCGAGCACTTGCGACAGGACGCCGAGCGCGATAGGCGTCATCATCGCCGTCGTCGCCGTGTTCGACACCCACATCGAGAGGAACGCCGTGGAGAGCATGACCGCGAGGACGAGTCGGCGCGGTGACGACCCCATCACCGACATCATCCACAGCGCGATGCGGCGGTCGATGTCGTATTTCTGGAGCGCATTTGCCAGCATGAATCCGGCGATGAACAGGAAAATGAGATGGTCGGCAAAGCCCACGAGTGCTTCGTCCAAGTCGGCGTACACGCCGAAGACGGTCAGCAAAATCGGTATCGACAGTGCGGTTACGGGTAGGGGGAGCGCCCCCGTCACCCAGAGCAGTCCCGCGAAGAACATCGTTGCGAAGGCGAATTGCCCGCGAACCGATAAGCCGTCGGGAGTCGGTGCACCTGCGATGATTGCCGTTCCGAGCACTGCGAGAACGAATATGACGAGTCGCTTGCGCGGATTCGATGATTGTTGCTGTGCCATTGGTACACAATCAGTTGTGTATTCTCGGATTAATTCTTTTGTCCGATTTGTTGAATATATCGCGGACAGTTACAGTTGGGAAAACGGCCAGTTCGATGGTTCAGTCCGTCGTGGGCACTGCTCGACGGAGGAGCGTGGCGCAAATTACAATCTTTAAAACCATCTTCGGGGAAGTCCGAACAATTACCTTTCCATCGACTTACGCGAGCGAAGCGAATCCGATAGCGTCGAATGTCGGGCCCTCGCCGAGATGATTCGCCGGTACGCAGGGCGAGACGTTAGCCCGCTGTTCGACCTCGTCGAGTCGGGGCGTTAGTCCACCATCGACGTTCCGGCGTCCGAATCTTGCTTCGATTCGTCGCCACCAATCGCTTCGAGGACGCGGTCGTGAAACTCCTGTAAGACCGCGCTCTCGTCCTCCGCCAGCACCACGTCGCTCGCCATGAGGGTGGCGAGGCCGAACGCTCGGGGCGTCGGCGACTGCACTCGATGCTGGACGACCTCGATGTCTCCCACCTGCACCGAATCCAGCACGTCTTCGATGGCCGAGAGCGCGAGTTTGTCCTCGATGATTTCGCGGTAAGTCTCCTCGATGACGGCGAACTCCTCCAACTCGTCGGCGAATCCCAACAGCATCTCGCTGGAGACCTGCTGTTCGCTGGCGGACTTCTCGTATCCCTTGTAGCGTTTGAGTATCATCAGCGACCGCGTCGCGTTGATGCGGAAGTACCGCTGGAGCAGGTCGGTGCCAGAGAGCGCAGACCGCAAGTCGTCCGGCGAAATATCGCGGAGGATGCTCGGCACGTCCACTTTCCGGTTCAGTGGCATCGACACGGTGAATCCGTTGTCCGCGACTGCCACCGAGACGTTGGTGTTGGCCGCCTGCGCGCAACGGTAGGCGACGACGCGCGAGAGACCGTCGTTGAACTTCCGCCCGTAGTTCGAGTGGACGTAGTAGTGGCGCTTGTACTCGTCCCTGTCCATCTCGATTTCCACCGTCAGTCGGTCGTCCGTGCTGACGCTCTCGGGGCCAGCGTATCGCACTTGTTCGTCGAACATCCGGGTGATGGCGCGGACGCTGTTTTCGTCCAGCGGGAACTCCCTGAGCCACATCCGAACCGCGGGTTTGCCGCGATTTTCGAGGCGGGAGAGCAGTTCTCCCTGAAAGCTGGCGATTTCCCGCCCGAGGTCGTAGGAGAGGGGAAGGCGTTCCGAGAACCACGACGGCACCGTCGGGCGGGCGCTGGTGCGATCCGCGTACACCTTCGACCCGCGCCGGTAGCGATATTCGAAGTGCTGGCCACCGAGGACGAACACGTCGCCCTTTTCTAGCGTGTCGAGGTAGTTTTCGTCCAAGTCGCCGACCCACTCGTTGTCGGCGCGGGTGAACACGTCGCAGGAGAACGAATCGGGTATCGTCCCGATGTTCGTCATGTAGATGACGCGGGCGAGCCGGCCCCGCTTGCCGACGAGCGGTTCGCCGACGGGAAAGTCGGGGTAGTGGTACTCGCCGTCCGGCGGGTC
>CAYNQM010000268.1:0-2168 GCA_964399275.1 uncultured Haladaptatus sp.
ACGAGGATTTCGAGGAACCGGACGAGGAGTGTTGGGTCTGCGAAGGTCTCACCGACGACTTCGAGAAGTACGCAGAGCAGGTCGCGGACGCGCTCTCGGGAATCAATTTCGAGACGTACCAAGTCGGGACGCGTACTCCGCCGCTCATCGAGGAGAACGAAACCCTGCTCCGCGAATTGGCCGACCTGCCCGAGGATGCGGGCGAGTTGTTCAAATCCGAGTACAACCGCGAGGTCGGCAAGCGCGTCGGTAGACTGACAGGAACGGACGTCGATTTCAATCGTCCAGACGTGCTCGCCCTGCTGAACCTCGAACGCGGCGACGTGGACGTGCAGGTCAATCCGGCCTTCGTCTTCGGACGCTATCGAAAACTGGAGCGCGACATCCCCCAAACCGAGTGGCCCTGTCGGGAGTGCGGCGGGTCGGGCAAGCAACTCGCCGAGGGCGGCGGCGAAGAGCCGTGTGACTACTGCGGCGGCAACGGCTACCTCTACAACGAGAGCGTGGAAGAACTGACGACGCCCGTCGTTCTCGACGCGATGGAGGGCGACGAGGCACTCTTCCACGGCGCAGGCAGAGAAGACGTGGACGCCCTGATGCTCGGGACGGGCCGTCCCTTCGTCATCGAAGTGAAGAAACCGAAACGGCGAACCCCGGACACCGACGCCCTCGAATCGGAAATCAACGAGTTCGCGGACGGAAGCGTCGAGGTCGAGGGCCTTCGCCTCGCTACCCACGAGATGGTCGAACGGGTGAAGGAACTCGACGCGAGCAAAACCTACCGGGCGCAGGTCGAGTTCGAAGAACCCGTCGCCGAGACCGACCTCGCCGACGCAGTCGCGGAATTACAGGGCGCGACCGTAGAGCAGTTCACGCCCAACCGAGTTGACCACCGTCGGGCGAGTCTCACCCGCGTCCGCGAGGTGTACGACATCGACGGCACCCTGAAAGACGAGCGCCACGGCGAAATCGAAATTCACGGCGAGGGCGGCCTGTACATCAAGGAACTCATCAGCGGCGACGAAGGCCGGACGGAACCGAGCGTGGCGGGCCTGCTCGATGTCGGAGCCGAAGTCACCGCGCTGGACGTGGTGGCCGTAGAGGGCGAAGACGAACCCTTCGACGACGACGAGTACCTGCGAGAGTAGAACTGGTCGTTTATTTTAGATTGAATCGCTAAAACCCTGCATTCACTAATTTTGTCGGAGGTTGGTCAGTCTACAACTGCGAGGCGTACGCCACGCCCGAGCGCCCTCGCTCCCCTCGCAGGCGCGAAGCGCCTGCTCGGTACGCTCAGATTCACAAAACCAGTTCCACGGCGTCACTCCTGTCGGTTTCGCTGGCGGCCGCGGAGGAGTGACCACACAGCACCTACTAAAAGTCCCCCGATGAACACCAAGAGGACTGGCCAGAGCACGACCGGCCCGGCGACGGTCATCGCCGTACCTCGCTCAGCGAGTCGGTGGCGATCCACTGCGCTTCCTGCTCCGGATTCCGAATCTCGACCCAGCCGTTCGAGCAGAACACCGTCTCGTAATCGTCCCGCGGGTCGGACATTATTCGGGACACACCTCGTCCATTCACCTCGGCTGTTCGGTCGCACCATTCGTACTTTGTTATCCGCGTCGTAGCCGGAATAAGGCCCGCCTGATTAGCGCGCCAGTGGGAGATTATAGCTCGTCTCGCGCTCCATGACCGCCTCCCACGTGTGTTCGCAGTCGCAGGTTACTTCGTCGAAGACGGAGGGATCTTGCCGGAGGTCGAAGTCCTTGATGGCTTTCTGCGCGAGATCGTCGCACTCGCCGCAGTTGTGTGGCCCGCGGTCGGAGCCGTGGCCGACGGGATCTGAGACGACGATTGCGGGTGTGTCAGCCGTGTCCTGTAGCACCTCGCAGACGCTCCACAGCCACGGTGGTCGATAGCCGTCACGGAAGTAGAGCTCGTCTACCATCGTGTATCGCTGGACGTTGGTCGGGTTCATCGACACCGTGTGGGCGTACTCGGCGCACTTCCGAATCGACTCCTTCATGTCCTGTACTGCCTCGGATTCCGAGAGGAACGGCGGCTTCATCAACAGGTAGGCCTTGATGCCCGCGCCGACCGACTCGGCGTGCTCGCTTGCCTCGATGAACTCCTCGAAGTCGAAATACTTGTTCACGCAGTCCTTG
>CAYNQM010000269.1:0-2123 GCA_964399275.1 uncultured Haladaptatus sp.
ACCAGCGTCTCGGGACTCGCGCCGACGATGGTGCTGTCGTCGTAGCCGAGCAGGTACATGTACGGCGATGGGTTCACTTCGCGCAGGGCGGCGTACAAACCGAGCGGGTCGATGTCGCCCGTAATCTCTCGTTTGCGCGAGATGACCCCTTGATAGATGTCGCCCGCCGAAACGTGTTCGTTCGCTCGTCGCACGGCGTCTTCGTATTCCGGTCGTGCTCCCGCCGTTTCGTCGTCCGAGAGGCAGCCACCCAGGGTCGGTTCGTCCGCGGATTCGAGCATGCCTGCGACTCGTTCGGCCTCAGCGACGAGGTCGTCGTACATCTCGCCGGGGTCGTCGTCGGGCGACACAATCGGCGTGAACACCAGCGAGAGCGTGTCTTCGACGTGGTCGAAGACGAGCGTCTTGGTGTTCAGGACGAACTGCGCGTCCGGGAGTTCGGTTTCTGGGCGCTCGATTCCCTGCTCTTCGAGCCAGAGGTCGTACACCGCGTCGTAGGCGAGAAAGCCGACGAGACCGCCGGAAAAGCGCCCGTCGCCCGGAAATCCTCGTCGCTCAACCGTGGGGAGCGAATCACGGAGTCGGTCGAGCACGTCGCCCGCATCTCCTTCGACGGCGAGCGCGTCGTCCCAGTCGTTGTCCAGCATTCGAACGTCGGTTTCGTCCGCCTCGACCGACACTACCCCCTTCGGGTCGTAGCCGACGAACGAGTAGCGCGCCCGTCGATCGCTCGTTTCGGCGGGGTCGAACGCGCCGTCCGGATCTGAGGAGGCGACCTTGTTCGCGCTTTCGAGGAGGAAATCGTACTCACCGCCGCCGAGCGCCGAGTAGGCCGTGAGGGGTTCGACTGCAACGTCGAGGTTTCTCTCGACGTGAACGACGACCGACTGCTCCCCGTCGGCGAGTGCTTCGAACTCGTCTCGGTTCATCGTTGTAGCACTGGCTTCTGTGTCGCCTTCGCGCCTGTGACGAACGATTCGACTGCCTCGTGGTCTTTTCGTCCGCCGGTCGATTCGACGCCGCTGGCGACATCGACGGCGAAGGGTTCGACTACATCGACCGCCTCCGAGACGTTTTCGGGAGCCAACCCGCCTGCGAGAACGACCGGTGAGTCGAGCGCGTTCACGAACTCCCGTGCTCGCTCCCAATCGTGGGTTTCGCCCGTTCCGCCCGCTTCTCCGGCGTCAAGCAGGAGCGCGTCCGCTACGCTGTCGTATCGTTCCGGGTTCTCGGTCGTGGCGTCGATTGCCCGGATGACGTTCCCGTCGATGTTCGACGCGAGGTACGCGAGGTCGCCGACGCCCATTCCGTGTACCTGCACGGCGTCGGGTTCGACCAGGTGTGCGAGTTCGACCGCATCCTCCGGGGTTTCGGGCATCGTCACGAGCACCGTCGTCACGAACGGCGGCGCTTTTCGAGCGAGTTCGGCGGCCCGACGCGGACTGATTTCGCGCGGCGAATCGACCGGCACGTCCACGAGCAGTCCAATCGCGTCGGCACCCGCCGCAATCGCCTGCTCCAAGTCGTCTTCGTGGGTCAGCCCGCAGATTTTCACTCGCGTCATGCCGACAGAGTCCTCGTCATTCCCGCCAACTGTTCTTCCGCACGACCGGAGTCGATTGCCCGTCTGGCCTGCTCGACGCCGTCCGCCAAGGTGGTCGCTTGTCCGGAGACGTACACCGCGGCCCCGGCGTTCGCCAGCACGATATCTCGCTTCGCGCCGCCGACGTCGCCTTCCACGATGCCGCGGAGGTCGCGGGCGTTCTCCGTCGGGGTTCCGCCCGCCACGGCCGATACGTCGTAGCGACCGACGCCGAGGTCAGCAGGTGAGAGCGTGTACTCTTCTATCTGCTCCCCCTCGACTTCCGCGACCGTGGTTTCGCCGTGGACGGCGATTTCGTCCATCCCTGACCCGTGAACGACCATCGCGTGGGAAACGTCCATGTGGGCGAGTGCGCGGGCCAGTACGGGCACGAGCTCTGGGTCGTAGACGCCGACGATTTGCGCGTCCGCCCCCGCCGGATTCGTCAGCGGCCCCAGGACGTTGAACAGGGTTCGCATGCCGAGTTCCTTGCGCGGGCCGATGACGGCCTTCATCGCGGGGTGGAACACGGGCGCGAGCA
>CAYNQM010000270.1:0-2122 GCA_964399275.1 uncultured Haladaptatus sp.
GAGCACATGCGCGCCATGAACCTCCCCGGCGTCCACGTCCATTCCATGACGCCCGAGGAGGCCTACCACGCCCGGCGCGGAACAGACTGGGAGTACGAAGAAGTGTTCCGCCGACTGCAATCTGCCGGACTGGACAGCGTCCCCGGCACCGCCGCGGAGATTCTCGTGGACGAAGTTCGCCGCGTCATCTGCCCCGGCAAAATCGACACGAACGAATGGCTCGAATCGATGGAGGCCGCGGCCAACGTCGGGTTGGACACCACCGCGACCATCATGTACGGCCACGTGGAGAACGAGATCCAAGACCGAACCGGCGCGATAACGGAGTTCGTTCCGCTCTCGTTCGTACACCAGAATACGCCGCTCTACGACCGTGGCATGGTCGATGCCGGTGCGACCACGCACGAGGACGAACTGATGATTGCGGTCTCCCGACTGTTTCTGGACAACGTCGAGAACATTCAATCCTCGTGGGTCAAATACGGCGACGCCCAAGGTCTGAAGATGCTTTCCTGCGGCGCAAACGACTTCATGGGAACCATCCTTTCAGAAGAAATCACGAAACGCGCTGGCGGCGAGTTCGGCGAGTTCCGGTCGTTCGAGGAGTACGTCGAGATGGTGACGACCGTCGGTCGAACCCCCGCAGAACGCTCGACCGACTATCGGCAAATTCGGGACATCGACCCCGACGACCCGCCGTTCGGCCCGACGCTCGGGCCGTGTGCCGACGGGACACCACTGCTCAAGTGAGAATTTCGAAGCGCGCGCCGCCCGTATTCGACTCCACCGCTCCGATTTTCCAGCCGTGGGCCTCCGTGATGCTCTGAACGATTGCGAGTCCGAACCCGGTGCCGCCGTCCGTCGTGGAGTAGCCGTGTTCGAACACCTTGTCGCGCTCGTCCGCCGGAATCCCCGATCCGTCGTCGTCGACGAAAAAACCCTCCTCGTCTTCGAGCGGACCGACCGTGACGGTGACGTCCGATCGACCGTGTTCGAGGGCGTTCCGAAACAGGTTCTCGAACAGTTCGCACAGTCGCCCGTCGTCCGCGTCCACGACCGCCAACGAGTCGTCCAAGTGGAGGTCGGCTGTCTCCGTCGAAACCATCGCCCACGCACTTTTGACGACGCGGCTCAGCGAGACCGGCCCGGTTTCGCTCACGACCTTGCCCTGCTGAGCGAGCACGAGCACGTCCTCGATGAGCGACTCCATCCTGTCGAGTGCGCGCTGGATCGGTGGGATATGGGGACTATCGTACTCCACTTTCAGCAGTTCGAGTCGTCCGGTGGCGACGTTCAGGGGATTCCGCAGGTCGTGGGAGATGACGCTGGCGAACTCGTCCAGTCGCTCGTTCTGTCGCTCGAGTTTTCGCTCGCGCTGTTTCTGCACCGTGGAACCGTTTTGCGGATTAGTGTGTACCCGGCTCGGCGAGCACCGCCCGGTATCGCTGGCCCGCCTCGTCACCGGACTCGATAGCCCGCCGAATGCGGTCGGAGAGCCACCGGTCGTCCACGAACCGGCGATACACCGGCAGACGTTCGCGGAGCGGTACCCCGGCTTCCTCCGCGATGTCCTCTAACTCCCGCAGTGCGGGCCACGCATAGTCCGGATTGATGTAGTCGTCCGTCACGGGCGAGACGCCGCCCAAGTCGTCCACGCCGCAGTCGAGCAGGTCGCGCGTCGGCGAGAGGTTCGGCGGCACCTGCACGGAAATTTCGTCGGGCAGGGCGACCCGCGCCATCGCCACGACTCGGCGCATCGTCTCGACGGAGGGTCGCTCGAACTGCGACCGTTCGTTCGGCACGACGTTCTGGACGATGATTTCTTGGACGTGGCCGTATCGCTCGTGAAGGTCTCGAATCGCCAGCAGGCTCTCGGCTCTGTCGCGCCAGTCCTCGCCGATGCCGACGAGCAGGCCGGTCGTGAACGGAACGTCCAACTCGCCAGCAGTCCGAATCGTGGCGAGTCGCTGGCCGGGGTTTTTCCGGCGCGGACCAGCGTGCGCCGACACGTCCGCCGTCGTCTCCAGCATCACGCCCATGCTGGCGTTCACGTCGGCGACGAGTTCCATCTGCGCTCGCGTCTGGTCGCCCGGATTCGAGTGGGGAAGCAGGCCTTCGTCCA
>CAYNQM010000271.1:0-2101 GCA_964399275.1 uncultured Haladaptatus sp.
GCATGAAGAACGTGTACGGACTCATATTCATCAGGTCCTCCCACTCAATATCCCGCGAATGCTGCTTCGCAATGAGGCGAGCGTCTTCGTCTCCACCGGGGTTGTAGGAGATGAACGTTTTACACTGGTTCGCAATTGCCTTCTCGACCTTCGTCGGGAGTTGATTCGATGGGTTCTGGCAGGCGAGTGTGAGGCAGAAGTCGAAGGCCCGCGCTTCCGAGAGAATCTTGTGAATGTTGGACTCTTCGGTCACGATGGAGTCGAACTCGTCACAGATCACGTAGAACGGCGGATTGTCCTCGGCTTCCCGAATCGCGACCCATGCCCGGCGAATGAGCGCCGTCGCGAACAGTCGTTTCTCGGTTTCCCCACTGCTCGGGTCGTTGCGAACAACCACGATTTTCCCGTCTTCGACGGCCTCCTGAATCGAGACTGTACTATCGGGGTTACTAATCAGGTTCCGCACGGCGTCGTTCTCAATCCACTGACTGAACCGCCCAGCGAGCGGTTCGAGGTCGCTATCTTCCTTCTCGGCAATGCGTTTGGCTGACTCTCGGATGAAGTGAATCCGCTCTTCGTCCATCCAGTTGTGGAACTTATCGAGGTTATCCGAATCCGCGACACAGCACGCCAAATCAAGCAACGTGCAGTCCCGCCCGGATTTCGCCATCCCACGGATAAGCGTCCGTGTGACCCGGTTCATCAATGCTCCCCAATAGTTGTCGTCACCGCCTGCCTGTGCCGCAATCGCGACCACGTCATCGGCCAGCGCCTCGACCGCGCTCGCGAACGCGCGGCTGTCCGGCGGCGCATTGCTCGGCACTTCCATGAAGTTGAACGTGACTTGCTCGTCGTACTCGTCGGTGAGATCGACGAACACCAAATCATCCTCGCGCTCTTCGGGTACCTCGCGTAGGAACTCGTCGGCGTCCTTGCCTTTCGGGTCGAAGATGAGACAGCCATGCCCGCGATTCATGATCTGGCTCGCCTGATTCACCAAGAATGTCGTCTTGCCCATACCTGTTCCTCCGCCGACAAATTGGTGAATATTCAGAATCTCGGGAGTGACGCCTGCCTCAATCCCGTTCTTCTTGCCCCGCCCGTACCAGTACGGTCGGGCCGGATTGTCTTCCGAGAGCATAGCGAGTTGGATTGCGCCGGGATCACTGGTGGCGCGTTCGAGGTCGTGAGCGTCGTAGTCGAAGCGTGGCGTTCGGGGTGGAATCCCACGTCCGGATTTGCTCATCGTGTACTCGATTTCTTGGGTGTTGAGGTCGGTTGGGACGTGGCAAATGCCGGTGAGCGTGTCCGTCGCGAACGTAATGCCTTGGGTAGTGCCGGTCCACTCCCGGCTTGCCATCGACTCCAAGAAGCCATTCAACTGCTTCTGTTTGAAGAACTGGGGCGTGAAGCCTTGCTCATAGCTGGAGTCGTAGAATTTCCGGTACATCCCAGCAGTCTCCTCGACGCGTGAGACGGCTTCTTCTTCGCTATCAGAGACGGCGACCACGCGAATATCGACGTGATAGCCTTTCTTCCCGCGTTGATTCGCAACGATGTTCGCGGCTTTCGAGTTGCTGGCCTCCTCGCGATGTTTTGTGTAGGTCTGCTGGCCGTCTGATTCGACGCCTTCGAGCTTTCCACCCGCAATCGCAGAGGCCGTCTCCTCCAGTACCGCACCCGCGTCAAACCCACTCTTGGACTGCTTGAGGCGACGCACGGTTTTTCCGATGCCGTGGTACCAGTTCCGGCGGTCCCACGTCGCATTCGAGATGGCGGGCTTGATCATGATCTGCACCATCACGTCCGCGTTCGGACGATGTGGGGCCCCGACCATCTCGCTCGTGATGCTGTCGTAGGGGTCGGTCTCGAAATGATCCGGATCGAGCTTGAAATGCTTAATCGGCAAGAACGAATCGTCCTGCCGCAGCTTGAGGCGAGCGGCAGCGACGTATTGGCCTGCGGCCATGTCTAAGAACTCCGGTTCGATCTCAACGATGTCTGAGTCCCCGTAGTACGTCTTGAGTTGGCGGTCCAGCCGGTCGTGCATGCCGTCGTCGCCGGGCGCGAATCGGTATTGTAGGATCTCCTCGTCGTCGTC
>CAYNQM010000272.1:0-2079 GCA_964399275.1 uncultured Haladaptatus sp.
CTCGCCGCCGATTTCGGGGCGCGAGTAGCCGTGTTTCGCGGCGACTTCGGCGAGCGAGACGAGAACATCCAGTTCGGCCAGCGTGTCCGCGAGCGCCTGTACTCGTTCGGATTCCTCGGCTATCGTCGCGCGCACTTCTCGGAAGAGGTCGTACTCCAAATCGTCGGCACGGCCTTCCGCGCGGACGATTTCGTCCTCGCGCTCCTTGAGTTCCGGCGTGTAGAATCGCTCGGAGTTTTTCAGGGTCTGTCGGCGGTTGTAGTCGTCGGGCACCTTGTCGAGGTTGGGGTTCGTCACCTCGATGTAGTAGCCGTGAACCTGATTGAAGCCGACTTTGAGCGAGTCGATGCCGGTTCGTTCGCGCTCGGTTTTTTCGAGGTCGTCTATCCACGCTTTTCCGGAGCGTTCGGTTTCCCTGAGTCGGTCGAGTTCGTCGTCGTAGCCGGATTTGATGACGCCGCCTTCGGTGATTTCGATAGGTGGTTCCTCGGCGATGGCGCGACCGATTCGGTCGCGAACGTCGGCCATTTCGTCCAGATTTTCGTGGAGGGTGCGCAGTTTTTCGGAGTCAACGTTGGCCATCGCGTCCGCCACTTTTGGCACCACGTCGAGGGTGGCTTTGAGCGAGCGCAGGTCGCGGGCGTTCGCCCGACCACGGGCGACGCGGGAAATCAGGCGCTCGATGTCGTACACGTCGCGCAGATGGTCGTGGACTTCCTCGCGCTGTTGAACCCGTATCGTCAACTCCTCGACAGCGTCGAGTCGTTCCTCGATTCGGTCGCGGTCGAGCAGGGGTCTACGAAGCCAATCTTTCAGCTTTCGCCCGCCGAGCGCGCAGGCGGTTTCGTCGAGGATGCCGACGAGCGTGGCGTCGTCCTGCCCGTGAACTGCTCGCGGTTCGAACAGTTCGAGACTCGACAGCGCGACGGCGTCCACGAGCATGTACGACCGCGGGTCGTACCGAGTGAGGTGGTTGAGATAGTCGAGGTGGCCGGTTTCTGCCTCGTCTTCGCCTCCCTCACCTGCCCGCTCTCCGCCGCGGACGTACTCCGCGTAGGCGAGCAGTGCGCCACAAGCACGAATCTCGGCGTCCGTGGCGAGCAGTCGCTCCGGCGGGCCGAAGTACTCTGTGACGAGATCGCTCGCACCCTCGACCTCGAATGCGGATTCTTCGTACCCGGTTACCATGCAGTCGGCGTCGAACGGCGTTTCGGGTGCCTCGGGAGCGACGATTGCCTCCGCGGGTGCGAACCGGCCGATTTCGTCTCGGACTTCGCTCTCGGTTTCGACCGTCGTCGCGTAGAAATCGCCCGTCGAAACGTCGAGAACCGCCAGTCCGTAGTCGCCGTCGCAGGTGAGGCAGGCGACGAAATTGTTGTCGTCGCTGTGGAGCAGTTCGTCCTCCGTGAGGGTTCCGGGCGTGACGACGCGCGTGACGGCGCGCTCGACCACGCCGGAGGCCTCCTCCGGGTCTTGGACTTGGTCGGCGACGGCGACGCGATAGCCCGCATCGAGGAGGGTTTCGATGTACGATTCGGCGTTGTCGATGGGGATGCCCGCCATGGGGTACGTTCCCGTGCTGTCCTCGCGCTTCGTGAGCGTGATTTCCAAAATTCGGGCACTTCGTTCCGCCGCCTCGCAGAACGTCTCGTAGAAATCCCCGACCTGAAACAGCACCAGCGAATCCTCGTACTGCCGACACAGTTCGAAGTACTGACGCATCATCGGCGTCAGCTCCTCGCTGTGTTCGGCCATCTTTTCCGGTGGTCCCAACGCCGCGTCCATGCGAGAAACCCAGTGCGTGCGTGCCAATAAGCTCCCGGAATCGCGTGCCGGTCTGGACGAGTGCGGTTTCAGTAGAACTAAGTGGTGTCGAAAAGTCGAACGTGAAGGTTACCGATGGACATCAGGACTGGTCTCTCGTACGGCGACGTACTGCTACTTCCACAACGCTCCCCGGTCGATAGCCGGAGCAACGTCTCTCTTTCCACGAATCTCACGCCGAATCTCGAACTCGACGCACCACTGCTGAGCGCGCCGATGGACACCGTCACCGAGGCCGACACCGCGACTGCCCTG
>CAYNQM010000273.1:0-2048 GCA_964399275.1 uncultured Haladaptatus sp.
GTGTGTTCTCCCAGATTTCGAGGGGGTCGTGTTCGACCCACCCCGGTTCCGGATAGATTTGTTCGTGTTTTTCGTAGGCGTTTGCGACGACGGTTCCGTCGTGGTCGAATACCATGAACCGCGTGCCTGTCGTTCCTTGGTCGATAGATCCGACGTAGGTATCGTTCGTTGTCATTCGAGTAGACTCCTTCTTTGGTGCTGGGCCACCGATCGTGCCCGGGTTTACCCACCATTTTTACTGGTTTTGGGCCACCGTCTGTAAACATCAAACACTTTCATTATAAAATTTCCTCTCCAACCACCACCGCCATCGCGACGAGCGGAAAATACGCGGTCGGACTTCTGTTCGACAGCGCCGGTTATCACTTTTCGTTCAGCAGACAGCAATCGTTCGAGAACCGCGAAGGTTGTATCCCTACGATTCATCGGCGAGTGAGTCGAAACGAATCGAACGCCCGTTCACTCCCCGTGAAGTGCTCGGAAAACGAGCGTCGGAAATCGTGGCACCAATTTACTCGGATGCCGACCGCTACGCTCGAAATTTTTCGTCGTGATTCGTTTGAGCACACCCGCCTCGGCAAGTTCGTAGAGATAGCGCGTGACGGTTCCTGTCGAAAGTTCCGTTTCGGCGGCGATAATCGCGGCACTCGTTTCGACCGACGCACGCGCATCGGCGTCGAGTTTGAGCAGTTCGGCGAGGACGCGACGCCGATTTTCCGGCAGTGCGAGGACGACGCCGAGTGGAACGCCATCGCGCGGCACCGCGTCCATCGCCGCGGTCAACTGCTCGTCGTGAATCTGGTCGGTGTCCGCCTCCACCGCCAGCGTTACAGCGCCAAACAACGCCGCGAGTGCGTCGTGAGCGTCGCCATCGGCCCACTGCGCGAGCGTTTTTATCTGCGTGTGCTCAAGCACACTCTGTCGCAACCCGCGAGACGCTCGTTCAGTGACGATATCCGCGAGTTCGTGCGTGCTGTACGCCGGAATTTCGACGGTTCGCACTCCGGTAGAACTGTCGCGCCCGACCGTCACGACGGATAGCGACTCGTCCATCCCATCGAAAAGCGCCATCGCCTCCTCGGTGGCGAGCGTTTCGACTTCGTCCACGTGATCAACCGCGACGACGACATTTCTATCCGAACGGGTTACAGCAGTCGCCAACTTCTGCTTCACGACCTCTGTTCCGACACCGCGTTCTGGAACGTGCTCGTCGGTCAGCCCATCGAGCACCGACCGATACAGTCGAAAGGTCGTGCACGCCAGTCTCGCGTCGATGTAGACGAACTCGAACCCGTCCTCGTCGTTGCCTCTGGTCGTGGTCAGTATCGTCCCTCGAACCGGGGATAACTGCTCGGAAAGGTGGTTGAATAGTGCGGACACGAACGCGGATTTCCCCGCACCGGGTGGTCCGTGGAGGTGAACGCTCGGCGGGAGGCGGTCGTCGAACAGCGGGTCGAGTGCATCGAGCAACTGCTCCAGCGTGGAACCGCGTCCGGTCGGATTCGAGACGTGTGTCACCGGGCTGAGTACGTTCCAATCGACGACGAGTTTGTCCACGTGCGTGGTAGCCCGGCGGCGCTCGATGCGCTCTCGAATATCCATTATCGCGGTGTAATCGGTCGAATATAGATAACAGTTGTCTCTTCGGTGGTAGCGTCGTAGCCGACGACGCTCAAAACGCGGAAATAATGACGAAAGCCGTCCCGTCGCTCGACCGACCGTTACTAGTTTATCTGTACTACCCCTATTGTCGATAAACTAAAGTGGATTCCAACGAACAGTCGAGACATGGCAATCGACGCCGAAGTGCTCGTCGTGGGGGGTGGCTCGACGGGCACGGGCATCGCCCGAGACCTCGCAATTCGGGGCGTTGACGTGACGCTGGTGGAAAAGGGCAACCTCACCCACGGGACGACGGGCCGAATGCACGGGCTGCTCCACAGCGGGGGCCGGTACGCCGTCTCCGACCAAGCCAGCGCGAAAGAATGCATCGAGGAGAACCGCGTCCTCCGGGACATCGCCAGCCACTGCGTCGAGATGACCGGCGG
>CAYNQM010000274.1:0-2041 GCA_964399275.1 uncultured Haladaptatus sp.
GACGAGGACCAGCGCGAACAGATGCTGGACTATGTCGAATCGACGGTCGAAGAGGGCGCGACCCTCGAAACCGGAGTCGACGCCGATGGCCTGTTCGTGGAACCGACCGTCCTCTCGGACGCGACGAACGACATGGCCGCGTCCTGCAACGAGACGTTCGGTCCCATCGCACCGGTCATCCCGTTCTCCTCCGACGAGGAAGCCATCGAACTCGCTAACGACACCGAGTACGGTCTGGCCGCCTCGATTCACGCAGGCGACCTCGGTCGCGCCCACGATCTCGCCGACGAAATCGAGGCCGGGATGGTTCACATCGGCGACCAGCCCATCAACGAGGAACCCCACGTTCCCTTCGGCGGCGTGAAAGGCTCCGGCATCGGGCGCTACGACGGCGAGGCCATCGTGGACGAGTTCACGCAGACGAAGTGGATTTCGGTGCAGCGCGAACAGCGCCGGTATCCCTTCTAAACGACCTTTTACGACGGTCGAAGGGCAGGATCTGCGCGAATCGCGCAGATCCTGCCTGTCTCCCTGTAAAGCACGACCAAAAGCACCGCAACACGTTCCAGCTCACTACGTTCCGCGGGCGTGCGACTTCCGAGCCATTCGCTCGCGGTGAGTGTGCTGGCGGTGGTGTCGGTTGCTGTTTTGGCGGTTGTGAAAATTCGCGGAACTGGTGGTTTTGGCGGTTGCTGATTTTTGGTGGTTGGTTCGTCGGCCTATCGCTCGCTTCGCTCGCTATCGGGTGGTTTCTCGATCGAACCTGTAATAACAGAAAACTTATCACGGGGGTCTCGAAGGCTGATGACAATGCCAGAACCAATCATGGACACGCAGGAAGACGTAATTCTCGGCCGCGTCGTCGCGCTGATACTCGACGAATTCATCTCAATAGTGCTCGCGGTCGTCTTCGGCGTCGTCATCGGCGGCCTCTTCCAGTCGCAAGGACTCGTGCTTTTAGTCGTTCTCGCCGTCATCTTCGGCTATCACGTCGTCCTCGAAGGATTGTACGGCCAAACGGTCGGAAAACGCGCGCTGGGTCTTATGGTGGTCAAGAAGAACGGCGATCGGTGTACGATGGGTGCGTCAGTCGTCCGGAACGTGCTTCGAATCATCGATGCGTTCTTCCACTACGCCGTCGCGCTCGTCGCCATGCTCGTCAACGACGACCGCCAGCGAATCGGCGACATGGCCGCCGACACCGTCGTCGTCCGAGCGCGATAGCGTCTCGCTCCTCTTTCTGACAGCCAGAAATATTACCTACGTCCCCATCGTCACCGAGTTCACCCCGGCGAGGGGTCGCGGTGAGAAATGGAGGCCAGAGATAATGACACAACAATTCGAATGCACGCAGATAGATTGTGACTTCATGGTACGGGCTGACGACGAGAACGAGGTGGTCGATATGGTGCAGGAACACGCCCAGAACAAACACGGTATGTCGATGGACCGAAACGACATCCAAAGCGCAATTCAGCAGAGCTAGGACCGACGCGGCCATTGTATCGACTTTTTGTCGCTGGCGAAGGATTAAGTACCTCGGGAAGCGTGGTGAAAGTGATGGCAGACGACCCCGACGAGGGGATGTTGTCGTGGGACGAATCGGTGTTCCGGGAGGAACACGTCTTCGAAATCGACTACGTGCCGGAGACGTTCGAACACCGCTCGTCCCAGATGCAGAGCTTGCAGTACGCGCTCCGTCCGGCAGTTCGCGGGTCGCGCCCCCTTAACGTCATGGCACGCGGGCCGCCCGGGACTGGTAAGACTACCGCGGTTCAGAAGCTGTTCGACGAACTGTCGGCCCAGACCGAGGTGCGAACCGTGCGCGTGAACTGCCAAGTCGATTCGACGCGCTACGCCATTTTCTCCCGCATCTTCGAGGGCATCTTCGAGTACGAACCGCCGTCGAGCGGCATCTCGTTCAAGAAGCTGTTCCGCCAGATCACCGACAAACTGGTCGAGGACGATGAAGTGCTGGTGGTCGCGCTGGACGACGAGAACTACCTGTACTACGAGGGCGAAGCCTCGGACACGCTCTACA
>CAYNQM010000275.1:0-1989 GCA_964399275.1 uncultured Haladaptatus sp.
GTAGTCGGTCGCGCGCTCGATGGACTCCTGAAGGAGGGCAGTGTCGGAGTCGTTCGGGAGCGGGTAGGCTCCGAGGCTCATGTTGGCTACGTCGGATTCGATGTCGCCAGCGTACACCATCGCCGCGATGATATCCCCGAATGTGGCGAACGGCCCCGTAAACACGCGAAGTGCCACGAGGTCAGTTCCCGGCGCGGTGCCCACGATGCCAGACCCGTTCGTGTCGTCTCCCGCGATGATACCGGAGACGTGGGTGCCGTGGTCGCTGATGATGGGATTGTAGTCGCCGCCGTCGCCCGTGAAATTCTTCGAGAGGTCGGTGTTGAGTACGCCAGCGATGTCCGGATGCGTTTCGAGCGCACCCGAGTCGATGACCGAGACGCGCGTTCCCTCACCGCGCGTCGTTCCGTGAACGCCGTCGATTCCTTGGGCCTGTTTGTCCCACTGAAGTTGCGAAAGCTTGTGCGGGCCGGGTTCGTCGCCGTTTCCGTTCTCTTCGACTTCGGCCTGGTTCAGTTCCATCTCGACGTCTTTCGAGTAACGAGTGCCGGAGACCTGACTCTCGTCGCCTTCGACTACCGCGATGTCGATTTGGTCGAGTCGGTGGACGACAGAGAGACCGTCGAGGACGCCGTCCGATGCGTCTTCCAAATCGACAATATATCTATTTTCGGTCGATTCCGCCGAAACCGACTGCGTCGTCAGTGCGAGACCACTCAATGCCACTCCAGCCCCCTTCAAGAAAGAGCGTCGTGTGGGTTGGTTTACCATCCAGTATTTATCGACAGTGTTGTTTTTTAATGTTATCTGAATCGGATGAATATTCCGCAACTATCACAGGAATATTCCAACCACATTGGAATGATTAGAAATCAAAACGAAAAGAGAGCAGTCACGAGCGCAGACGAAAACCACCGCGAGAAGAATTCACCGGACGGGTTGGTCTCAGCGATGTTCCATCTCGCCAGCGAGCGAGAGGTACGGGTCTACCGGAACGTCCGCGTCGGTGCGACGGATTTCGTCGTTTTCGCGCTCGATGACGCCGAACGCTTCCATCTTCGGGAGATGCTTGTGTTGGAGATCAGTGAGCACGTGTCGATGATGTCTCTCGTCCGTGCCCGGTTCCCAATCGACGATTCGGTTGGCCAGTTCGTCCAACCGGACCCCATCGCCCCGTTCACCGAGATAGTACAGCACGTAGCGGCGACGGTGATTCGATAAAAGTTCCATCAGAGCGTCGAGGTCGTCTGACCCGTTGCTATGCGGTTCCGAGTCGTTGCCCGGGAGGTCTGGCGAGTCAGAACTCATTGTCTGTGTACTAGATACCTGTTACAAAAAGGACGACGCCTAAGCACTTAGGTGATTGCTGTGAGTGTTCAGAATCCTTTGCCGAGTAGTTCGCGTGCGATGATGTTTTTCTGGATTTCGGTCGTCCCTTCGTAAATCTGGGTGATCTTCGCGTCCCGGTAGAATCGCTCTGCGTCGAAGTCGTTGACGTAGCCCGATCCACCGTGAATCTGAACCGCTTCGTCGGCACACTCGACCGCGATTCGGGAAGAGAATTCCTTAGCCATCGACGCGAGTTGCGTGAGTTGGCCGTCCTCGTTCGCCACGCTCCACGCGGACTTGTAGGTCAGGTTGCGCGCGGCCTCCGTCTTGGTGTGCATGTCCGCGAGTTTGTGCTGGATGGCCTGGAAGTCGCTGATGGAGCGACCGAACTGCTCGCGCTCTTGGGCGTAGGAGAGCGCCTGCTCGCAGGCACCCTTGGCGATACCGACGCCCTGCGCCGCCACCGCGGTTCGGGTTTCGTCGAAGAACTGCATGAGTTGGAGGAAACCCATTCCGCGCGTGCCGACGAGGTTCTCCTCGGGGACGCGGACGTCGTCGAAGATGAGTTCGGCGGTGTCGCTCGCGCGAATACCGAGTTTGCCCGTAATTTTGTCGGCCTCAAAGCCGTCGCGGTCGGATTCCACGATGATTTGTGAGAAT
>CAYNQM010000276.1:0-1963 GCA_964399275.1 uncultured Haladaptatus sp.
TCTGTGCACCCAGGTCACTCATTCTTCTACCTCCACTTCAACGTAGGTTGGGTTGAGAACGCGAATGCCCTCTTCCTCGGCGACTTCCTCGATGCGCTCGCGCTTGCGAGCACCGACTTTCGAGGCGATTCGAACCGCTTCCGTGTCGCCGTCCACACCGTCCAAGTCGTCAACGTTGTGGACGCGAACCTCGTCGAATCCGCTCGGGTGCTTGCCCCGAACGGCCTTCGGCGAACGGTAGCCGGATTCGACCATGTCGCCCTTGCCCTTGATGCCGCGGCGTTGCTTGCTCAGGTTACCCCGAGGTTTGCGCCACGACGTGGGCGTGCGCTTTTTCTTGTGGTAGTCCTGTCGATTGAACTGCGGTTTGCCCGTGCGCTTTCGCTGTTTGAGCAGTCGCGCTTCCTCGTCGCCGAGGTCGGGCGACTTCTCGGTCAGCCCGCGGGGTTGCAGTTCGGTTTCGACATCTTCGTCCGGTTCCTCTTCTTCGACCTCGTCGTCCTCGATTTCGGCTTCCGTCTCTTCCTCGACTTCGAGGCCACCGACGTCCGCCTTGATACGGGCGGCGAGCGCGTTGCCGATACCATTGACTTCGGCGAGGTCGTCTTGACTGGCCGAAACGATGTCCTCGACGGACTCGTAGCCAGCCTCGCGGAGCGATTCGGCTTTGCTGTCGCCGACACCGCTAATGTCTTCTATCTGTTCTGGTTCGTCTGCCATCTATCAGGCACCTCCTGTAGACGGCTTCTCCGTAATGTAGACGCCGTCCTGGAACACACGCGTGTCTTTGCCGCTCACGCGCGTGAGCTGTTCGATGTCCGCGGCGGTCTGACCTACGTCTTCGATGCTGGGGCCGCGCAGGAACAGTTCCTCGTCGTTCACTTCGACGGTGGTGTCGCCGTGGACGGTCGTCCGTCGTGGGGCGCGCTCGCCGAGGTAGTTCTCGAGGACGACTTCGTCGCCCTCGGAACGAACCTGCATCGGGAAGTGAGAGTAGAAGACTTCCATCTTGTACTCCCAGCCCTCGGTCACGCCGTGGAGCATGTTCTTCATGTGGCTCTCGAACGTTCCCATCGTCGCCTTCGTTTTGGCGTTGGTGGTGTCGCTCTCGATGACCAGCACGTCGTCCTCGACGCTCACCGTGATGTTCGGGTACCAGAGCCGTCGCGTGACGGTTCCCTCCGGGCCATCGACGGTCAGGTCGAGGTGGTCTACTTCCGCAGTCACCTCGTCCGGAATTTCGATTTCTATTCGTGGCATGGTTCTAGTAGACGTACGCGATGACTTGGCCACCGATTCCCTGTTCGCGGGCCTCGTAGTGGCTCATGACGCCGTGGCTGGTCGTGACGACGAGTGACCCGTAGTCTTGGGCCGGGAGGAATCGTTTCTCCCACTTCTCGAAGTCGTCTTTACCCGCCGAATAGCGGGGTTTGACCGCGCCACATTCGTTAATCGCGCCTTTTAGTTCGACCTCGAAGCGACCGGCTTTGCCGTCATCGACGAACTCGAAGCCGTCGATGTACCCGTGGTCGTAGAAGACCTCGAGCACACTGCCAATCTCGTTCGAGGCGGGCTGTACCGTGTGGGACAGATGACCGACACTCTCGGCGTTGTCCACACCGGAGAGCGCGTTGCTGAGTGGGTCGTTTCCTGCCATGGTTATCGGTACTTCTTGAATCCCATGTCGCGTGCGATTTCGCGGAAGCACTGGCGACAGAGGTTGATGTCGTATTTTCCGACCAGGCCTTGCTTTCGACCACAGCGCTGGCACGATTCGAGTTGTCCCGTGCGCTTGGCCGTCTGCTCGCCGGTCACGTCGTTCTCACTTTCGCTCATTCGTCCACCTCAACGTCGAAGTTGGCTTCGAGGAACGCGACTGCGTCCTCGGGCGTCAATCGGTGGTTCGACGGAATCTGTCGGGACACCTTGTCGCGCTTGGCGACGCGGTAGCCCGGACGGACAA
>CAYNQM010000277.1:0-1281 GCA_964399275.1 uncultured Haladaptatus sp.
CTGTTCAGTTCACGCTCTGTATTCAGCATGCAATTCATTGATGGGATACAATTCCTCGGCGGTAGTTGTACGAAGATAGCATCGCGTTTCTACTCATCACTCCAGTAGCAAAGCTCGACGTCGAGGTGTCGCCAGCGACCGCCAGAAAATAGAATAAAATCCGGTCAATGGGAAGAAAATAGGTTTCAGACCCAGAACGGGCGTCGCGCGCACCCGCCCGCGTGCAAAGCGCGAGCGCGCGTATATCAGGTTTTTTCCTCACCCGTGGGGGGTTGGGTGTCTGTCTCTCCGAGGTCTGCGAGTGTTGCTGGGTCTGCCTCACGGGTCAATGCCGACCGGACTTGGTCTGCCTGCTGGTCGCTCAAATCGGGATAGTCGTAGCGGAGGAGCGATTTTGAGTAGTACGCTCGCTTCTGAAACTCATTCACTTCGACGTACTCCGCGAGTGCGTCCTCGACGACGATTTTGCTGACGACATCCTGCGGAGTCAGTTCGGCCTCGCTGTCTTCGTCTTGCTGAAGACGACGGCGTTTCCGCTCTGTGTCAATTTCGCTGAAGCGCTCCCACAGCCGGGTGCCTTCGAGCGAAGGGAACGTGTCGATGAGCGCGTGATCGGGCCACTGCATGTCGTCGAGTTTGTGGTACTTCTCGTCAAGCTGGCGTCGGTTGAACCCTTTCAGTGTTCCCCGACTGGGTACCTGAATCACGTTCTTCGCGCGCCGTTTTCGCAGTTGCCGGGGAATGTCACCCCAGTCTTGATAGCCGAGGAAAATTACGTAGTTCTCCGTGCGAATGTCGAGGAGACTCTTTTCGACGTCCTTCTGGTCGGGCATCATCACATCCTTGTTGTACAGGATGTGGGCGGCGTCCATCACACCGATAGGGTCGCCGGGTTCTGCCGTCAGCAACTTCTGGCGGAAGGCGTCGCGGTCGTCGAAGACGACGTAGTCGAGAACGGTCTCCGGAGTCGGGTCGTTACCGCGAATCTGTTCGTAGAGCCAGATCGACTGGAGAATGAGAGTGCTTTTCCCGGCCCCTTCTTCGCCGACGACGGGCATGAGACGGTCCCAGTCGCGCTGAACGTGTTCGTGTAGTCTTTCCAGAAATCGCTTGTAGCGTTCCATCTGTTACTCCTCGAACATCGCTCGCGATTGCTCTTCACCCGCGTCGAGATTCGATTCGGTGACAGTGCGGCCCGCTTGCAGATACCCGATCTCCCAGCCAGCTTTCCGGATATCTCTGACGAGCTGGTGAAGCCACTCCGGACACTCGTTTTGGTGT
>CAYNQM010000277.1:1291-1958 GCA_964399275.1 uncultured Haladaptatus sp.
GGAGTTGGATGGTTTCGAACCGATCCAGAAACCCATCGCCGCCGTCATAGGATTCAGTCCATCGCTGGAGGATGTCGGCGTACACGTCGTCTTCGTCATCATCGTCGAGGTTGCCCGCGTTCGCTTCGAGTTCCGGGAGAAGTTTGATGGTTGCGCCGAGGATTCGACTTCGAGCTTGAGCGGCTTGGTGCTGGCGGATGCGCTCGTTTTCGAGATGCAACGAGTGAATGTACGCATACGCGTCGATGGCGTCGTCTATCGCGGCGGCGACTCGGTTGCTGACGGATTGGTAGTCGGAGTAGCCTTCCCACCGCTGGGTCGAGGCTTCGTCCGTGTTGTTCGTGCTCATTCGTTCTTGGGTCGCACGACGTATCTGTCGCGGTATATCTGGATGGAGACCTCCGTTCCCGTCGCATCCTTCGCGCGTGGAAAGCCGATGATGTCGCAGGCTTCCGTGGCGACGTTGACATTCACACTACCACCACCTGTGACCGTGAGGTTCCGCGTTAGTTCGAGAAGCGGTTCACCTTCGGGAGTGGTCTGTTCTCGGTGTGCCATGATTGCTTCTCCGGCAGTCCTACCTGACATATCCTACATTAGACATTCTTCACACAAAACTACTGTGTTGGTTACTTAGATAAATCAATAAACAACCCTATAGCTCTGA
>CAYNQM010000278.1:0-1885 GCA_964399275.1 uncultured Haladaptatus sp.
ACGTGTTCTTCCGGTCGATGAGCGCGCGCGGCAGTCTCGGCGGCCTCTCCACCGCGACGACGGACGCCGTGAAAGCGCTCGACGCCTTCGGCAAGGACAAAATCATCGTGGAGACGGTCGGCGCGGGCCAGAACGAAATAGACATCGTGAAAACCGCCGACACGGTCGCGGTGCTGGTGCCCCCCGAGAGCGGCGACAACGTCCAGATGCTCAAGGCGGGCATCCTCGAAATCGCCGACGTGTTCGTGGTGAACAAGGCAGATCTCCCCGGCGCAGACCGCGCGGTGTCGGAACTCAAAGAGATGGTGCACATGCGCAACCACGAACCGACGCCCGAGTTCGCCGACGACGTGACGGACTACGATTGGACGCCCGAAGTCGTCGAGACGATTGCGAAGGAAGGGGACGGCGTCGAAGAGTTCGTTGCCGTGCTGGACGAACACCACGAACTGCTCGAAGCGACGGGCATGCTCGAAGCCAAGGCCCGAACGCGCTACGCCGAGGAAATCCGAGCACTCCTCCGCGAGGATGCGAACCGACTCGTCGCGGAAGAAATCGAGTCACAGGGAGGGATGGCGGAACTGGTCGAGGCCGTCCTCGAACGCGAGACCGACCCCTACTCCGTTGCCGACGAGATCATCTCTCCAATCGAGGACTGCGTCGAAGAGTAGTCGCCCGTCCGACGGACTCGAACGAATCGCCCGAACATCCCCGACTTGTGGCACAACGGATAAACCTATTCGGCCCGCTTTGCTACGTATGAAACTTCGACGACTCGCTACCGCGACAGCAGGCGGGGTTGGACTCACGGCGCTGGTCAACCGGACGCTGGCAGGGCGCGCTGAGTCCCTCGACGCACCCCTCTCTGGCCATCAGGGTACCTATCGCTGGCGAGGGTTCGACGTCGCCTACACCGAGGCGGGCGACCCCGACGACCCGGACGTGCTCCTCCTGCACGGGATTCACGCCGCCGCCACGAACAAGGAGTTCGAACAGATCTTTCAGCAGTTGGCGACCCAGTACCACGTCATCGCGCCCGACCTACCCGGATTCGGTCGCACCTCCCGCCCACCGGTCGAATACTCCGCCTCGCTCTACACGGACTTCGTGGCCGATTTCGCGACGGACTTGACCGACGACGCCATCTGTCTCGCATCGTCGTTGTCGGGAGCCTACGCGACCGTCGTGCAGAACGAGACGGAACTGTTCTCGCGGTTGGAACTCATCTGCCCGACCGCCGACACCGGTTCGCGCCGGGGGTGGCTTCGAGCACTCCTGCGCTCGCCGCTCGTGGGAACTGCGCTGTTCAACGCGCTCGCCAGCAAACGCTCGATTCGCCGGTTCAACGAGCGCGACGGCTACTTCAGCGAGGCGTCGTACACCGAGAAAGACGTGGAATTCGAGTGGCAGACTGCCCACCAACCCGGTGCCAGATTCGCCCCCGCGTCGTTCGTTTCGGGGCATCTCGACCCCCACATCGACCTCGGCGACGAACTTGCGAAGGTGGACGTGCCGGTGAGCCTCGTCTGGGGCCGGGAAGCGAAGGTTACGCCACTCGAAGACGGACAACAACTCGCGGACGAAGGTGACACGCGCCTCATCGTCTTCGACGAGGCGCGACTGCTTCCGCACGTCGAACACCCCGGCCCGTTCTTGGACGTGCTGTTCGACGAATTAGCGCCGCTCGAACCGCAGTAGTCGCTCGTTCTCGGTTTCCGTTTCTCCAATCGTCAGCGAGACTTCGGTGCCGACCTCCACGTCGTCGTCCGCGACCCCGGTGATTCGAACGGGGCCGAAATCCACGACGACGGTGGTGTACGAGCCCTGGGGTTGCTCGATCTCCACGGTGCGGGTCTGCTGTGGACTCTCGAACGTCATGGCCAGG
>CAYNQM010000279.1:0-1137 GCA_964399275.1 uncultured Haladaptatus sp.
GATTGACGACGTCTTCGAGGCCGATTACGACGTGCTGGTGGAGGCGACGCCGACGACGCTCGGCGACGCGCAACCGGGATTCGACCACGCGCGCACGGCGCTCGAATCCGACCGACACGTCGTGCTGGCGAACAAGGGGCCGGTCGCCGAACGCTACGGCGAACTGCGAACGCTGGAAGCTGAAAGCGATGGTCGCGTGCTGTTCGAAGCGACCGTCGGCGGTGCGATACCAGTCCTCTCGACTATCTCCGACGTGGGTGCGGAAAACGTCACGGCGGTTCGCGGCGTGTTGAACGGAACCGCGAACTTCGTCCTCTCGCGGATGGCCACCGAGGGACTGAGTTACGAGCACGTCCTTGCGGAGGCCCAAGACCTCGGCGTCGCGGAGGCCGACCCGTCCTTCGACGTGGACGGAACCGATGCTGCACTGAAATGCGTCATCCTCGCAAACGTCCTGTTCGAGGAGGGGTACTGTCTCGACGATGCCGAGGTTGCAGGCATCCGGGATTTGCCCGGAAGCGCGCTGGAACTGGCGGGCGAAGACGGATGGACGATTCGACTGGTCGGCGAAGTCGCGCGCGATGGCGTTCGCGTCGGGCCGCGACTCGTCCCCGAAAACGGAACGCTCGCGGTGTCCGGCACGAGAAACATCGTCCAGTTCGAAACGGAACACGCCGGGCGACTCAGCATCAGCGGGCGCGGTGCAGGTGGCCCCGAAACCGCGACTGCCGTTTTATCCGACGTGACGCGGTTGGCACGGGAAGAGTAGTCTGATTCCTTTCATATGTTGTGCGTGCCAATTGTTCTCACTAACCGCCAGACGGCGGCGTGATGGCCCGCATGACGTATCGAAATGGTTTTAACCGCTTCTGCCAAATAATTCCGACAGAGCGCATCTGCGCGTGAGATATCAATGAGCGACAAACCACACCAGAACTTGGCCGTCATCGGCCACGTCGACCACGGTAAGAGTACGATGGTCGGGCGACTCCTCTTCGAGACAGGGAGCGTCCCGGAGCACGTAATCGAACAGCACCGAGAAGAAGCAGAAGAGAAAGGCAAAGGTGGATTCGAGTTCGCCTACGTGATGGACAACCTCGCAGAAGAGCGAGAGCGTGGTGTCACTATCGACATCGC
>CAYNQM010000279.1:1151-1836 GCA_964399275.1 uncultured Haladaptatus sp.
ACGAATACTACTTCACTATCGTTGACTGTCCGGGCCACCGCGATTTCGTGAAGAACATGATTACCGGTGCGTCTCAGGCCGACAACGCAGTCCTCGTCGTCGCGGCAGACGACGGTGTCGCGCCCCAGACCCAGGAACACGTTTTCCTCTCGAAGACGCTGGGTATCAACGAGCTCATCATCGCAGTCAACAAGATGGACGTCGTTGACTACAGCGAGGACAAGTACAAAGAAGTCAAGGACGAAGTTTCGAAGCTCCTGAAGCAGGTCAACTTCAAGTCCGACGACGCGACGTTCGTCCCCACCTCGGCGTTCGAGGGCGACAACGTCTCCGAGTCCTCGGACAACACGCCTTGGTACGACGGACCGACGCTCCTCGAGGCACTCAACGCCCTCGAAGCGCCGGAACCGCCAACGGACGCCGACCTTCGACTCCCGATTCAGGACGTCTACACGATTTCCGGTATCGGTACGGTGCCGGTCGGACGTATCGAGACGGGGACGCTCAACACGGGCGACAACGTCTCGTTCCAGCCGAGCGACGTCGGTGGCGAGGTCAAGACCATCGAGATGCACCACGAAGAGGTCCCCCAGGCCGAGCCCGGTGACAACGTTGGCTTCAACGTCCGTGGCATCGGTAAGGACGACATCCGCCGTGGTGACGTCTGTGGTCCCGCTGACGACCC
>CAYNQM010000280.1:0-1834 GCA_964399275.1 uncultured Haladaptatus sp.
CCTCATCTACGGGAAGACTGGTACCGGGAAGACCGCGAGCGCGAAGTTCGTCAGCCAGGAACTCGAAAGCACGTCCCAAAAGTACGAGGTTCCCTGCGAGGTCGAGTACATCAACTGCGAAGTGACGGACACGCAGTATCGCGTGCTCGCACAGCTCGCCAACAAGTTCATCGAGAACAATCAAGCCGAAATCGAGAGTCGAATCGAAGAACTACAAGACATCCGAGACGGAGTCGCCGCGGAATCCGACCAGTTAGGAAATACGAAGTTCGAATCGCTCGATGCCATCGAAGACCGCATCGAGGAACTCGAAGACGATGCCGACGAGATGGAGGCCGTTCCGATGACCGGGTGGCCGACAGACCGCGTGTACAACACATTCTTCGAGGCTGTCGATTATCACGAGCGCGTCGTCGTCATCATGCTGGACGAAATCGACAAACTGGTTGAGAAATCCGGCGACGACACACTGTACAACCTCTCGCGGATGAACTCCGAACTCGAAAATTCGCGGGTGTCCATTATGGGCATCAGCAACGACTTGAAATTCACCGACTTCCTCGACCCCCGCGTCAAATCCAGTCTCGGCGAGGAGGAAATCGTCTTCCCGCCTTACGACGCGAACCAACTCCGCGACATCCTCCAGCATCGGGCTGACGTCGCGTTCAAGGCTGACGCCCTCTCGGACGACGTGATTCCGCTCTGTGCCGCGTTCGCCGCGCAGGAGCACGGTGATGCGCGTCGCGCACTCGACCTGCTCCGAACGGCGGGCGAACTCGCCGAACGCGACCAGAAAGAGCGCGTCGAGGAAGGTCACGTCCGGAAAGCACAGGACAAAATCGAACTCGACCGCGTGGTGGAGGTCGTCCGAACGCTTCCCACCCAATCAAAACTCGTCCTCTTTTCGACCATCTCGTTGGAGAAAAACGGCGTCCACAACATCAATACAGGCGAGGTGTACAACGTCTACAAACACCTCTGCGAGGAAATCGACGCCGATATTCTCACTCAGCGCAGAGTTACCGACCTCATCAGCGAACTCGACATGCTCGGCATCGTTAACGCCGTGGTCGTCTCGAAAGGTCGCTACGGGCGCACGAAAGAAATCAGCATCTCCGTCCCCATCGACGAAACCGAGGCCGTGCTCCAGTCGGATTCGCGACTCAGCGACATCGACGACATCCAACCGTTCATGCAACAGGCTCGATTCGATAACTGAGTCTTCATTTCCCCGCCATCTGACCCCGTAAT
Organism: uncultured Haladaptatus sp.; assembly: GCA_964399275.1. Taxonomy (GTDB): domain Archaea; phylum Halobacteriota; class Halobacteria; order Halobacteriales; family Haladaptataceae; genus Haladaptatus. The sequence goes on from CAYNQM010000280.1 coordinate 1,252, forward strand.
TCGGCAATCTACTTCCTGATTTACCACGTTCCAGTCTGGTGTTTTCCACCCGAAACGGTACCCTTCGAAGTGCAGATGAAACAGTACCCTTTCAAAACGGTCGTCGTCTGGTTCGTCGTTCGCTAACCCAATCGTTCAGACGATTTTCTCGCCGTCGTCATCGTATACCTTGATGGCGTCTACGGGACAGACGCGGGCCGCCATCTCGGCGTCGAACTCCTCTCCCTCTGGCACCTCGCGCACGAAGATCCCGTCTTCGACTTCCTCGCTTTCCAGCAGGTCGGCTTTTCCTTCTTCCCGATTTTCCTGAAACTCCTCCCACTCTGCAGTACACTGAAACATTCCCGTACAGGTGTTCCGATCGTATTCGATTTTCATGTTCGTCAGTCGGGTAGGGACGGTGATATGGTTGACGGAGCAGTCCACGGTTTGCTCGACTCCTCCAACCTCACCCGACAGTTTAAACCAGAAGACGCGCCAAACGGAGGTAATGACCGGATTCGCATCGCGCACGCAGGGTGAGCGTGCGTGAACGTCGCCGATTTGACGGGATTACCGGAGGGCGTCCCCGAACACTTCCAAG
>CAYNQM010000281.1:0-1820 GCA_964399275.1 uncultured Haladaptatus sp.
CCACGTCCAGCACATCGAGAGCACCGTGACGGGAACGATGGCCGAAGACTGCGACGCATTCGACGCGGTGCGCGCGACCTTCCCGGCGGGGACGCTGACCGGCGCACCGAAAATCCGCGCGATGGAAATCATCCACGATCTCGAAGAATCTCCCCGAGGCGTCTACGGCGGTGGCGTCGGCTACGTCTCGTGGACTGGTGACGCGGACTTCGCCATCGTCATCAGAACCGCGACCATCGAACACGGCGAGCGAGACACCATCACGGTGCAGGCGGGCGCGGGTATCGTCGCGGACCGCGACCCGACCGCCGAGTTCGAGGAGACCGAAAAGAAGATGGGCGGCGTGCTGTCGGCGCTTGAGCGAATCGAACTCGACCCGACGCACGAACCCGTGGAGCTGTCACAATGACTCGCTTGCTGTTCGTGGACAACTTCGACTCGTTCACCTACAACCTCGTGGAGTACGCCGAGGACGCGGTTCGGAAGCGGTCGGCGGCGGTCGAAACCGAGGTCGTGAAAAACACCGCGTCGCTCGACAGCATCCGCGACGCGAATCCCGACGCCATCGTCGTCAGTCCCGGTCCCGGCCATCCCGAAAACGAGCGCGACGTCGGCGTGACGAACGCGGTGCTCCGCGAACTATCGCCCGAAATTCCGACGCTCGGCGTCTGTCTGGGCTTGGAGGCCGCGGTGCACGTCTACGGCGGAACGGTCGGGCGTGCGCCGGAACCGGTTCACGGAAAGTCGTTCCCGGTCGAACACGACGGAGTCGGCGTATTCGACGGAATCGAGCAGGGATTTCAGGCCGGGCGCTATCACTCGCTGGTTTCGACCGCGGTGCCCGACTGCTTCGACGTGAGCGCGACGACGACTCACGAGGACGACGAGTTGGTGATGGGCGTTCGCCACCGGGAGTATCCGATAGAATGTGTGCAGTTCCATCCCGAAAGCGTGCTCACAGGATGTGGACGGGAGATAATCGAGAACTTCCTCGCGCACTACACCAACACGCCTGCCGCGTAGAGCGCGGCGACAACGAGCAGGGCGAGCACTGCGAGTCGCCAGATGAGTTTGACCGCAAATCGGATGGCGAAGATGAGGAGAATAATGCCGATGACGACCGCGACGATGCCGACTGGTTCGATGGCGAGGGGTACCATGCCGGAAATGACGCCGTACTGAGTGGTAAACGTATCGATGGTGTCGGATTCGATTCGGGGTGAAAAACAAGAGACGACGACCGAGTAACGTGCCGTTACTGGTAGAAATTCCACCATTTCGGTCACTTTCGCTCCGGTCTGAACACTCTTATAGTCCCCGGCGTATTACTGTGAAGTAGGAAGAGAACGATATCCAGAGGCGTCACTGTGCAAACTGACTTGCGCTAAAGAAAGTAAACTTAATTGGGGTTGGGTCAAATGCATTCTTCGTCACGAATGAAACGGATCTACACACGAATAAATGGGCGAATCGCTATGCAGAGCACCGAAACAGCGGTGGTGTCACACGTATGAGCGGCGCGCACGAGACGAGTGCCGACGACGTTACACTTCCAGTCAAGCGAACCGAGGGCGAGACCCTCGAAGACCGAATGACTGGCAACGCGTACCAGAACATCCTCCCGGCGCGCTACCTCCGCAAGGACGCCGACGGGAACCTGGTCGAGACGCAGGAAGATTTGTTCCCGCGCGTTGCGAAGAATATCGCGCTCGCGGAGGCCGTCTACGAGGCCGAAAAGCAGGGCGACGAAATCACCGTCGAGCCCGAGCAGCTGAAACCCGACCACCCGCGACGGGACGAACTCTCCGCGGAAGTGTTTG
>CAYNQM010000282.1:0-1805 GCA_964399275.1 uncultured Haladaptatus sp.
TACGAACTCGAACAGTTCGGCGACTTGGAACAGGACGAACTCATCGACACGCTCGCCAACCAAATCGACGAGGACGACCTCGTCATGCGCTACAACTGGGCTGATTCACCATGAGTTCGCAGGAAGAACTCCCCGCGGTCGAATCGGTTGACGGCGACGATTTAGAACGTCTGCTCGGCGACCACGTCTTGGCGCGTGACGACCATCTGAACGCGCCCGGATTCGTCATTCGTCCCGACGAAGTGCAGGCCGTCCTCCGGACTCTGCGCAACGAAGCCGGATTCGACCACCTCTCGTGCGTGACGGCACAGGATTACGAAGACAGGTACGAGAGCATCTATCACCTGAAGAAGTACAACGACCCGACGCAACGGGTCAGCATTGTCGTGCCGACGCCGCTCGACGCGCCGAAGAGCCAAACCGCGGAACCCGTTTTCCGTACCGCGGATTGGCACGAGCGCGAAGCCTACGATCTCATCGGCATCGAGTACGAGGGCCACCCTGACCTTCGCCGGATTCTTCTCCCGGAGACGTGGCAGGGCCACCCCCTCTCGCAGCACTACGACCAAGATAGACCCCAGATTGTTCGGTTCGCGGAGCACGAGAACCCGATCCAGGATCACCACAGCGAGGAGGGCTCGGACACGATGTTCGTCAACATCGGTCCACACCACCCTGCTACGCACGGTGTGTTGCACCTGAAGACAGTGCTCGACGGCGAACAAGTCGCGGACGTAGACCCGAGTATCGGCTACCTCCACCGCTGTGAGGAGCAGATGGCACAAAGCGGCACGTACCGACACCAGATAATGCCGTATCCCGACCGATGGGACTACAGTGGCGCTGGCCTGCTCAACGAGTGGTCGTACGCGCGCGCCGCAGAGGAGCTGAACGACATCGACGTGCCGGAGTACGCACAGATTATCCGGACGATGGGTGGGGAACTGTGTCGCATCGCGGCACACCTGCTGGCGCTCGGGGCGTTCGCGCTCGACATCTACGGCGACTTCACCGCGACGTTCATGTGGACGATGGGCGACCGCGAAAAAGTCCAGAGCATCTTGGAGGACTTGACCGGTCAGCGCATCATGTTCAACTACTTCCGTCTCGGTGGCGTCGTCTGGGACATCCCGCAGCCGCGAGAGGAGTTCTTCGACAAGATTCACGACTTCCTCGACGAGCTTCCGGAGACGCTCGAAGAGTATCACGACCTCGTCTCGGGCAACGAGATTCTGCAGCTCCGAACCGTCGGAACGGGGGTTCTCGAACCCGAGGCGGCGAAAGAGTACGGGACGACCGGTCCGGTCGCCCGTGGGTCGGGCATCGACTACGACCTGCGCCGGGACGACCCCTACGGCTACTACGACCAGCTCGACTGGGACGTCGTCACGGAGGACGGTTGTGACAACTACGCGCGACTGCTCGTTCGAATGCGCGAAGTCGAGGAGTCGGCGAAGATAATTCGCCAGTGCGTCGATTTGCTCGAAGACTGGCCGGAGGACGAACGCAACATTCAGTCGAACGTTCCCCGGACGCTCAAACCGGAGGCCGACACCGAAGTCTACAGCGCCGTCGAAGGTGCAAAAGGCGAGCTCGGCATCTACATCCGTGCTGACGGGACGGACAAGCCGGGTCGGTTCAAGATTCGGAGTCCGTGCTTCAGCAACCTTTCGGCGCTCAACCACATGTCCAAAGGGGAGTACATCCCCGACCTCGTCGCGACGCTGGGTAGCCTCGACGTGATTCTCGGGGTGGTTGACCGATGATAGGACTGCTCAAATCGATGGCAACCACGATGAAACAGG
>CAYNQM010000283.1:0-1644 GCA_964399275.1 uncultured Haladaptatus sp.
TGGGAACTCGTCATCCTCTCGCGGACGATGCTCTACACGGCGATTCCGGCACTCGTCGTCACGGCGTCGATGATAATCTACTTCGACGCGAAGGCGGTTCCCGGCAATACGTTCGGCATCAGCAACGACATATTGGTCGTGAGTTTGGCGACGACGATTGCCGTCGTCCCCTTCGTCATCCTGCTCTCGTACATCCTCAGAATCGCCACAGTCGCAAAGCGTACGCTCTCGATTGGACCGTTCATCCTCCGAGCGACGGAGCGAAGCGACGATCTGGACTGAATATAGGTGTCCGAAATCTCGCCAGCGCGCCGTGCGAAGGCGGTCGTTTGTCGTCGGCACTCCCCAACAGCGAAACTGAACGACTGGACGGTAACTAACTCACGGACAAATCATTCCGAACGATGCAGGCTACTCCCCCGACTGAAACTCTTCCATAACCCTCCGCTCGGCAGACAACTTGATACTCGACTGTATAGTATGTCCCCCATGCGACAGACCCCGAACGAAACCGACGAGGGCAAACCGGTGTTCAACGTGGACGACCAGAAAGTCGGCGTCGTCACCAAAGTCGAGGCGGGCATCGCATACGTTGACCCGCATCCCAGTCTGGTCAACGAGTACAAGATGCTTCTGGGCTGGAAGGACGAATCGAAGGAAGTGTACCCGCTCCCCGAGGATGCCATCGCGGAAATCACGGGGAGGGAGATTCGCCTGCAAACCCACGACTCCGCGCACGCGACGAAGTGACCACATCGCGCCGGGGATCCAGCCATCGCACCGAAAACCACAGTCTCAAGTACCGTCACTGCGTGCCACTCCGTGACAATGCGCGTCGAAACCGTCGGCGATGGCGTCCCGGAACTGGCCGTCGTTGCGTGTCTCCACGGAAACGAACTCTGTGGAAAGACCGCCATCGAGCGCGTGCTGGACGAAAATCCCGTTTTGGAGCAACCGGTTCGATTCGCGCTCGCCAACGAGGAGGCGATAGCCGCGAACCGGCGGTTCATCGACGAAGATCTGAATCGTGCGTTTCCGGGCGACTCCGACGGAACGACGCACGAATCCCGACTCGCGGCGCGACTTCTCCCGAAACTGCGCGACTGTGGCGTGCTCGACCTTCACTCGACGCGCTCGCATCCCGAGACGTTCGGACTCGTCTCGCGGTCGAACGACCGGACGAACCGACTCGCTCGGGCGACGGGCGTCACCCGAGTGGTAGACATCAGCTACGTCGCAGGTGGTCTCATCGACCACGTCGATGGGGTTGCGGTCGAATGTGGCATTCGCGGAACCGAGCGCGCGGATCGAAACGCAGAGCGCGTCCTCCGCAACTTCCTCGGCGCGACGGGCGCGCTCGACGCGCTTTCGGAGGAGAGCATCCCAGAACGCTACCGCGTTTTCGGCGTGGTCGAAGGAAGAGGATACGAGTTCGTCGGCGAGAACTTCGTCCGCGTCGAATCGGGCGAACTGTTCGCCAGAAAGGAGGGCGAAGAACTTCGGGCCGATCAACCGTTCTATCCGGTGTTGATGTCCACTGACGGGTACGAGGACATCATCGGATTCCAGGCCGAACGAGTCGGGAAACTCTAGCGTCGTGCGCCGGTTCCCGGTCGCTCGGTTTCGAGGTCGATGACGCCGTCC
>CAYNQM010000284.1:0-1635 GCA_964399275.1 uncultured Haladaptatus sp.
GAACTCCTGCGCAGGCGCGCAAGCCGTCACAGCCAGAGTCCGAGCATCGAGAGCGTCCTGGACACCGAACTCGTCACTAACCTCCAGACGGTGCCCGAGACGGTGCGCGTCGAAGAAGACCTCATCAAGTACATGGCCGCCGTCGCCCGCGAAACCCGCGACGACCGCCGAGTCGAAGTCGGCGTCTCGCCTCGTGGTACCCAGCGCCTCTTCGAAGCCTCCCGCGCTCGCGCCGCCATGCAGGGCCGGGAGTTCGTCACCCCGGACGACGTGAAACGAGTCGCCTTCCCCGTCCTCGCCCACCGCGTCGTGCTCACTCCGGACGCGAAGGTGAACAACGTGCGAAAGGACGAAATCGTCGAGTCGGTGCTGGAAAGCGTGCCGGTGCCGACGGTGGAGTAGCGTGGTCAGCGAGCGCGTCGCCAGCGCCAGCCTCCAGTTCGCCCTCGGAACGGTAGTCGTGGTGCTGTTGGATGCGCTCGTTTTCGGCGGTTCGGTGGCGTCGGCGCTTGTTCTTGGAATACCCACCGGTGTCGGCATCGCTATCAGTCGGTACCTCTTCTGGCCTGCAAACGAAGAGGTGTAATCTGTTCGGTGCTCGTTTCGCACTGCTTTCCGAGAACTCCACAACCACTATCTCGTCTGAAATTGAACTTCTTGCATCCTCATGGCGCAGGAATTAGGTTCGCTCGCTCGAACGCTGTCGTTGCCGTATTACAAAGATGCCCTCCCAGCGCACGATAGTCTCCATGCTAACCGAGTCAGAAATTTATCGATCAGGTTAGCAAACGAGTATGGGAAAGCTGTCGATAGAGACGTCCTTTCTGCGGCGGCGTGGCTACACGACATCGGTCGGCCACTCGAAAGAACTGGGAAGATAGACGATCACGACGAATGGGCCGCAGTAGAGGCGGAGAAGCTCCTCAAGACCGAATCGGTGCCGATTGCTCAAATCGATGCTATCAAACACTGTATCAGAGCACACAGCATTCGGTCAACCTCCCCGGAACCAGAAACTCCCGAGGCGAAATTACTCTTCGACGCAGACAAACTAGAAGCGATTGGCGCACGCGGTCTCGTTCGGATGGCCTGTATCGTCGGCGAGAGGTTGGGAAGAACGGGCGAAAAATTCGCGGTAATCGACGACTCGTCAGTTCACGACGTGGCGACAGCAGAGCGGCCAGATATTACGCTACTTCGAGAGTGGGCGAAGGAACGACTGGATGCGTTGTACACGTCGCCGGGATGTTGTCTCGGAGAGTCTCGATGGAACTTCATGGACGAGTTCTTCGCACAGTTCGATAGCGAGATAGGTGGCGGAGAGAAGAGATGACTCGTTTCAGTCGCTCTATTGCGTTTTCGTGTTATTTCACGCCCGCAGTGCCGAGGTGAGCGCCAGCGCCGCAATCAGCAGGAAGACGAGCGCGGTCATCGGTTGGCCGCCGCCAGCGAACAGATACATCGCGTAGCCGATACCGCCCGCTGAAATTGCGACCACGGTACTCGCGGCGGCGTGCATGAGTTCGAGGGTTTGGGTGTCTGCCTCGCGGCCCAACTGCTCGCCGACGTTGATGGCCTGCTCGCCGAAGTCCCACGCCAGCACCGTGGCCATCACGCCCGGCAGAAGCAGGAAGG
>CAYNQM010000285.1:0-1587 GCA_964399275.1 uncultured Haladaptatus sp.
GGATAGCTACCTGTTAAGTATTCTGCTACATTGTACGACGACATTCAGGTTGAAAATAGGCGAAATTAGAGTTCTTCGGTCTCCTTTTCGCGTTTCGCCCGTTCTCGGGCGAGTTCGCGGTCGATGCTGTCCTCGATGTGCCCGACCGGTTCGACCGTGACGACGTTGCCACCACCGGGGTCGATGACCATCACTTCGGTTCCCTCGGGGATTTCGCCGTCCATCGACCGCGCGGCGTAGTACGGGTTGAATCCGCCGCTGTCGAGTTTCACCTGCCCCTCGGCGGGAGTAACGCGCTCGGTGACGCGGCCCATCTCGCCTTTCAGCGAGTCGGAATCTTTCGTTCGCCCCGTGCCTTTCCCACCGTAGAGGTCGAGTTCGCGGTAGGCGTACAGCGAGAGCGCGCCGAATCCGAGTACGAGACCAGCGAGCACGAACGGAGCGGCTAACGGCGGAAAGACGAGCGCGACCAGTCCAGCGAGCAAGAGCGCGATGCCGAGGACGATGAAATGTGCACCGGGGATAAGTGCCTCCGCAAGCGCGAGCCCCGCACCCGCGAGGACGAGTAAGAGCGGGAGCGAATCGAGGGGCGATGCCATGATTGGGTGTTGGTGTCGAGCGATTAAGGGTTTGTGGGTTACGCCAGTCCGGTCAGGCGAAGGAAGACGAACAGCATCGTGAGCGCACCGAGGACGACGAACAGGACGTTCTCAGCCGAGGGAGACCCCGGTTCAAGGGTCTCCTCCTGCGGATGCATCTGCGGCGTCTCGTCCGAATCGTCGTCAGCATCGTCCCCAACGTCCTCGATGTCGTACTTCCAGTCAGACATGCGCCACGATAAGAGTCGGGCGAACAAAAGGCTGGCTACGGACGGTCGTGTGACCGCACGTCGCCGTGGTAGACGACCCCGCGTTCCCCGTCCAGAGTCACCTCGTCGCCGGTTTCGACCTGCGGGCCGAGCGGTGCGCCGCTGATCATCGGAATGTCGAGTTCGCGCGCGACCAGTGCCGGGTAGCCCGTCATCCCCGGTCGTGCATCCACGATGCCCGAGAGACGTGAGGTCTCGCCGGTGAATTCCCCATCGAACTCCGGTTCGAGGACGAGTATCGTTCCGTCCGGAACGTCGGAGAGGTCGCCCGTCGAACTGCGCGTCACAGAACCGACGACCTGGCCGCTGACGACGCTTCGACCGGTTGCGATAGTCTCGGCGGCGACGTGGACTTTAAGCATGTTCGCCGTGTCCGAGCCGTCGAGTTCGCTCATCATCCCCGAGAGGACGACCACGGTGTCGCCGCTCTCCGCGAGGTTGGCGTCGAGGGCGGCCTGCACGCCGTCCTCGATGATGGTTTCGACGGTGTGTCCGAGGTCGGTGTACTGGGCGTTGACCCCCCACGAGAGGGCGAGTTTCCGCCGAACGCGGTCGTTCGGCGTCGTCGCCACGACGGGGACGCCGGGGCGGAATTTCGCCAACTTCAGCGCTGTGTTGCCGGATTCGGCGGCCGCCACCACCGCACTCGCGCGGATGTCGCGGGCGAGGTAGCGCGCCGAGCGAGCGATGGCGTCGGTTCGGGTGTCGTCGGCGGTCGG
>CAYNQM010000286.1:0-1566 GCA_964399275.1 uncultured Haladaptatus sp.
GTCGGCCCCGGAGCTGGCCGCTTCCGAGAGGTACGACGAGTAATCTTTAGTTCCGAGCGGCGTGGCCACGCTCTTGACCTGCGACCAACCGGCTTGCTCGAAGAACTTCTTCATCGACGCCTGTTGGGTTTTGCCCCAACTGTAGTCGGCGTACAACTGGTAGAATTTGAGGTCTTTTCCGTACTCCTTCGTCACCACGGGTGCGAGCGCCTGTCCCGTCATGTAGGCGTTGAACATCTCACGGAAGCCGTACCGATTACAGTCTTTCCCAGTGGTGTCGTTCGAGTGGGTCAGACAGGCCATGAACATCACCTTCTCTTTCTGGCAGAGACCCTGCACCGCGATGGCCACCGCACTCGACGAGCCGCCGGAAACCATCATGACGTTGTCGCGGCTAATCATCCGCGAGGCCTGTTTGCGCGCTTGGTCGGAGTCGGTTCCCGTGTCGCCCGTGACGTAATCGACTTGCTTGTCGAGGACGCCGTTCCCCGAGAGGTCACTCCAGTTATCGACCCAGCCGCCGCCGTTGTTCAGGTGCTTTACCGCGAGTTTGTACGCTCGTAGTTCGTCTTTCCCCTCGGATGCGTACGGTCCGGACTGCGGAACGTTGAATCCGAAGGTCACTTTGTCCCCTTGAACAGGGTAGTTTCCGAGCGCCGGGTAGTCGCCGTCCCCGCCGTCACCGCCGCCGCCACCGCTCAAGCAGCCAGCTAATCCTGCGATGCCAGTCACGCCAGCCGCCCCGGTCATCTTTACGACGTCTCGACGGGTTTGACCCGTGCCATCATTTGCCATACTATGGGGAGTGGATTTAGGACTATTAATTGTTTCCATGTTCTTTCATAATCCCCACCAGTTAAAATATTTATAGTTCATAATTTTATGAATGAATAAAACCGACTAACCGGGAGTATCAGCCGTGTGACGCGACAATCAAGTATTGTCACCCGACCCAAAGAGTCAGCACTGCCGTTCGACTAGCGTTTCCCGCTCATCCCTGCCCGACCATTCTGTCCTCGTCGTCCCACTCCTGCTCGCGGAGCTCGTACTTCTGCACTTTTCCGGTGGCGGTCGTCGGCAGTTCGTCCACGAACTCGACGTGGCTGACGGCTTTGTAGCTCGCCATGTGCTCTTTGGTGAACTCGCGGATTTCTTCCTCGGTGACGCCCGGTTCGTCCGGGTCGCCAGTCGCCGGAATGACGAACGCCTTCGGCGTCTCTCCCCACTGGTCGCTCGGCGCGGGGATGACCGCCACGTCGTTGACTTTCTCGTGTTCGAAGAGCGCGTCCTCCAACTCGATGCTGGAGATGTTCTCGCCGCCACTGATGATGATGTCCTTCTTGCGGTCTTGAATCGAGACCATGCCGTGTTCGTCCACGACGGCGAGGTCGCCCGTGTGATACCAGCCCTCTCGGCGGTCGTTGAACGCCTCTTCGGTCGCCTCGGGTTTCTCCCAGTAGCCCTCCATCACCTGATTGCCGTGGACGACGATTTCACCGATGGATTTGTCGTCTCGGGGCACGTCCTCGCCGTCCTCGTCTACCACGGCGATTTCGGTGCCGAGGT
>CAYNQM010000287.1:0-1525 GCA_964399275.1 uncultured Haladaptatus sp.
TCTAATTAAAATCCCGCTCGTCCATCCTCGCTTCGCTCGTATGGACTCGCCGGGATTTGAACCCGGGGCCTCTTCCTTGCGAAGGAAGCGATCTGCCACTGATCTACGAGCCCTCGGACTATTGTACCGCCCGGTCGTTACTTGTAGCTTGTGTTTCGACCCGCAGAATGTGAAGGCGTCCCGCGATGAGTCCGACCGTGAATCCGGTAAAGTGGGCGACGAGAGCCACACCGGACGCGGCGGTCGTCAGCGTAGCGACGAAGGCGAGGCCGAGCATGACGAGGATTTGGCCCCGGCGCGAGAGACGGAGCCTGCCGACCACCGCGTCCGTCACGGGATTTCCGGCGAGCAGGTAACCGAACAACCCGAACACCGCGCCGCTGGCTCCGAGAACGGGGTTGGCGGGGGCGACGAGACCGTCTACCCAAACCTGCGTCACGCCTGCGAGGATGCCGACCGAGAGGAAGTAGGCGTGGTATCGAGCCGTCGTCGTCACGCGCTCGACCAGCAGTCCGGCGAACAACAGCGCGATGGCGTTCGAGATGAGATGAGGAAGGTTGGCGTGCGCGTAGACGGAAAGCGGGAGCGCCCACGGACGAACCGTCACCGGCGGTGCGAGGGTAAACAGGCTCACCGCCAACGGGAGGCTGATGGCCCCAATCACCGACTGGAGGGTGAAGACGACGCAGAAGATTGCGAGCGTCTGTACCGTCGGTGAGCGCGAGAGTCGCATACTACACAGTGGTTGCGCAAGCTACAAAAATCGAATCCCTACAGCAAGAGCTCGTCAGCGCGAGAAAATGAAGAACGTTGAAAGAGGCTCAGTCTTCGAGAACGATTTCGATGCTGACGTCGTTCGGAACCTGAATGCGCATCAGCTGTCGCAGTGCGCGTTCATCGGCGTCGAGGTCGATGAGGCGCTTGTGGACGCGCATCTCCCAGTGTTCCCACGTCGCGGTTCCCTCTCCGTCGGGGGATTTGCGGGTGGGGATTTCCAGTGTCTTCGTCGGGAGCGGAATCGGGCCACTCAGAGAGACGCCGGTCTTCTCGGCAATCTCGCGGACATCGTCGCAGATATCGTCGAGATCCGAGGGGTTAGCTCCTGCGAGACGGACTCGTGCTTGCTGCATCGTTTACTTCTCGTTGACTTCGAGGACTTGACCGGCCGCGACGGTCTGGCCCATGTCACGGATTGCGAAGGAGCCGAGTTCCGGAATCTCGCTCGCGGGTTCGATGCTGAGTGGCTTCTGTGGTCGAACCGTGACCTTCGCAGCGTCGCCGGACTTGATGAAGTCGGGGTCTTCCTCGGCAATCTCACCGGTGGACGGGTTGATTTTTGCGTCGATAGACTCGATGGTACACGCGACCTGTGCCGTGTGGGCGTGGAAGACCGGCGTGTAGCCAGCCGTGATGACGCTCGGGTGCTGCATCACGACGATGCGGGCCGTGAACGTGTCGGCGACCTTTGGTGGGTCGTCGGCGGGACCACAGACGTCACCGCGACGGATGTCGTCCTTGCCGATGC